>JBOGOU010000429.1:0-5269 GCA_050748205.1 Pyrinomonadaceae bacterium | reverse complement strand
GCTTTATTCGGAGTATCGATGCCGTAGTAACAAGGGCTAATTGTCGGCGGACAACTAATGCGCACGTGAATCTCTTTTGCGCCCACCTCCCGCACCATCCTCACAATCTTCTTCGACGTTGTGCCACGGACGATCGAATCATCAATCAAAACGACTCGTCTCCCGGCAATCAGATCGCGCACAGGATTAAGTTTGATCCGCACGCCAAAAGAGCGGATCGACTGTCTTGGCTCGATGAAGGTCCGGCCAACATAATGATTTCTCACCAGGCCAAAGCGAAAACTAATGCCGCTTTCCGCCGCGTAACCGATAGCTGCCGCCGTTCCTGAATCGGGTACAGGAACGACTATGTCGGCTTCCGCCGGTTGCTCAACGGCGAGACGTCGACCCATCTTGTGTCGCGATTCATTTACCGAATGGCCGTAGATCAATGAATCGGGACGCGCGAAATAAACGTGCTCGAAAAGACACATCGAATGTTTCTGCGTCGGCAAAGGATGAGAAGACCGCAGGCCGTCTTCGTCAATAACGATCATTTCTCCGGGTTCCACATCACGCACGTACTGAGCGTCAATCAGATCGAAGGCGCAGGTTTCCGAGGCCAGCACCCAAGCATCGCCCAGGCGTCCCAGGGCCAAGGGACGAAAGCCACGCGGGTCGCGGATGGCAATCAATTCCGAGGGCGTTAGAAAGAGCATCGAGAACGCTCCTTCGGTGTCTCGCAGAACTTCTGGAATCGCCTCCCGAACATTGGCCGCACGTGAACGAGCAACCCCGTGAAGGATTACTTCCGTGTCTGAAGTTGCCGAGAAGATCGCGCCTTCCTTCTCCAACTTGCGCCTCTCCTCCCGGGCAAAGGGAAGGTTGCCGTTGTGGCACACAGCAATGTGTCCATGCTGGCACGTGACCAGAAATGGTTGGGCTTCGCGGATCGACACCTCGCCGGCAGTGGAGTAGCGGACGTGGCCGATGGCGCTTGAGCCCGGCAAACGATCGAGCCGGGACTGATCGAACGCCTCGGCGACGTGTCCCATGGCGCGCTCCTGACGCAATTCCGATCCGTCAGACGTAACGATGCCACAGGACTCCTGACCACGATGTTGCAATGCGTAAAGACCGAGATATGTCAGTCTCGCCGCATCCGCATGCCCGTAGATTCCGAAGACCCCACATTCGTCGCGAAACTTATCCAGTAGCATTTCGCTCAATTATTCCGTCCCGATATTGATCGTTCCATTTCGCTCTGAGCTTACTTCTCATTACGAAAGCTTTCAACCTGTGATAACGGGAATCTGCGGAGGATACACAAAAGACTCTGGCTTCGGTATCATTAGGGCAAATTCGGTTGAAACGGCCAGCGCGAATTTTTGACCCAAGTTTAGTAAGGCCGGTACCTTCGGAAGTGGGGGAATCAGAATCAATGAAGCAGGCATTGCCGTTTTTCGCTTCCGCCCTGGCATTCGTGTTAGTTTTCATCGCATTTCCGGCCAGATCAAATGCTGTACTCCGCAACCATCTCACGGAATTAAGCCAAGCGTCGGCGACAGAAATCTATGGCAGGAGATGTGCCTCGTGCCACGGCAAGGATGGTCGCGCAAAGACTTTCAAGGCAAAGTTTAATTCAGCCCGAGACTTGACGAACTCCCAATGGCAGGCCGACGTCAGCGATGAGCGACTATTCAACTCGATCATGAATGGCCGCGGCAGAATGCCCGCTTTTGGTAGGAAGATCTCGGAGGAGCAGGTTAACGCCCTTGTTGCTTACGTACGCGGCTTGAAGAAATAGCCAGGGAGTTTCGTTGAGCAACTAAACAAGTGAAAAATCCAGGAATCATCTACCGGCTAGTGACGCTCGTGCTGCAAGCAGCGCTCGTGTTGGCCCTTTTAGCGGCTGGTTGGCTCGTATATCGGAAACTGCCCACTGACGTGGGAACGTTGAAAGAAGACAAGAAAGGGGAAGCCACGATCCAGATAGTAATGCGGCCGGCGCCCGAAATGGCCGGGGTTGCTCTCGATATCCCAGTGGAACTCTACCCGGTCGACATAGTTGCTGTGCGCCATGAATACTTCACCGAACGGCGTGCGGGCAAACGCTTTGATGATTTTCTGAACGAGCGCATGAACGGGCGGACACCCATCACCGCCCGCCTCGACCGGCATGGACAAGCAGACGTTGTTGTCAGTCACGGACCCTGGTGGGTGCACGCCGTACTTGCCGGCGAAGAGGATCTTGAATGGCGGCTGCCAATCAACGTTACTGAGCCGAAGCAGAGAATCGAATTAACGCCCCAGAACGCATACGCTCGCACGAAAAGTTTTTAGGTTTCTGACGAGTCGCATCTTCTTTTCTCGTGCCTTGAACTTTCTGTTTGGTTTTATGAAGGCCTTAAGAGTTGAAAAGCGCGGCCTTTTTCTCCGCGACGTTGATGTGCCCGAGCGCGGTCAAGAAGCACTTGTGCGAGTGTTGCTTTCCGGAATCTGTAACACTGATTTGGAGATCGCGCGGGGCTACGCAGGCTTCAAAGGAACAATCGGCCATGAGTTCGTTGGAGTCGTCGAAGAATCTCCGGACGGCAGGCTTAAGGGTCAGAGAGTGGTAGGCGAAATCAATGCCGGCTGCGGCGACTGTGAACTGTGCCGGGCAGGCGATGCACGCCACTGTCCGGGCCGCACAGTGCTCGGGATCCTGGGACGCGACGGCGCGCATGCCGAGTTTCTGAGACTACCGTTGGTAAACCTTGTGCCCGTGCCGGAGAAAATCGCTGACGAGCATGCAGTTTTTGCAGAGCCGCTCGCTGCGGCCTGCGGAATTATGGAGCGAACGTCCGTCACTAAGGACAAGAAGGTGGCCGTGATCGGTGATGGCAAGCTCGGTTTGCTTTGTGCCCAGGCGATTGCCTTGACCGGAGCACCGGTCTTGCTCTTAGGCAAACACCCCGAAAAAATGCGCATCGCTGAACGACGAGGAATTGAAACAGCCACAGCAAAGAAGGCCACGAAAAGAAAGCGTGAATTTGATATTGTGGTTGAGGCGTCTGGATCGGCATCAGCCTTTGCGACCGCTGTCGATCTTTTGCGGCCGCGCGGCGTACTCGTTCTTAAATCGACCTTCCACGGAACGACGGCGATCGACGCCTCATCGATTGTCGTGGACGAGATCAGCATTATTGGTTCGCGGTGTGGAAGGTTCGCACCCGCACTCGATCTTCTGGGGAAAAACGCTATCGACGTGGACAGTTTGATTAGCGAGGAATATCCACTACGAGAAGGTGTGCTCGCGATGGAGCGCGCGGCCAAAAAGGGGATATTGAAGGTATTTTTGCGGCCGTGAGTAGGAAGTAGGCAGACGGCAGGCGGCAGGAGGCAGGAAGCAGCAGCAATACCTTGATCAGTTTTGCCTCGAATGAATTCCTGCTTACCGCTCCTGCCGTCTCCCTCCTGCCGTCTGCCTCCTGCCTCCTGCCGTCTGCCGCCTCTTCCTCCCGTCCTACCCACTTCTTTTGCCCCTGGCTTCGGCTTTAGTTATACTCTGAACTCCAATCAAGCTCCGACTGTCACTTCAATCGTTTAGTGACACCGTCGAGGGCGCGGCTTCGGTTTTTGCCAAAAGGCGGTGCGTTATGTTGGAACTTCCTAAAGACCAAACAACAGTTCAAGAATGGGCGATTTTGCGAAAACTCCGCGTCTGGATTGCAGCGCTCGCCGTCGCATGTCTTCTTGCCGGTATTGGAATCGGCGCGATTCTTTCCGGCCGCCCAACGGTCGCGCAAAACGAAGCCCAGATTGCGCGCGCTCCTGAGGCCTTGTCAGCCTCGTTTGCGGAGATCGCCCGGCGTGTGGAGCCCGCGGTCGTAAATATAGAAACCATGACGGCCGCACCCGAGACCGCAGAAAAGGATGATGCAGACAAAGACGATGAGACCTCGACCAACCCGCTCCTTGACATGTTTCGTCGTCAGGCCCGCCGGCCCTCTCGCGGCGTCGGCAGCGGTTTCATAGTTAGTCCGAAAGGTTACATTCTCACCAACGAACACGTCGTCGAGGGCGCTACCAGAATTACTGTGGGACTTCAGTCCGGCGAAAAGTATCGCGGCAGGATTGTCGGCATCGATGAAGAAACTGATGTTGCGGTCGTCAAAATCGACGCACCACAGGATCTGCCGACGGTCACCCTGGGCGACTCAAACGCCGCGCAGGTTGGCGATTGGGTATTAGCAATGGGTTCTCCTTTTGGATTGGACCAAACCGTCACGGCGGGAATCATCTCCAAGAAAGAAAGAGAGACTCCCTACTTCACAAGCTTCCAGCGCTTCCTCCAGACAGACGCAGCGATTAATCGCGGCAACAGCGGCGGACCGCTCGTTAACATGCGCGGTGAAGTGATTGGCGTAAACTCACAAATAGCCACTTCCACCGGCGACTACAACGGCATCGGTTTCGCACTGCCTGCCAATGAGGCCAATTTCGTCTACCGGCAGATCGTAGCGCAAGGCAAAGTGCGACGAGGCTACCTGGGTATCACGCTCGACTCAGTGAAAGATGAGTTTGCGAGAGTATATGGTTTGTCTGAAACCAGAGGCGCGATCGTTATGGACGTCCAGCAAACCAAAGACGGGCAACCAACACCTGCCGCCAAAGCCGGTATTCTGTCCAACGACATCATTATCGAGTTTAATGGTCAGCCGGTCGCAAGTGCTCAAGATCTGATTCAAAAGGTCGCTGGCAGTCCCGTGGGACAGTCGGCTGCGTTGACCTTCCTGCGCGATACGGACGGCAAACTGGAGAAACACACGGCGAATGTCGTGCTCGGAGAGAGGCCGCCCGCTCAGGTCATCAGAACTTCCGATGATCTCAACACTCCGAAAAAGAAGGAGCCTGAAACAAAGGGCAATGGACCGCATCTCGGCATCACGCTGACAGAGATCACGCAACAACTAATCGCGGAAAAACACCTGACCGGCGTGCGTGGCCTTTACGTCAAGAGCGTTGATCCTAACGGTTTGGCAGCCGATGTACGACTGGCCGGTGGCCAGCCGGCTTTGAGCGAGGGCGATGTAATCACGCGCATCAATCGCGTGCCTGTCACAACCCTTGCCGACTTCCAACGCGTCCTGGACACATTGAAACCCGGCGATCCGATCGTCTTGAATGTTTCTCGTTATCAACGAGAGCTTGACCGCATTGCCCAGCGAATTGTTCAGTTCACTTACCAGTAAGAAACAGGTGTCGGGTGTCGGGTATCGGGTGCCAGCAAAGGCCTGAGTGAAAC
>JBOGOU010000428.1:0-6345 GCA_050748205.1 Pyrinomonadaceae bacterium | reverse complement strand
GGTCAAAGTTGCGTCGCGCAATAAACTTCGCCAGTTTCCTGATTAATTGCTCGCTGCGACTTTTGCTGCTGCCACGCTTCGATGTTGTAGTCGCTTTGACTTCGCCTCCGCTGATATCTTTCCTGGGTGCTTTGTTTGTGCGAGCCAGGGGAGGCCGATTTGTCTTCTGGGTTATGGACCTTAACCCTGATGAGGCAATTGCAGCCGGTTGGCTCAAGGAAAAGTCCTTTACCGCACGTATGCTCCGCATCATTCTTCGTTACAGCCTGCGCCAGGCGGATCGCGTAGTCGTGTTGGATCGTTTCATGAAGCAACGCGTAATGGAGAACGGCGGGAACGGCGTTGCAGAAGACCGCATCACCGTCTTACCGCCCTGGGCGCATGACGATGCCATTTTCTTTGATGAAGAGGGCAGGAGCGAGTTTCGCAAGCGACACAATCTCGACCAGAGTTTTGTCGTCATGTATTCCGGGAACCACAGCCCCTGTCATCCCCTCAACACACTGTTGGAGGCTGCTTTGCGGTTGGCCGACAGAAGCGAGATCTCATTCTGTTTTGTCGGTGGCGGCAGCGAACAAGCAAAGGTCAAAGCATTCGCGGCACAGCACGGGCTGAAGACGGTGAAGTGTCTTCCTTACCAACCTCTGGCAGCGCTGTCAGCCTCTCTTTCCGCCGCCGATCTGCACACGGTAGTAATGGGTGATGGTTTTGCGGGAATAGTCCATCCGTGCAAGGTCTACAACATCCTGTCGGTAGACCGGCCTTTTTTGTATATTGGCCCAGAGGAAAGTCATATCACCGACATCGCAGCGCAAAGCACTAACGGCCTTGCCTACTGTTCCGCCCGTCACGGTGAGGTCGATAGAGTCGTAAGTCACATCACGAAAGCGGCCCAGCGTCTGGCTAGCCCTGCGAACGGTAGCCTCGACTTGGCGCGGAAATTTTCGAAAGATGCGGTGTTACCGCAGATGATTAAGTTGGTGTTAGGGTCTTAGGCGTTTGGTTTTGGATTGTAGTCAGTAGTCCGTTGTCAGTAGTCAGTTGTCAGTGGGTCACTCATGCAGCGGAGAAATCCCACCCACAGGAGTGGGTGGGATTCAAAACTTGATCAGCGTTCTCTGTAGGCTGGACTTGAACGATCCACCCACTCCCGTGGGTGGGATTTCTCCGCAGCATGAGTGACAACTGACAACTGACCACTGACTAAAGAACAAAAGTCCAAAAACCAAACTCCGAAGACCATTTCTGATCGTTAACCCAGCGGAGGTTCCGGCCGCGTGAATACTTACATAGCTCTTTTTCTGATTGCGACGTTTTCATCACTTTTCCTTACGCCTCTGATCCGTCGCCTCTGCGAAAGGTTTAAGCTACTTGATGTCCCCAGCAACGGCAGAAAAGCACACAGCAAAGCGGTGCCCCGCCTTGGTGGCGTGGCACTCTATCTTTCTTGTCTAATCGCCCTGTCAACTCTGCCTCTGGTTGATAACCTCTTAACGCATACGCTGCGGCAGCACACTTCATTGATATCCGTTATGCTGATCCCCGCAACGCTCGTGCTTTTTCTGGGAATATACGACGATCTACGCGGCACGAATGCCACTGTCAAATTTGTCGTGCTGGGTCTTGTTGCAACGTTGTTCTACGCTCTGGGTGGCCGCATAGAGGGAATCGGGATACCCTTCGTGGGATCAGTTACGCTTCCATCCACACTCTCATTCCTCATAACTGTGCTCTGGTTGGTAGGGATTGCTAACGCGTTCAATCTGATAGACGGTATCGATGGCCTGGCGTCGGGAGCGGCACTCTTCTCATGTTTGGTGATCCTGGCGGTGGCTTTCAGTCGCGAAGCACCATTCGTGATAGTGGTGGCGCTCGTTCTCTGCGGCGCCCTAACTGGATTCTTACGTTACAACTTCAATCCAGCGTCGATCTTCCTGGGCGACTCCGGGGCCCTCTTTGTCGGCTTTACGCTGGCGGCCCTCTCGGTTCTGGGAACACAGAAAGCAACTACGGCAGTGGCCGTAGTAATTCCCGTCCTCGCTTTTGGGCTTCCCGTAGTTGACACCGCGGTGACCATGGCGCGCCGCATGATAAGTCGTCAGCCGGTTTTTGAGGGGGACAACGAACACATTCATCACATGTTGCTGGCGCGCGGATGGTCACAGCGTCAGGTGGCGCTGGTCTTGTATGCAGTCTGCGCGACCTTTGGCCTCCTGGCAATGCTCTTCACGCAAACGGGATCTCGCGCAACAGGATTTGTGCTTTTCGTAGTTACTGTTGCGGTGATCATCGCCGTCGGGCATCTTCGCTACCACGAGATGGATGAGCTCAGGGCAGGTGTGAAGCGCACAGTTGGTGACCGGAGGATTAGAGTAGCAAACAACATTAGAATAAGACGCGCCAGTCGGTCACTGGCCAGAGCAACCGATCTAAAAGAGTTATTTGAAGCCGTCTCCTACATGCTGGAGTCTGCAGGTTTCACGTATGCTCGCGTCCAGCTTGGGCATGAGGCAGGTGCGGAACTAAATGAGCGAGCGTCGAAGTTTGGCGAAAAGCCACCAGACATCGCATCACGCAACGGTCAAATCTACTGGTCCTGGCGTCAAGGCGAAATGGATGCAGACGAAGGGATTGAATCCGGGAACTGCTGGTGTCTTCACGTGCCATTGACTACCGCAAGCGGACAGTGGGGCTGGATAAATCTTTACCGAACGCTTGACGGCGGTCCGATGTTGGTTGACATGAACTACTTGAGCGGGCTCTTCCGGCGCGAACTCGCAGACGCAGCCGAGAGAATTCTCGGCAAACTCCCTGAACAAGTCGCCCGAATGACTGAATTTCCAGTGCCTGTAAGCGCGGAAAAACTGACTAGTTGATGGCCTACACAGACACGGTGGATGTGGTGGCGGCCGGAGAGCAGACCGCTGCCAGGCGTATCGCCGACATTTCCGGCAAGGCCATATTCGTCTCACTTTTGTGCCTGATTGTCTTCACGGCAATCCCGTACGGAACTGCCGAGGCCTGGTGGAAGGCTTTTTTCATATGCGCTGTGTTCGCTTTATGCATCCTCGCTCTGGTCGAAGGTCTCCTTAGCAGTGCGCGCCGGACTAGTGGCTGGGCATTGCTGTTCCCGCTACTTTTGCTTGCTGCATTTTCCTTCTTACAAACAATACCTTTTGGCAACCGGGCTACGCCAAGCATTGCTCAGGCGTCCTGGACTGCTATTAGCGTCGATCCTTTCGGCACCCAGTTTTTCGCGTTCCAGATTCTTGCCTTGGCACTGGCCGCGGTGCTCATGTACAGGTACGCTTCCAGCGAACGCCGAATGCGCATCCTGATTCACACAATCATTGCGGTTGCGTTTGCGAGCGCACTCTTCGGAATAATTCGCCAAACATCTCAACATGCCGTCGGTTTCGGTTTGCCAAGGATCCAACCGGATCAGGGTTACGGACAATTCATAAACCAAAATCATTTTGCATTCTTGATGGAGATGGGCTTTGGATTGGCGTTGGGCATGCTCGTCGCGGGTGGCGTTAGACGAGAAAAAGCCATGATTTACCTCGCAGCCTTGCTGCCTATCTGGACCGCGCTTGTCCTATCCAACTCACGTGGTGCGCTGCTGGCGATGCTGGCCCAGTTAGTTGCGACCGTTCTACTTTTCCCGCTTGCTGTTCCGGCAACAAGCGGCCCGCAGCTCAAGGCATTTGCTGTCGCCAGATCGCTGCCGGTGCGGGTCTTGCTCTTGCTGGTGCTCCTGATTGGAGTAAGTGTAGGAACGCTGTGGATTGGCGGAGAACGCCTGGCTACCAAGCTGGAGCAAGGAGAGGTGGCACGCAATCCCGCCGCGGTAAGCCGGAACGAGATCTGGCAGGCGACGTGGCAGATGTTTAAGGCGCATCCCATCGCCGGAGTAGGAATGGGAGGCTATTGGATCGCCGTTCCCGCGCATCACAACGCGTCGGGAACGATGGGCGTGCAAGAGGCCCACAACGACTATCTCGAGCTCCTGGCCAGTGGCGGAATCATCGGTGCGGCCATAGGGGTCTGGTTTTTCATAGTTCTTTGGAGGCGAACATACTCTACTCTTCGATCGCCGAACCGCTTTCGGCGAGTAGCGGGCTTCGCAGCCTCGATCGGAATCATTGGGGTGGCAGTCCATAGTCTCTTTGATTTCGGGTTGCACATGATGGTTAACGCTCTCATTTTTATGGCCCTGGTCGTGATTGCCACCATGAATGCGAATGTTGAAGACCAAAGTGAAAATGCCTGAGAGGTTTTTGCGCGCTAAGTGGCTCGCCGCAGTTCTGGTGATCGCGCTGGTGCATCACTGGCCCTTCTCAGTTTTGGCGTTAGCCCTCTTACCGCAGGACATTGCGGGCGGTGCGAGTGCCTTCAGAGGTGAGGACATTCTCGGCGGAGCAGCGATCGTCTTTAAACGACCGCAGCGAGTACGCGATGTGGTGGGCGGCGCTGCAATGCTAATCGTCAAACGGCCGGCAAGGCCCATACAAGTCGCCCGGAATACGCCGGTTGATGGTCGCAGACCGCAGCCTCGCCCGGGTGAGATTGCTGAAGCTCGACTCTCCGACGCAGACAAAGGCGAAGCATTCAAGACTCAAGGAAATACTTACTACGACTTGGGCCACTATGCTCAGGCAATTGAGGCCTACCAGAATGCTCTCAAATACGCTCCCAAGGATCCCTTCATTTACAACAATCTCGGTGCTGCATATTTCAGCAGCGGCAAGAACAATGAAGCGATTCAGGCCTTCAAGCAAGCACTCTCTTTGAAACCAAATGACGGGGACGCCTATTTCAATCTGGGAATCGTCTACAGTTCACAGGAGAAATATGAAGATGCCCTCGAGGCCTTTCGACAAGCGGCTCGCTCCAAGCCCGGCTGGGCGGAGGCGAACGATGCTCTCGGCGACATCTACCTTGGCCTGGGACGCTACGAGGAGGCTGCGAAGGCATACGAGGAGACCATTCGACTCCAGCCGGACAACGCGGCCGCTTTCAGCAGTCTTGGTTTTGCCTACGACAAGCTAGGAAAAGTGCCGCAGTCAATTGAAGCGTTACAAAAGGCCGTGCGGCTCAAACCTGATGACGCTGTAGCCTTCAACAACCTCGGCGCCAGTTTCTATAAGGCAGGTCGCTACCCTGAAGCCATACAGGCTTTTAACACATCTGTCCGTCTGAAACCGGATGACGCCCAGGCACTCAATAATCTGGGGGCGGTCTACTACATAACGGAACAGTATCAAAAGGCGGTTGACAACTTTCTCAAAGCCTTAAAGGCAAAACCTGACTTCGCAGAGGCGCAGTACAACCTCGGCAATGCTTATTACATGCTAGGAAAGTATCGCGAAGCGGCGTCTGCCTACAGAGCGGCGATAGCGGTAAAGCCAGACTACGCTGAAGCCCGAACTAATTTGGGAAGCCTGCTGATCACGCTGGAGCAAAACGTCCAGGCAATCGCCGAACTCGAGGAAGCTGTCCGCCTAAGGCCCGAAATCGCTGTCACACAAAATAACCTGGGCTACGCTTACGTAAAGTATGGCGAGACTCTGGATAAGGGTCAGAGGTCAGACTACCTGACGAAAGCAATTCCGGCGTACCAGCAGGCGCTGCGGTTGAGACCGGATTATGCGAAGGCCCTAAACAACCTTGGTTCGGTCTATAACAAGCTCGCTCGTTACCCGGAAGCCACCGAAGTTCTCAAGAAGGCAATTCAAGCGCAAACAGATTTTCCAGAAGCTCATTACAATCTGGGAGCCGCTTATTACGGACGCGGTCAATACAAAGAGTCGGTCAGCGCGTTTCAGGAGGCAGTCCGTCTCAAGAGCGACTATAGTGAGGCCTACAACAGCCTTGGCACAGCGCTCTTCAAAGCTGAACAATTCGAGCCGGCCATTCAGGCCTACAAACGAGCACTCTCCCTAAAGCCGGACAGCCCCGAGACCCACAACAGTCTGGGCACCGTCTATTTTAGAATACAGCGCTTCGCGGATGCGGCGTCTTCGTATAAAGCTGCAATTCAGCTCAAACCAAACTACGGGCAGGCGCACTTTAACTTGGCGGTGGCCTACGTTGCTCTCAAGGATCGAAAGGGCGCACTGGCTGAATACAGTGCATTGAAAACGATCGATCCCAAACTGGCGGATACCTTTTTCCAGCGATTCCTGAAGAAATAGGCGGTTCCCTCGATCGTGGGCCGAAGCTGTGAAAAATTAGAACGGTTCGAGATATTACTCAACATACGGAAATTCGCAGGTTGGGAAGGGCGGTTTACCCCCGTTGGTCCGCTAAAGTTGAGTGTTACTAATGCAAGCGGGGGTAAAC
>JBOGOU010000427.1:0-2022 GCA_050748205.1 Pyrinomonadaceae bacterium | reverse complement strand
GGGGTATGGAGGACTTCCTATATTTCATGCCTGTGTGCCCAGAGAAGGTTCGAGGTTACTCGGTATGACGCGCTCTTGAAAATGACTCGAGTAGAGTCTCACTTGTAAATCTCGCTAAAGAGTTTCTCCGCTAACTCGGCGGGCGTACCCTTTCCTTGCGCCTTCAGAATCTTGTACTGCTCCAAAGCTCCTTTCGTATCATCCGACCTCACGTACATCATTCCGAGCGCGTAATGCGCGTACGTGCTCTTGGTCGCTCCGCCCTCCCCGATTTGTTCTTCTCCCCGAATCGAGATTAGCTGCTCGAAGAACTTGATGCCCTCTCCGGCACGATGGGATGTCGTGTAGCAAACCACCAATTCATCGTAGTAGCAGGCTTGACAGAGGACACTGGCGTCGCCTGGCTCGACAACCAATAATAAGGTCTTCAATGGCTCAATCGCTTCAAGAAACGGCATACTAAAGAAATAAAGATCGGCCAGCAGCCTATGAGCCTCGATGGAGTTAGGGCTGATGCGAATGGCGAGTTTGAATTCAGCAATCGCATCGTCCGAACGGTCAAGCGCCCTGTACGCGCTGCCCAACCCGACATGCGCCTCAACGTAATCCGGATCAATACTTATTGCTTGTTTGTAGTATGCAACTGCCTGTTCATAGTATGTGAAGGGAAAGGATTCTAGAGTGAAAGGATTCGGCATCGCAACTATCGCTGCGTAAGCGAACGTCTCGCCCAAACCAAAGTAGGCTTGCGAGTACTTAGGCTCGATCTCAATGACGCGTTTGTACTCTCGGATAGCAGCCTTCACCATGTCAACGTTGTTAGTCCAAAGAATTAGGTTGCAGTATATCTCGGCGAGCGTGAAGTGGGCATTGGCGGAGTTTGGAAGCCTTCGAACATTCGCGAGCGCTCTGGCAAGCTCTTTCTTTTCGTCTTCGGGTGGTTGACGCGTTCGTTTGGGCAGGGTTTTTGTTTCATCTGTTGGAAGGGGCTCAACTAAACCACCAAGATTAAGCGGGCCGTTCAATATTACAGAGACTTCAGAAACTGCGATGGCAAAATTTAGATTTTGACCGCTCCTCAGCATGCCGACAGCAACACCTATTACTTCCCCGGATTTATTGAGAACTGGGCCACCACTCATTCGGCAGTTCGGCGGCAATCGTTACTTTCAGATCAGCGCGCCAATATCGCAGGGAAGTAGCGTAGACCTGATCACCCACAGCAACGTCGTCCAAATCAGCGAACGCGAGCGGAGGCGCTTCAATGTCAATTACTCTTATGAGAGCCAGATCCTTTGCGATGCTAGTCCGGACGACCTGGGCTCGGTACGCATCTTCGTGACCAACTAGCTTGACGCTGATGCGCAAAGACCCTTTGATGACATGGTAGTTCGTGACTATGAGGTTGTCTCGAATGAAGAAGCCGCTCCCTAGCGAAGTTCGGTGGGCTTTCGCATTCTCAGCAAGAACTAGAACCACCGATGGGAACGCATTTCGCGCAATCTCACGGCCTTCTTGCACGGGGCTAGAGGTAGCCAGTGTTGCCAGCGAGAGAAGAGCAACGACGGCGGTTACTCGCGAAAGACTTCGCATGGTGACTCCTTGCGTTATGGTTGACGAGCGCGGTTGATTGTACTACCCGATTGTGCGGTACGTCTCGCCTGGCTTGTCAGCGTTCTACCAGTACATAGCCCTCGACTTCGCTACTAGCGAACGCTACAATCCGAGAAGAGAGAAGCGCGTCACGGAAAGAGGGAGATTAGCGATGGAAGTGAGATCTATTCAGGCTACCTTTGAAAAGGGCGTCTTGAAACCCAGCGAAGATCTCGGTCTGCAAGAACACGAGCGCGTGCGACTCATCGTGACTTCCGAATCGGAATGGGAGCGTAAATTTGCTGCGCTGCTGGAGCAAGTCCAGAGTAAGACAGATCGCTTCCCTGCGGATGAAATCGAGGCGGACATCTCCGCAGCGGCCCAAGACAAACCGGTTCTCAATGCGCGATGAAGCTCATCGTCATTGAC
>JBOGOU010000426.1:0-8195 GCA_050748205.1 Pyrinomonadaceae bacterium | reverse complement strand
GTTTACCCCCGTTGGTCCGCTAAAGTTGAGTGTTACTAATGCAAGCGGGGGTAAACCGCCCTTCCCAACCTGCGAATTTCCGTTCCTTGAGTGGTGTCCCGGATCGCTTTCATTTTTTCACAGCTTCTGCTGTTAGGGGGATTCCCGATTTTGAGGGCGCCCTTTTTTCGTAGGCAGGAACTGAAAAATCCACCCACTCCCGTGGGTGGGATTTGAGACTGCACCAGTACCCATCGAAGGAAAAGCATTGACGTTCGTAGGGAAGGGCAGGTAAACTGCGCCACCAGTGGGTGATTCCAACACAAGGTTCAAAATTGTTCTCCAGCGGAAAGGAAAAATCTAGATGAGAAGCAGGCAACGAACCGCCTTTAAAGCCATTGCAATCCTACTCATATGTGCGGTCGCCCAGCTCTATATGCAAATCGGTTTGGCGCAGGCTACGCAGTTCTTTGCCAAGCTGACCGCAACCAAGGATGGTGGACCCATCCTCGTCAATGGAAATAGTACCCCAGTTGGAGCAACGATCATTCCGGGATCGATCATCGAGACCCGCGCCGACCAGACAGCGACTATCGATCTTGACATTGGTACCCTGGAGGTCGGTCAAGATACAGCTCTCAGACTTGATCAAACGGACGGTAAAGTGAAGATCACCCTGACGCGTGGATGTGCTGCCCTGAAGACCAAACAAGGCAACGAGGGCGAGATCGCCACTAATATGGAGTCAGTGGCTACCACAGACAAAAAGAAAGATGACAGGATTGTAGTGTGCTACATCGGCGGTAACGTAACCACAGGTTCCACGGCGAATTCGCTGCTCAGCGGCGTGACCCAAACCGCAGCGGGAGCGGGCGGCGGCGGCGGAATCGGTACTGCTGTGTGGGTAGCCATTTTCGGCGGGATCGCCGCAGCCATCGCCGTCCCGGTAATAGGGTTTCGAGATGACAACAGGCCCGTGACTAGCCCTAGTCGCTAAGCGATCTTAGTAATAGTCAATAACTTCGAAGACGTGCTTTCCTAAAGGAAGGCACGTTTTCTTTTGCTCGTTTGCTGAAAATTCGGCAGTTCTAATGAACGTTATCCGTTCTCCTCAACTGGCTAGACCAATGCGAGTTGCGGTCTCATTAATAGGGATCCTGGGGTGTTTTTTCGCCATTTGGCTAACAGCCCAGGCGGGACTTGCGAGACTGCTGGGACGGTATGCTGCCTTCACGGCAGACCTGGCTGCTGCGGACAAGGCCATCGCTTTGACGCCTTCGGATCCGGAGGCTCATACAACTCGCGCCGGTGTCCTTTATCACCTGAATAGAGTGTCGGATGCTGCCAGAGAGTTTGAAATCGCAGTCAGCCTGAGACCGCTTGACGACTACCAGTGGTTAAAGCTGGCCATGGTAAGAGATGAGTTAAAAGACCCAGCGGGCGCGCTCACGGCGTTCGACGAATCTGTCCGGCTTGGCCCCTATTACTCACTCCAACGGTTTCAACGCGGCAACTTCCTGTTGCGACGGAGACGCTTCGACGAAGCATTTGCGGACTTGCGCGCTGCCGCGGAGAGTAACCCCAATTTTATCCCTAACTTGATCGACTTAGCTTGGGGATTCTCCCGAGGCGATGCCAAGGCCACTGAGCAACTGGCACAGATCACGACAAAGGAGAAGCGCATCGCTTTTGCCAGGCTGCTCGCGACGCGAGGGAAAGCGACACAGGCTATCGAACAACTGTCGTTAGCAGGCCCAGTTTCCGATCAAACCAGGAGCGACCTGGCTCACCTACTGATTTCGGCCAACATGTTCCAGGAAGCCTATGAGATTTGGGAAAACAGCCCGAC
Source organism: Pyrinomonadaceae bacterium (assembly GCA_050748205.1). GTDB lineage: Bacteria > Acidobacteriota > Blastocatellia > Pyrinomonadales > Pyrinomonadaceae > PSRF01. The sequence goes on along the minus strand of JBOGOU010000426.1, from coordinate 6,367 downwards.
GGCTGGAGCCCGGCAAGCGTCACCGGTAATCTACGATGGCGGATTTGAAGGCCCGTTGAGCCTTGAGGAGATGAATTTTGGTTGGCGTCTGGCCCGCTCTCCTCAGGGCGCAAGTTTGGCAATTGACTCCAGCCAAACGCACAGCGGATCGAAGAGCTTGTCGATCGAGTTCTCTGGCAATACCAATCCTGATCTTGCATTGGTTTCCCAGTTGATTCCGATCGAGCCTTCTCAGCGCTATAGAATTAATTTTTCCGCGCGAACACAAGACATCGTTTCCGGTGGATTGCCGTTTGCGGTTGTGAGCGATGCTGCCGGCGACCGAAAACGCCTGGCAGAGTCTCCAACGGTGCGGGAGAACCAGAATGGTTGGCAGACGCTGAGTTTTGAGTTTCGCGCAGAACCCACTACCAAGGCCGTTGTCTTGAGTGTGCAGCGGAAGAATTGCACAACATCTCCGTGCCCGATTTTTGGCTGGATCTGGCTGGATAGCTTTTCAATAGAAACGCTCAAATGACGTCCATACAATTCGCACTTTTGTTCTTGCGTTGGTTGCTGGGACCCGAATTTGCGACCGGCTCTTTACTGGGACCGCGGACGTCTCGTCCGCTGGCGCCGTCAGACGAAGACTGAATTGCCAGTTATGCGCGCCAACCGATCTCGAGCAGATTTGATAGTTGCCACACTCTCCGGAGCCTGGAGAAGACCCCCTTTCCCACCGCTCGACGTTACAGAAAAGGAATTAGATGAAGTAACGCCCCTGCTTTACACATCCTGGGCCGCCGCATTGGCATGGTGGCGTGTGAGGCATACGAAACTAGCGAACTCTGCCTCGGGCGACGTATTGCGCCAGGCCTACCACCTCAACAGTGTTCAGGCAATGATGCATGAGGAAAACATCAAGAAGGTTTTTCGCTTACTACGCGAAGCATCGATCGAGGCGGTCTTAGTTAAGGGTTGGGCAGCCGCGGCACTCTATCCATCGCCTCCGCTGCGGCCGTATGGCGATTTGGATATCTGCGTTAGTGCTTCAGACTTCAAAGCCGCGCGGGAACTCCTGCGAGGCCCGGAGGTCAGTGATTGCCTCGTTGATCTCCATCAACGTTTCTCGGAACTTGATGACCGCAGCCTGCCCGAGCTTTTTGCCAGAGCCAGGAGAGTAAGACTAGGCAATGAGCAGATTCAAATTCTTTGCCCCGAGGATCATCTGGCGCTTCTGGCACTTCATCTGTTGAAGCATGGAGCGTGGCGACCGCTGTGGTTGTGTGACATCAGCGCCGCAATCGAGTCTCTGCCTGCGGAGTTTGATTGGAATATGTGCCTCGGCACGAATCAAACCCGGGCAAACTGGATTATCTGCGCGCTCGGCCTCACGAATCGCCTGCTGGGAGCGAGCATTGACTCGCTGCCGCTAGCCAGCGAAGCCAGGAGGCTGCCCCCATGGTTGGTCGCGAACGTCCGCAAGCATTGGGCGAACCTTTTCCCGGGAGACCATCTGCCAATAAAGGCGCCGCCTCTGATGGTTACCAATCTAAGGAGTCCCCGCAATCTACTTCGGGGCTTACGCGAGCGGTGGCCAGACCCGATCACTGCAACCTACAACTTGAACGGGCAGTTCAATAGGTTGCCCCGCCCCCCGTACCAGTTGGCTGAGTTTGCCTCCCGTGCCGCGCAATTCCTCTGGCGCTTGCCGGGCACGGCACAAACGGAGCGCTGAAGCGAACCAATGGGCACTGGTGCAGTTTCAAATTCCACCCACGGGAGCGGGTGGATATTTCAGATCCAACCTAAAGAACGCCGTCAGTTAGGTCGGATCTGAACTATCCCCCAACTGCCGTTTGGGGGGGATTTACGATTTTTGGCGGCGCTATTCTTCGTAGGCGGGACCTGAACCATCCACCCACTTCCGTGGGTGGGATTTGAAACTGATGCACCAGTACCGGAGGAGGTTCCAGCTATTTGCTCGAAGCAACAATGTGCTATAAAGAGGTGTCGCTGAAGTCCTGATAGCGCAATCTTAGAGCCGATCTCATCGGGTTTCGATTTTCCTACAACGTGGTCTTAGCTTAAGCGATACAAGTTATCGAAATTGAGAAAGGAATTCTCTGTGTTTACAACTCCCTTTTCCGGACGTTGCTCGTCCGCCCGACACCAGATTTTCGCCCTCATCACGGCTGCTTTTTTCATCTTGCAGCCTCTTCTTTTTGCCCTGCCCTCGACTGCCGTTGCGCAGGTCGGAAAAAGGGTGAATGGCGTCGCACAGACAGGACGCACTCCCCAACCAAAGCCAGCCGACGACGGTGGACCGAATGACACCGGGACTGGGGTCCTCTCGCTTACGACGCTGGGCACGGCGGCCACGGAGAATTTCGACACGCTCGCTACCGCTGGGACGACCAATACGACGCTGCCGGCCGGCTGGTACATAACTGAGCAGGGCGGTGGGGCGCGGGACAACGAGCAGTACGGAGCCGACACCGGAGGGAGCGGTACCGGGGACATCTACAGCTACGGCGCGGCGGTTAGCACCGAACGGGCGTTGGGAGCGCTGCGGAGCGGCACTCTGATTCCTTTCTTTGGCGCGAAGATCACCAACAACACCGGCAGCACGATCACTTCGCTCGACATCGCCTATACAGGCGAAGAATGGCGCTTGGGAACAGCAGCGCGCACCGACCGCATTGACTTCCAAATCAGCACTAACGCGACCGACTTAACAACTGGCACCTACACCGACGTTGACTCGCTCGACTTCACAACACCGAACACCGTGCTGCCGCTGGGCGCGAAGGATGGCAATGCGGCGGGCAATCGCACTACGATTGCCTCGTCCATCACGAGCCAGAGTATCCCCAACGGCGCGACGTTCTTCATCCGCTGGACGGACCTTGATGCCTCAGGTGCTGACGACGGCCTAGCAGTGGATGACTTCTCCGTCACCCCACAGGGGGCCGGAGGCGGACAGCCTACGCTCAACATCAACGACGTGACTCAGGCCGAAGGCAACGCCGGCACGACGACATTTAATTTCAACGTCACCCTAACTGCGCCGGCCGGGTTGGGGGGCGTGACCTTCATAATCAACACCGCGGATGGCACGACGAACCCAGCCAACGCCGGCACTGACTACGTCGCCATTGTGAACGGCGCGGGGAGCATCCCTGAGGGTAACAATTCCACGCCCGTCAGCGTTACTGTAAACGGCGACGTAACTAGCGAACTGAATGAGACCTTCTTCGTCAACATCTCAAACATCACAGACGCGAACCCTGGTGACGTGCAGGGTCTCGGCACTATTACCAACGACGATGTCACACTGACTACGATTCACGACATCCAGGGAAGTGGCAGCTCATCACCAATACCCGGTGCAAATGTGACAACCACGGGCATCGTTACATTGCTTAGAACCAGCAGTAACGGTGGAGGCGGCATAGCCAGTGGCTTCTTCCTCCAGGCGCCGGACGCAGACGCCGACGCAAACCCAAACACATCTGAGGGCATATTTGTCTTCACATCTTCAGTCCCTCCAGTGGCAGTAGGCGACGAGGTTAACGTCACCGGCACCGTCGTAGAGTTTAACGGCTTAACGGAGATCGGATCCGTAACGAACATATCGCTCATTGACAGCGGTAACCCACTCCCCACGGCCGTCACGCTCGATACGACCATCCTTGACCCAGCTGCAGCGCCGACGCAGCCCCAACTCGAAAAATTCGAAGCAATGCGCATGACGGGCCTATCACTCAACTCGGTCGCGCCCAATGACAATTTCTTCGACCTCTTCGTAGTGCTGGGCTCCGTGCTACGACCAGTGCGTGAGCCCGGCATTGAAATCTCTCTGACCGTTCCGCCGGATCCCACTACGGGAGTACCCGATTGCTGCGTACCACGTTGGGATCAAAATCCCGAGCGCCTGCTCCTTGACACTAATGGCCGCGCCGGTGCACCTAATGTGGCTTACACCTCAAACGTGACTTTCACTGGTGTCGCGGGGCCACTCGACTTCGCTTTCGGCCAATACCGTCTAATACCCGATGCGGCGCCTTTAGCAAGCGGCAACATGAGTGCCGTGCCGGTGCCGTCGCCTAACGCCGGAGAGTTTACCGTCGCCGGTTTTAACATCGAGAACTTCAACAACAATGCGACGCAAAGGCAGAAGGCGGCGCTGGCGATTCGCGATGTGATCGGATTACCGGACATCATCGGCACCGTGGAGATCTTTGATCTCGCCGACTTGCAAGCTCTTGCTGTTGAGATCCAGACAATCTCCGGCGTCACATACTCCGCGCACTTGATCGAGCAGGATGGCGTCAGTGAAGACAACGATCAGGACGTGGGCTTCCTCGTCAAAACCTCGCGCGTTCAGGTTGACACTGTCACACAAGAGCGCGCCACCGAAACCTATATCAATCCCATTAATGGCCTGCCTGAAATTCTCCACGACCGGCCACCACTCGTCCTGCAAGCACATGTCGAGCCGGCCGGGGCAAACCTGCCGGTCATCGTAGTCGTAAATCATAATCGTTCATTTATTGATATAGAGCAGGATCCGGGCGACGGTCCACGCGTTCGCGCCAAGCGCAAAGCGCAGGCCGAGTCAATAGCCGGCTTGCTCCAGGAGTTGCAGAACAACAACCCGACGACGAGTGTGATCTCGGTTGGTGACTACAATGCTTACCAGTTTAGCGACGGCTACACTGACCCTGTCGCAACCATCAAAGGAAGTCCAACGATCGACGACCAGATTGTAGTCGACGAAAGCCCAGATCTGGTCAATCCGGACTTTCGTAATCTGGTTGACCAGTTACTGCCAGGCGACCAGTATTCGTTCATCTTCGAGGGAACACCGCAGGCCCTTGATCACGTCTTTGTGAACACCGTAGCCCGTGGGCGGAACACGCGGATTGCGGTTGCTCGCAGCAACGCAGACTTCCCAGAGTCTCCAGCAGCGGCATTTGCCGGGGATGCAACACGGCCTGAACGTTGTTCGGACCATGACCCGCTTGTCGCGTATTTCTCACTTGCAGGGCCGCAGCCCCAAGGCTCGGTGATCATCAGCGAGTTTCGCCTCCGCGGTCCTGATCCGGGCATTGGTCAACGGCCGAACGGCATACTCCCGCCGCCGGACTCCACTAACGAGTTCATCGAGATCTACAACAACACCGATTCAGACATCACGGTTTCAACCACCGACGGATCATCTGGATGGGCTGTCGTTTCTTCCGACGGCTTTACAGTATTCGAGATACCCAACGGAACCATCATTCCCGCACGAGGTCACTATTTGGGAACAAACATTGACGGTTACACGCTTGATGATTACGGCGGTCTCTTTGGCGGATCCGGCGACGCTACTTATTCGGGTGACCTTCCGGACGATGGCGGCATAGCGTTGTTCCGAACGTCAGATCCAGTCAACTTCACTTTGTCAGAACGTCTGGACGCGGTTGGTTACTCTGATGCCCCGCCACTATATCGTGAAGGCAACGGGTTGCCATCCGCCGGGCCGGAATTCCTGAGCGGCGTCGCGGAGTTCAGTTTCTTCCGCGACATGAGAACGGCGGGTGGTCTGCCCAAAGACACAGGTGACAATACAGTAGATTTCCTCGGCGCCAGTGTGGACGGTCTAGGCACGGGCCTGGGCGGCCGTCTCGGCGCGCCGGGGCCTGAGAACCTCTTCAGCCCAATCCACCGCAATAGCGCGTTTGGTTTTGCACTCCTTGACCCAGTGGCAGGTGCAGCCTCAGCACCCAATCGCGTGCGCAAAATGTGTGCGTTAGCCGAGGAGTGTTTAGGAAACCGCTCGCAGTTCGGAACGCTGTCAATCCGCCGGACCGTCACGAATAATACAGGCGGTCCCGTGTCCAAGCTCCGCTTCCGTGTGATGGACATAACGACTTTCCCATCTCCTGGCGGAACTGCCGATCTCCGTCCGATTGGTTCGATCGACATCGTGGAAATAGTGGGCGGTAATCCGGTAAACGTGCGGGGCACGCAGTTGGAGGAACCACCTGTCCAGCCAAACGGAGGCGGTTGGAATTCCTCCCTTAATGTGGGATTCATTGACCTTGGCACGCCGCTAAACAACGGCCAGAGCGTAAGCGTCCAGTTTCTCGTGGGTGTGCAACAGCTGGGGTCCTTCCGTATTTTTATGAACGTGGAGGCTGGAGACTCGAGTTTGAATCAGAAAATAGAGCGCAGCCGGGCGCGACGAGGCGGACGGCGGAGATAAACACATCGGCTGACTGGCCATTAGCTGATCCAAGGCTGGGCGAAGCGGCGTCGTTTCGCTGGTAGTGTCATAATTTGCAAAGGTCGAAGGAGAGTTCAGTTGGTTGGCGCCACTCAAATACGGAACCGGGAG
>JBOGOU010000425.1:0-6852 GCA_050748205.1 Pyrinomonadaceae bacterium | reverse complement strand
CGATGGTTTTTGCCCTGATTGCCATCTGGGTTTACTTCCATTATTCGACCAACCAGATTTTTCTCGACCCCCGCAACTTTTCTAATCTGATGCGCCAAACGGCCGTGACTGGTGTGCTCGCAGTTGGCATGTTGATGGTCATCATTACTGGACAGATTGATCTTTCTGTCGGTTCTCTTGTTGGATTGGCCGGAGGAATTGCCGCGATCGCGCAGGGGTGGTTTGGCTGGGGACTGGTCCCTTCGCTGGCAGCGGGTATCGCAGTGGGAATAGCTGTGGGCGCCTTTCAAGGCGCGTTAACGGCCTACGTCAATATTCCTGCATTCATCGTGACCCTCGGTGGTTTGCTGGCGTGGCGAGGCGTGATACTGGGTTTAAGTCGTGGAGAAACTATTCCTCTAAGACTTCAGTCATTCAAGTCGATTGGGCAAGATTATGTTGGGCCCACGGTCGGTTGGGTGATTGCAGCGATTGCAGTTGCGGCCATCGTTTGGCTGTCCATCGCTCGCAATCGAGCGCGTCGCCGCCATGGACTTGGCGCGGCTTCGCTCGGCGCTACGCTGGCACGCCTCCTCATTCCCATTGTCGTCGTCATAGGTTTCATCTACATGATGAATTCCTACGAGATTGCGCCGGGCCGCTACGCGGGAATTCCGATTCCAGTGATCATCTTTCTGGCAATTGCGCTGGTGGGAGCATTCCTGACTCAGAACACGACCTTTGGTCGTTATCTTTATGCGATCGGAGGCAATCCCGACGCTGCTCGCCTGTCCGGGATAAACATCCGCAGACACATTCTTGCGGTGTTCTGCATCATGGGAGCTTTGTCCGGGGTGGCCTCGATAATCTATACGGCCCGAGTGGGCAGTGCTTCTCCTGACGCGGGTCAACTATTGGAACTCGATGCTATTGCCGCATGTGTGATTGGGGGCACAAGCCTGATGGGCGGACGCGGCACCGTGTTCGGTGCGATCCTGGGTGCCCTGATCATGGCCAGCCTCGACAATGGTATGTCGCTAAAGAACGTCGAGCCTTACATGCAGAATATTATTAAAGGGGCGATCCTCGTCGCCGCCGTCGGTCTGGACATGGCTGGGCGAAAGCGAGGTTAAGCGGCAGCGAACGTGCAAGGAACGAATTAGCCGCGGATTACGAGGATAAGACGAATCTGAGAAAAAAACCGATTTCGAACTTGCCTTGTTTCATCTAGAATTCTTCCAATTTCAGATCCGAGTTTATCCGCAAAATCCGCGGCTAATTCTGTTCTCCGCCAAACGAGGAATCGTCTTAGCATGACCGCGCTGATCATTCACGGACATTTTTACCAACCACCACGCGAGAATCCCTGGACGGGAAAAGTCGAGCGAGAGCTCGGCGCCGCTCCCTATCATGACTGGAACGAACGCATCCACGCGGAGTGTTATGCGCCAAACGCACAGGCGCACATCATCGGCGCTGAACGAAAGGTCGAACGCACTGTAAGTAACTACGAAAAGATAAGTTTCAACTTTGGCCCAACTCTGCTTTCCTGGCTCGAGCTGCACCATCCGGAAACCTACAAACGAATTCTTGAGGCTGACCGCATCAGTATCGCAAATCATAGCGGTCACGGAAATGCAATCGCGCAGGCGTATGGGCACGCGATCTTGCCTCTCTGCAACGACCGGGATCGCTTGACCCAGGTACTGTGGGGTATCGCAGATTTCCGCTATCGCTTCGGGCGGGATCCGGAGTCGCTATGGCTGCCGGAAACCGCGTGCAACAAAGAAACGCTCGATCTATTGATCGAGCAGCAACTTCGTTTCGTAATTTTGGCGCCCCATCAAGCCTTGCGTTACAAACTGCCGGTGAGCAGTGTGTGGCAGAGCTCAGAGAATAACGACATCGACACCACAGAGCCCTACCGCTACTTTCACCAAGATGGCTCTGGACGCTCCATCGCTATTTTCTTTTACGACGGACCGGCTGCGCGGGCCATCGCTTTCGAGAAGGCTTTGGTTTCCAGTGATGCACTCGTCATGGTTTTTAAACGTGCAGCATTGCGCGGGCCGCTCGTAAGCGTCGCGACCGACGGCGAAACTTATGGACACCATTTCAAGTTTGGCGATCTCTGCCTGGCCCACGCTTTGGAAATCGAAGCGCCGGCCGCCGGGTTTGCCATCACAAACTTCGGTCAGTTCCTGGACAACTCTCCGGCAGAAGCTGAGGTCGAGATTAATGAAGGCCCAGACGGGGAAGGCACGTCCTGGAGTTGTGCGCATGGTGTAGGTCGCTGGATAAGAGATTGCGGCTGTCATACGGGAGGAGAGCCTGGTTGGAACCAGGCATGGCGAGGACCGTTGCGAACAGCTCTGAATTTCTTGCGTGATTACGCGGCAGCGCATTTTGCAGGGCTCGGCGGCGATTTCTTTAAAGACCCCTGGGGGACTCGTAACGCTTACATCGAACTGATTCTTGACCGCGAGCGTTCCCGCGAGGAGTTTTTCACGCGCCACGCGAGACGACGTCTTTCACCGGCAGAAGAGGCTCATGCGCTGATCCTGCTGGAAATGCAGCGTCACGCGCTGCTCATGTTCACCAGTTGCGGCTGGTTCTTCTCCGACATCTCCGGGATCGAGACGGTCCAGATATTGAAGTATGCTGCCCGCGTGATCGAGCTGCTGGATCAGCTGGGATTGCCGTCACCGCGCAAAAAATTCCTCGAACTCCTGTCAGAAGCTAAGAGCAACCGCAGCGAGCTGGGAAACGGGGCAGAAATCTACCGACAATCGGTTGAATCGCTGATTCCTTCTTTGAGGTAAGACAAAGGCCAAACCGAACAATCAAGCTCTTTACTGGGACCGCGGACGTCTCGTCCGCAAATGAGCGCGCAGCCCGAAAGCGGGTCGCGGAGGTTGCGAGCTTCCCGGAAAGCTATCATCTGACGGTGCCGAGCGGACGAGACGTCCGCGGTCCCAGTGAAGAGCTTGAATCATTTTGCGGGTGAAGAGCCTTGAATGATTTTCATGTCCTGACGCTCGTCGGCACGTTAGTTTCGATTGCGCATTTCTCCGGTTATTTGCGGTAGACTAGCCGGCGCACAATGACCAAGTCGAAAGAATCGCAGAGCACCACCGGCAAGAGCCCCGCTAACCGTGGAAAAAGCTCCTCATCAAAGCAGAAGCCGCGGCGACTCGGAGCTCATGTCTCAAATCCTGACCCACAGGAATTCTCGCCCACGCTTGGCGAAATCGATCTACATCTCTTTGGTGAAGGAAAGCATGAGCGAATTTACGACAAACTCGGCGCACACGTGATTACTCACGAGGGCCGACGCGGCGTCGCTTTTGCAGTTTGGGCGCCACATGCCGAAAGGGTGAGCGTCGTCGGAAACTTCAATGGCTGGGATGGGGCGCACCATGCAATGCGCCCTCTGGGACAAAGCGGCGTATGGGAACTCTTCATTCCCGGACTCAAAGCCAGCGAGCTCTACAAATACGAAATCAAAGCCCCCGGCCTTCCCAGATTCCTCAAGGCCGATCCTTACGCATTCATGATGGAAGAGCCGCCTGACACTTCGTCTGTTGTCTTCAAGTCGAAGTATCGCTTTCGCGACCGCGCCTGGTTGGAGCAACGTAGCGAGCGGGAGCACTTTCGTCAACCGCTCTCGATTTACGAAGTCCACTTCGGCTCGTGGAAACGCGTGACTGAAGAAAACAACCGGCCGTTTAGTTATCGCGAGATGGCGAAGCCGCTAGCAGACTATGTGCTCGGCATGGGTTTTACGCACGTTGAGTTTCTGCCGTTGAAGGAGCATCCGTACGGTCCCTCCTGGGGTTATCAGGTTGGAAGTTACTATGCGGCCTCGGCTCGTTATGGGACGCCGGATGATCTTCGCTACTTGATCGACTATCTACATCAAGCCGGGATCGGCGTGATCATGGATTGGGTCCCGGCCCATTTCCCGAAAGACGCGTTTGCGCTGGGCCGCTTTGATGGGTCGGCTTTGTATGAGCATCTCGACACGCGCAAAGGCGAACACCCGGACTGGGGCACCTACATTTTCAACTACGGCCGCAATGAAGTCCGCAATTTCCTCATTGCGAACGCCCTCTACTGGTGCAAGGAGTTTCACTTCGATGGGCTGCGAGTAGACGCGGTAGCTTCGATGCTCTACCTGGACTACAGCCGCAAGGAAGGGGAGTGGGTACCAAACCAGTTTGGCGGGCGAGAAAACCTGGAGGCGATTTCCTTTTTGAAGGAGCTGAACGAGGTCATGCATCGAGAGTGCCCCGGAGTGATGATGATTGCGGAAGAATCGACGGCCTGGCCCCAGGTGAGTCAACCGGTCTATGCCGGAGGCTTAGGGTTCGACTTCAAATGGAACATGGGTTGGATGCATGACACTCTCAAATACTTTCAGACAGACCCACTGTTTCGCGGCGGCAATCACAACGCGCTTACGTTTGGTTTGATCTATGCATGGAGTGAAAATTTCATTCTTCCTTTCTCGCACGATGAAGTCGTGCATATGAAAGGCGCGCTGTTAAATAAAATGCCCGGTGATGAGCAACAGAAGTTTGCTACCTTGCGCGCGCTCTATGGCTACATGTGGGCGCACCCGGGGAAGAAGCTGCTTTTCATGGGAGGCGAGTTTGGCCAGTGGCGCGAATGGACTGAGCAGGAGAGCCTCGACTGGCATTTGCTCGAGGAGCCACTTCACAAAGGGGTGCAAACGCTCATTCGCGATCTCAATCGCGTTTACGCCGCAGACAACTCTCTTTGGGAAGCCGATAGCGAGCCCGCGGGCTTTCAATGGATCGATGCGAATAACGCGTCCGAGAACATCGTCTCTTTTATTCGACGATCGCCAAAGACGGGAAAAGAACTGGTTTGTGTTTGTAACTTTTCTCCAGTACTGCGGGAAGGCCATCAACTTGGTTTGCCCAGGGCAGGAAAGTATAGATTGCTGATAAACACGGATGCCAAATCGTATGGAGGAAGCGACAAGGATCTGCCTACGTCCATGGTGGCCGAGGAGAAGCCACTGCACGGTCAGCAGTATGCGGCGACTATTGTACTGCCGCCATTAGCGACCTTGTGGTTTGAGGCGCCACCATCAATCACAGAACCTTTGCCGTAAGCCAGTTGGATCTTCACGCAACCCGAAAAAAAACCACTCAATACGGAACCGCGAGCCGTAGCGACCGGATGCTACCACTCAACTCGATGGGTAATCACACAACCACAGAACCATTTGCGGTAGCCAATGGATCTCGGACTCAACCTCGAGAACACCACTCATCTGGGCAGTGTTGAATCAATGATGAGCACATCGATCTTGGGTACTAGCATTGTTTGGCTTGTTGAGCAGTGCTTGCCGAGTTGGATGCTCGGATCCATTGGCTACCGCAAATGGTTCCGTGGTTGAGTGATTACTCATTGAGTTGAGTGGAGGTATCCGGTCGCTACGGCTCGCGGTTCCGTATTGGGTGGTATTTTTCGGGTTGCGTGGGCGCTTTCAATTGGTTTCCGATCTACCCGTATCATAGTATCTTCGCTAAATGCCAACTGACTGGGATCATATCCGCAAACAATTTCCGGTCACCGAAAAGTCTGCCTATCTCAACACCGCCGCGGCTGGGCCACTCTCTCGTCCGGTAATGGAAGCCGCGTCGGAATACTACCGGCAGATGATGGCTGATGGTGACTCGCATTGGGACGACTGGCTGGCAAAAAGAGAAGAAGTGCGGCGCAGCGTGGCCCGCTTCATCAACGCCGAACCGGATCAGATTGGCCTAACGACTAATACGTCGTCGGGTATGAATTTGATAGTGGACGCTTTGGAAGGCAAAGGAGAAGTTATTTCTTGCGACCTGGAATTCCCGGTTTCCACTATTCCCTGGATGAATCGTCGCATACCAGTTCATTTAGTCAAGAACGTCGAAGGCGAGATTCACTTAGATCATATTCGTAGCTCAATGACCGGGAAGACTGGGATCTTTTCTTTTAGTCACGTGCAGTTTTCCAACGGCTTTCGTATTGATCTTGAACGGCTCGGCGAGGAAAAAGGAAATCACGCCCTGGTCGTCAACGCGAGCCAATCTGCAGGGGCTTTTGAGATCGATGTGCGTCGTATGAAGATCGACGCACTTTGCGCCACCGGCCACAAATGGATGCTGTCGGGCTACGGTTCTGGATTTGTTTATCTGAGCGGTGAGTTATTGGAGCAATCGAAGCCGCGTTCTATCGGCTGGCTCAGCGTAGAAGATCCCTACGGAGATCGTAATGCCGAAGTTCGCCTGCGCAGGGATGCATCCGCCCGAGCGGAGCTCGGCTGCCCTCATTTTGCAGGCATTTTCGCACTGGGCGCCTCCATAGACTCTTTCACCCATATCGGAATCAAGAATATTCAGGAGCGGGCACTCACTCTTAACCGGATTTTGACTAGTCGTTTGAAAGAGACCGGCCGGAATGTTCTTTCGCCACTTCGCGACGAAAGCCTCCGATCCGCTGAGACTTTGGTCGCGACTGACAATCCAGGCGGCGTTGTTGCCGTTTTGGCGCAACGAGGAGTTGTCGTTACTGAGAAACCAGAAGGTATACGTGTGGCGACTGATTTCTTTAATAATGAAGACGATATCGAGCGCTTGATTGAAGGTCTCAATCCAGTGTGAAGGTCTCACAGTTGGAAGCTCTAGCTGGAAGAGCCTTCACTTGATAAGAAAATCACTCAAGTCAGGGAATCTCACAGGTTAGGATGGGCTTGCCCCCGCTCAAGTTGCAACAACATTCAAGGTCACAGGAGACTCTTCAAGCTTGACTGATTTCTTGAATTAGAAGGCTAATCAAAGTTGAGCGGGGGCAAGCCCA
>JBOGOU010000424.1:0-1250 GCA_050748205.1 Pyrinomonadaceae bacterium | reverse complement strand
AGGACTCTGCGAACACGAAAGTGGATGTATAGGGTCTGACGCCTGCCCGGTGCCGGAAGGTTAAGTGATGAGGTCAGCGCAAGCGAAGCTTCTGATCGAAGCCCCGGTAAACGGCGGCCGTAACTATAACGGTTGAATAAGTAGACGATGACGGAAGAAAAACAACATGCTACCACTAAGCGGCCGTTATAAAATTTGGCTATATGCTGGAACAACTGAGTATCTGGCGGTACCGCATCAGCGGTGACAATCCGACCAGTGCAGTCAATCAGCAGGAAAGTCTTTCAACACACGAAAGCAAATGTTGGTTTCTAGCGGGCTTGATCGAAGGCGAAGGCAGTCTTTGCGTTTCGATCAAGGAGCACAAGCAATCGCGATTTGGGTATCTGGTAGATCCGGAATTCTTCATCTACCAGCACAAAGTGCGACGCGGCCTGCTCGAGCTTGCTGGACACGTATTTGGAACAGGGCGGATCACTCCAAAATCAGGCAACGAGGCAGTGCTGGTATTCAGCATCGTCAGTCGGCGCCTGATAATCGAAAGAGTGTTTCCGTTTTACGAACGCTACATGGCGTTCTCCTGCAAGAAGCGTGACTACCAGATCTTTCGTGAAGTCGTTATGGCAATGGAACACAAACGCCATTTCGACTCCCATGGGATGATCGAGATCGTTGAAATGGCCTACCAGATGAACATGGAAGGCAAGCAACGAAAGCGGTCAAAAGGGGAAGTGATTGGAAGAATCCTCAGAGACCACACGCCAGACCCACGCGCCCAGCGTGGTGAAGATATGGTCCGATCTTGATGGCGACATCAAGCTAACAAAATGCCTAAGGTAGCGAAATTCCTTGTCGGGTAATTAACATTGCCCGGGGCGGTGGCGACACCGTCTCACTCAACCGGCTCAAATCGGTGGAACCCTAACGACGCTCTTGCAGGGGTGTCGCGGGCAATACCGAGGGTAAGATCGAATGCAAGTTCGATCCCTGTAACGACTCAGGGGTGAGATCCCTGGATGGCTGCAAAGCCATAACACGCCGGCCCTGATCATCAAGAGCGATGAGATCACTCAATCATCGTGATCAGGTGAATGTATAGTCTGTGCCACGGGTAACCGTGGATATCATGAAGTTCCGACCTGCACGAATGGCGTAACGATAGCCCCACTGTCTCGACCCGAGACTCAGTGAAGTTGAAATCGCTGTGAAGATGCGGCGTTCCCGCGGAAAGACGGAAAGACCCCGTGAAC
>JBOGOU010000423.1:0-2173 GCA_050748205.1 Pyrinomonadaceae bacterium | reverse complement strand
TGGTTTTACTGGTTAACCGCATTCCAACAACCTGTTGCAGCGGAGCGCGGGATAGCGTGGCTCTCAAGATGCTTCCTTGCGGCGCAGGTTGGATGCTTTTCGCCCGCGCCCGCTGAACAGGAGCGTTGGATGGCTCCTATGAAATTCGCGGCACGCCTTTGTTGCACTGCTGTAATTATCCTAGGCGGTTTCACGGCCGACGCTTACGCGCAATCCGGCTGCAGTGCGCTCGAAACACAAAACAGTTTGCTCTACATTTCGTACGATCGCACCGAGAAAGGTGAAATCTGGTTGAGCCTCCATAACAATACAACTTGCGCCATATACGTCGAAACAAACTACGACCTAAAGGCGTGGCGAGTGCTCAGATATGCTGATGGCACTACAAAGCTTGAGATTCGTCGAGGCGGTATGTCCAATTATGATTTGGTGACAACGAAGTTCTACGCGATCTCATTTACGAGATGCGGGATTCTCGTAACGATCGTCTGATAAGAACAACGTCTAACCGTCACTTAATTTACTTACGGCGCGTGCCAAGCGGTGCGAGCGTTCGTGTCACCATCCCGCCTTCATCTCGAAACCATCGTTCGAACTTGGTTGTTCCATTCACGTACGAATGGGAAGAGAAGACGCCTCCAGCAATGAGGGGCCGAGCTACGCATCGAATATATTTCTCGTTTCCCACGGCCGCTGATATGCGGACGCCATCCAACAAATCGTTGGACGCGAGCGGCGGGGGTGTTTCGTAAATAACTTCGTGCGGCGAAGGGTGCTTTGATTCGCGCCGCCGCGTCAACTCAACCGTTCGATTGCTTCGATTGCAATCCGCCGATCGATGGAATATCAAATCGCCTACGATATTCAACAAGTCGCCTACCCTGGTTGGTGGATATTTGGTGCGGGATTGTTCTTCATTGCCGCTGGAACCGCTGCGCTGCTATTGCGTGACAACCCAACCTACAATTCAATATTCGACACGACCGGCCTCCAAAGGACATTGATGCCTGTTTTCTCAATTGGTTTTTGGGCTGTTATGGATTGGTGCTGGAGCATTGAATTACTCGAACTTTGCGAACTTGCGAAATGCCGCGCGCAATGACCGAGCTGAGGTGGTTGAAGGCAAGGCCAGGGAGTTTATTCCAATGCCCTTTGAGGGTCATGCGGATGAGACATTTGTTGTTGATGGGCATCGTTTCTCCTATTCAGATTACGATGAAACCAAGGGTTTTAATCGCACACAGTCTCATGGCGGCCCTATGAGGGAAGGGTTACAAGTGAGAATAACTCATGTTGATGGCAGCATAGTGAAGCTAGAGATTGCGCGATAGTATCCCCAGACGCATTCGAACTAGCGCTTGCAGCGGACCGGAATCAGCGCACCCTCATCGACACCTTGCCGCTTGCGTAGCTGTCGCCCGGCCGCTGAAGCGCAGCGTTAGGCGTCGGAACACACTACGCTGCGACCTTCGCAGCTGCCAGGAGGACCCAGATGAAGAGAGTGACTGGAATCGGCGGGATTTTCTTTCACGCCAAGGATCCCGCGGCGCTGTGCGCTTGGTACAAGACACACTTGGGCATCGATGTTCAGGAATGGGGTGGGGCAGCGTTTACCTGGACGGACGTCGATGGCAACCCACTGAAGGGGACAACGATCTGGTCCATCGGCTCGGCAGACAGCAACCACTTTGCGCCCAGCAAGTCGTCGTTCATGGTCAACTACCGAGTGGAGAACCTCGTCGCGCTCCTTCAGGCACTTCGTGAAGAGGGCTGCAACGTCTTGGAGAAGACCGATGATTCGGAGTACGGCAAGTTTGCCTGGGTCATCGATCCGGAGGGCAACAAGGTCGAGCTTTGGCAGCCGCCGCCAGGTCAATGAAGGTCGCGGCCGGCGCAGCCGCATCGACGCCTAACCCCTCGCTCGAGCCGAGGCCCAACGGCGGGCGTCCCACCGTTGTTCCCGGCTCAGCTCGAACGTTCGGCCGCCAGCAAAGGAGAGATATGGAGACTGAGGTTCGTAGGCTCGAAGAGCAATTGGAGCGTGCCCGAGGGTGACGCGTGGCATGGCCCGTCCGTGCTCGAAGTCCTCGAAGGCGTCACTGCGGCCCAAGCAGCGGCGCATCCGATCGCGGGCGCTCACAGTATCTGGGAGCTGGTTCTGCATCTGTATGGC
>JBOGOU010000422.1:0-25108 GCA_050748205.1 Pyrinomonadaceae bacterium | reverse complement strand
GGCGGAACCGCCGACTTCGAGCTCAATGGAAACAGATTCCGCTTGCAGAATTACTACGTAAAGGACTGGGCGGACAACTTCATGGTCGTGATGCGCGTTGATGACGTCGAAGCCTGGCATCAACACGCTAGGAAAATTGTCGACGGCGGGGAGTTCGACAACGTCCGCATCAAACCGCCCGAGACCGTTGACGACTGGCTGGTACTTCATGTTGTTGATCCGACCGGTGTACTGCTCGTCTTCGTCCAGTAACTCGCAATGAGAGAAAAATTCGGTGGGCAAACTAGACGGTAAAGTCGCTTTGATCTCAGGATCAGGCCGAGGCATCGGTCGTGCAATCGCGCTGAAACTTGCGAGCGAAGGCGCGCGGGTGGTGGTCAATGACCTCGACGCCGAACCTGCCGAAGAAACGGTGACCGCTATCAAAGCTACGGGCGCGGAGGCAGTCGTCTGTGTCGGAAGCGTGACTGAGCAAAGCTTTGGCGACCGCTTCGTTAAGACGGCGCTCGAGAATTTCGGCAGTCTCGACATCATCATCAACAACGCGGGCTATACGTGGGACAGCACGATTCAGAAGATGAGCGATGAGCAGTGGTATGCAATCCTCGACGTGCATCTCACAGCGCCGTTTCGCATCCTGCGCGCGGCGTCTGACTTCATTCGCAGCGCGGCGAAGGAAGAGGCGGCAGCAGGCAAAGAAGTGTTCCGCAAAGTCGTCAACATCTCTTCGATTTCAGGCGTCGGAGGCAATGTGGGTCAGGCGAACTACTCTGCCGCGAAAGCCGGAGTCAACGGCTTGACGAGGGCGATGTGCAAGGAGTGGGGCCGCTATAAAGTCAACGTTAACTCGGTCGCCTTCGGATTCATCAAGACCCGTTTGACTGAAGCCAACGCCGACGACAAGGCAACGATTGATATCGAAGGCAGGCAAATCAAAGTCGGCGTCAATCCCGAACTAGTAAAAGTGCTGGAGCGTAATATCCCCCTTGGCCGCCGCGGCACAGTTGATGAAGCCGCCGGCGCGGTCTATCTGTTCTGCGTTCCCGAATCCAACTACATTAGCGGTCAAGTTGTGGTATGCGGCGGCGGCTTCATGGTGTGAAGCTTGTTAAATGAAACATGAGCACTTACAAAGAATGGAGCGAGCTGGTACCGCTGTGATAAACTCTGACTAAGCCACCATGAGGTATGAAGAGCCATGTTAACGACGACACCAACGAAAGAAGTTGAACTTGGACGTCTTGTCTGGACTGACCCTGAGCGGATGAGCGGAGCGCCGTGCTTCTATGGCACGAGGGTTCCCATCAAGAACCTCTTTGATTATCTCGAAAGTGGTCAGAGCATTGAAACATTCCTTGACGACTTTGAAGGCATCTCACGCGAACAAGCCGACGCGGTGTTGCATCTGGCGATGGACACCCTTTTAGAGAACCTCAAACAGTCTTGAGAATCTTCCTCGACCACTGCGTACCAAAGCGACTCCTACACCTGCTCTCCGAGCACGAGGTAAAGACCGCCTATCAGATGGGATGGTCGGCAAAGAAAAACGGGGAACTCCTTAAACTGGTAGAAAGTGAGTTTGAAGTGTTCCTCACCGTTGACCAGAATCTCCGACACCAGCAAAAACCTTGCATCTTGCTCGCTCAGGTTTGTCGTCTTAGTTGCAAGTAGCAACGAATACGAGAGCCTCGCACCATTCATTCCGCGAGTGAAAGAAGTACTCACACAGCTGGCGCCAGGCGAGGTGACAGAGGTCTCCTAATCGTCGGAATGCACGCAGTCGGCCGTAACTCTTAACGCTGAAGATTTGTGCTTAAGCTTGACGCTACTTGAACGCTAACCATCAAAACTGCGGAGGCCGTCTTGGGACCACTGAAAGGCGTTAGAATTGTTGAAATCGCGAGCATCGGGGCGGGCCCGTTCTGCGCGATGATGCTCTCCGACATGGGCGCCGAGATCATCCGCGTTGAAAGAGCGCGAAAAGCGCTGGCTCAGCTGCAACACACGGGCGAGATGGCGCATGCGCCGATCACGCTCACTGTCGTCAGAGGCGCGGACGGCATGAGCAGCTTTTTTGAGGACGCGGGTGACGGATCCGATTACCTGCGCGGTGCCTATCGCACCGTCAACGTCGCGCAGAGCGGAGCCACGATTCGCATCGCGCGCAGAGGAGTGTACGGCGGCGCTCGTCGCCGCGCCTCTTTGGAAATGCTGGGCGTCGTCCGTTGTCCACACGAGGTGCGCGCCGACGGACGAGTGATCTCGAACTTTCAGTTCGATGACAAGGCCGGGAAGCTCTTGCTGCCCCTTCCGACCGCGAGTGTCGAAGAGATCAGCATCGTGCCCTAAAGTGTTTCCTGCGAAGCGGTATTCTCACGTCTCTCAGGCCTGCCGCCGCTTAAGCCGATCCCGACGAACCACTTGTGAGGTTTTATTCTGAGGTGGGCAAATTATCGGGAAGTTGCTATTGCAAAGTATGAAAGAGAGTGTAGGAATAGTCTCAGGATCGACACGCCCAAGCCGGCTCGTTCGGCTTATTCATATCGGTTTTATTCTGATCGGTGTCGTCAACACTTTGCTTGGTCCGATTCTGCCGCTGCTTTCGGTTCGCTGGCGTCTCGACGATACTCAGGCGGGCAGCTTATTCTTCGTTCAATCCGTCGCGGCGATCGTCGGATCTGCGCTGACGGGGCCGCTTATCCGGCGGTTCGGTTTCCGGTCTCTGCTGATTGGCGGCTTCGGGTTGATGTCGGCTAGTACGGCTTGTCTCGGTTTCGGCTCGCGGGGCCTCGGTGTCATTTGGATCTCCGGTGTGGGCCTCTCGCTCGGATTAACCATCCCAACGATCAACCTTCTAATCTCTGAACTCAACCCAACGCGGCGCGCGGCAGCCCTCAACCTCCTAAACCTCGCCTGGGGCGTAGGGGCCGTCACCGGCCCGGTGCTCATCCCCACTCTTGCGCGCGCCACCGGTCTCTCCTTTGCGCTTATCATTGTAGCGATGCCAGTAGCCCTTATCGCTACGTTCGTCGCGCGCAGTGCGGGCAGCCTACTCATCGATCCGCCCGATGAGAGCGGGGAGCCCGTGCCGCGCTCGACGGCTGCGCGTCTTTGGTTGAGGCCTTACCCGCTGCTGACGGCCGCGCTGGTCTTCGTTAACATCGGGACAGAGTCGGCGATGGGCGGTTGGATCGCTTCCTACGTCCAGCGTCTCGCCCCGTCGTCGCAACTATCATGGGCGGCTGCTCCTTCGCTCTTCTGGGCGGGGCTCTTGGCAGGCAGGGCCGCCGCGCCGGTGATTCTCCGACACGTTCGCGAGGTAAAGATGGTGCTCTTCGGAATGTTCGTCGCAGCGGGCGGCATGCTCGTCGTTCTGTTAAGTTCGGCGACGGGCCTGGTACTTCTCGGTGTGAGTCTGGCCGGGCTCGGGCTCGCGCCTGCGTTTCCCACCACAATCGCGCTCTTCACCGGAAGATTCGGGCGGGATGCGGCGCGCTTGACGGGAACGCTGTTCATGCTGGCCGGTCTGGGTGCCGCTGTGTTCCCGTGGATCGTCGGAGCCGCGTCAACTCACTACCACGGGCTACGCGTCGGGTTGATCGTTCCATTGGTCGGTGGGTTGTTGATGCTCGCCATACACGGCGCAATCATGGCGACACTCTCGCGCGACGGCGCTGTGGGCGGCGAACGAGAATAAGAGACATGCTGCGAAAAATAAACTTTATCTGCATTGTGACACTTCTTTGTGTGCAATTTGCGACCGCCCAAAATCTAAAATTGATGACATACAACATCCGATTGGACTTGCCCTCCGACAAGGAAAATGACTGGAATCATCGCAAAGATTTTTCCAGTTCACAGATAAGATTTTATGCTCCCGATATTTTCGGTGTTCAAGAGGCTTTGCCAAATCAAATTAATGATTTAGAAAACAGTCTTCCCGAATACGGACATGTCGGAATCGGCAGGGACGGCGAAGGAAAAGGCGAGGCTTCTGCGATTTTTTACATTAGATCAAGGTTCAAAGTAGCAAACGAAAGAACGTTTTGGCTTTCTGAAACGCCTAATCAAGTTTCAAAAGGCTGGGATGCTTCGTATGTCCGAATTTGCACGTTTGCACTCCTCAAGGACAGGAAGACAAAGCAAACTTTTTGGGTTTTCAACACTCATTTGGATAATAACGGCGCGGTTGCGAGAGCCAAAGGAGTTGAAATGATTTTGGCGAAGATAAGAGAGGTCAACACAAAGAACTATCCCGTTATTCTGATGGGAGACTTCAATTCCGAGCCTGATTCGGCGTTGCTGATAAATTTGAGAAGAGTAATGACCGATTCAAGAGAAGCGTCGGAAGCCAAACCTTTCGGACCAAGTGGAAGCTTTAATGGATTTAAGTTTAATGAGCCCGTTACGAGGCTGATTGATTATGTTTTCGTTGATAATTCAAAGCGAATTGCTGTAAAAAAATATGCCGTCTTGAGCGATTCGATAAACCTCAGATACCCGTCGGATCATCTGCCTGTTTTCGTTGAGTTAGAAATAAGCGGGAAGGAAAAATGACAAGCAAACATTTCACAATCGGATACACAATTGGAGTAGTTGGTGTAGCCGTTACCTTAATTTGGATAGGATCATTCAAATTTACGCCTACCGAAGCCGCGGCGATAAAACCTTTGGTAGAAAATCATTTTGGAATGAGTTGGTTGTATAAAATACTTTCAGACCGAGCGGTTTCCAACCTTATTGGAACAATAGAAATTATCGTAGCCACTGCTTTGCTTTTAAGTTTGAAATTCAATCACTTAGGTAAATATGCAGGAATAGCCTCAACCGTAATTTTTGCTACCACATTGAGTTTTTTAATTACAACACCCGGTATTTGGAAATTGGTAGATGGTTTCCCAATCACACAATTCTTTTTGCTAAAAGACATTCCCTTCTTAGCTATATCGGTAATGGTTTGGGCAAAAGGTAGTGAACACGCCGCAGACCGAAGCATCGGTTGATCCAAGAGGACCGGCAGTGCAATCGAGGTCGTGAAGGAGCGTTTACATCCCAATGTCCTTTAGATGGTAACGCTCCGTATCGTAGTGATTAACATCCACGGCGTTGAGCTTGCCCAGCACAGACGTGATGTCAACTAGCGACAGCTCGCACGCTGGAGCAATCCCGCGCGCCGACACCATCCTACCGAATTCTCCTTGACACACTGCGTCAGCCGCACGCGCGCCAAACGTCAAGCCCATGATGCGGTCGATGGGACTGGGTGCGCCGCCACGCTGCGGATGCCCCCAACATCACTGAACGAGCATCATATGGAGTTTCGGTCATGATCTTGCGAGCTAAGACTTCGCCAATGCCTCCAGTCGGGGGTGACCAAACGCATCATGGCGGCCGTCAACAGTCACTAACTTTCCATCTTCTGCATGTGCGCCTTCGGCGACGACGATCACTGAATAGCGCGGGCGCTCCAGATCGTGATGACCGGCCGTCGGGTCTCCCAAATGCTCTTTCAGAAGCCGAAAGACTTTCGCGTATCGGAACGGATGCTCTGGAATCAATATCATGTCAGCCTGGCCGGCCACTCCTGACCAAAACGCCAGATGCCCCGTGTGCCGGCCCATCACTTCGATGATCTGTACCCAGCCATGTGACCCGGCAGGCGTACGCGAGCGTTCGATGATCTCGGTCACGTTTCTCGTCGCAGTGTCAAAACCGAGCGTGTAGTCAGTCTCTGCCAAGTCCTTATCAATGGTTTTGGGCATGCCAACAACCGGCACATTTCTCGTTGCCAGTTTCGCTGCCACGCCTAGCGTATCCTCGCTCCACACACAACAATTGCATCGAGTCCAAGAAGCTTGATGTTTTTGCTCACTTCGTCTGATCTGTCAATCTTCTCGCCTGCTTCATTCGTCATCTCGAAGGGATTCGTACGTGTGGAACCGAGATTGGTGCCACCATCGCGGTCCCAGCGGCGTACTTTTGCGCGATCAAGAAGCAACAATTCAGGCAAGGGGTTAAGCAAACCACGCCAGCCGCCGTAAAGCCCAATAACCTCGATTTTGTAGTCGGCGCTGCGATAGACCAGACCCTTGATCGCCGGATTGAGACCTGGCGCATCGCCACCGCCAGTTAGAACTCCAATACGTTTGACTACCGACATCTTCCCCGAGCACAAACTAAGTGCGCTGATTGATTATTAGCGGGTCACCAAACTCAGCGAGAATTCGCATAAGCCATGGCAGTCAGAGTTTCAGCGCGGCATATCGTGCTGCTCCGAGTAACGCGGCCTTGTCGTTGAGAATGACGCGCACCGGAATGGCTTCCAGCAGATGTTTGAACCGGCCTTTAGCGGTAAAGGATCTCATGAACACTGAGCCTTTTAACTCTTGCATGATTTTCGGAGCGATCCCGCCGCCCAGGAAGATGCCTCCAGTGGCCATGATCTTCAGGGCAAGGTTGCCAGCCTCCGCACCGTAGAGCGAGATGAAGAGTTCCAGGGCGCGCATACACAAAGCGTTACCTTGGTTTAACGCCACGCGCGAAATGACGGACGAAGGATCTTTGTGCCGCATCTCTTCGGCAAGCCACGGCGGTTCATCGCCCCGCCCGGTCTCGCGCAGGAATTCGTAGATGCTATTCAACCCTGGACCTGAAACGACGCGCTCCCAACTAACGTGCCCGAATCGGTCCTGAAGATAGCGCAACAACTCGATCTCCAAATCGTTTCCCGGCGCAAAGTCGCAATGGCCGCCCTCGCATGCAAATGGATGATGTTGCTTCTCATCCCAATAGAGTCCGGCCTCACCCAACCCCGTCCCTGCCGAAATAACTGCCATGTTGCCACAAGAGTCGGATGCACCTTCGTTGAGTACAGCGATCTCTCTTCCCTCGAGGGCGAAAATTCCATACGCATTGGCCTCGAGATCGTTGATCAGTCCCACTCTTTCTAAATTAAGTTCACGCGCGATTTGCTTCGCGTCCACAATCCACGGCAAGTTAGTCGCTTCGACCCGACCATGGCGGACTGGGCCAGCGATTGCCATGCACGCTCGTTCGACTGCGATACGATGCTTGGTAATGAAGGAACGTATGATCTCAACAGTATCGTTGTGCTCGCGTGTGGGGTACTCTTCGTCAAGAACGAGATTCAGACGCACATTCTCCAGAGTGAAGGCGCCGAGCCGCGCAGACGTTGCGCCGATGTCGCCGGCAAGAATCATGGTGTTTCTAACACGAAGATTGCTGATTGGCATTTCTGCTCGAACTTTGCGAAAACGGCCCGTGCGTTGTTAAAAACGTTACCTCCGTCGCTGACTAATCATGTCGAATCCGACGGCAGTGACCAGCACCGCGCCTTTGACTAGATACTGCACATATGGCTCAACGCTTTTGAGGGACATGCCGTTGTCCAGACTCGCCATGATGAGCGCGCCCACTATCGCTCCAAAAACCGTTCCGCGCCCACCCATCAAGCTGGTCCCGCCGATCACGCAGGCGGCGATTGCATCGAGTTCCAGCAAAGTGCCCGCGTCAGGAGAGGCGCTCGCCACGCGCGCTGTGTAAATCACGGAGGAAACTCCTGCAAGCGTGCCCATGAGACCGAACACCACCAGGATGTGCTTGCGCAAGCTGATGCCGGACAGACGCGCTGCCTCCGGGTTGCCGCCGATGGCATACAGGTAACGTCCAAATGTCGTGTTCTGTGTGATGATGACGCCTGCGAGCGCTACGACCAGT
The DNA here is from genome assembly GCA_050748205.1 of Pyrinomonadaceae bacterium. GTDB lineage: Bacteria > Acidobacteriota > Blastocatellia > Pyrinomonadales > Pyrinomonadaceae > PSRF01. The sequence continues at coordinate 17,371 of JBOGOU010000422.1, read as the reverse complement.
AAGATCATGACGGGGATCGGTATACCGGCATAGGAGTTCAGCGCATAGACAAAGATAAGTATCGCAACCGCAGGGGCCGCGACCTGCCAAGCGATGCCGACCCAGCTCAATGCTTCGAGCCCGTGTCGCACGCGCGCTCGGCTGCGACGGATCACAAACCACGCGACAGCGGTCACCGCCCCGACTGCGAGCGCCCACCCAGCATAGCGAGCAACAAAGCACTGGCCGATGGACCGGTACAGTTGACTCGAGATCGGAATAGTTTTTCCCTTGCTGATGCCCAGGATCGCCCCGCGCCATGCCAGCAATCCCCCGAGCGTGACGATGAAGGCGGGGATATTTACATAAGCGACTAAGAAGCCCTGAAAAGATGCGATCAACAAGCCAACGATGATCGCGGCTAACAACGACGGAACAAGTCCCCATCCGAGCCACGTCAATACAACGGCCGAGATGCCTCCTGTCAAACCGACCAGCGATCCCACAGACAGATCGATCTGTCCCGTGACAATCACCATCAGCATGCCGACAGCGAGGACGCCCGTGACTGAGGTTTGGAGCATCAGATTTGAGAAATTTCGGGCACTCAGAAATACGCCGCCAGTTAAGTAGTGGAAGAAGAGCCAGATGGCAGCGAGCGCAAACAACATTGTGTAAGCGCGCCATTCACCGGCCAGTGCCTTAATCCGTTCAGTATGCGTCAACGGCGTAACGTCTGCGGTTACTGGCGGACGGTCGGCTGCGGGCTCATTGGGTACTTGGCTCATCAGAGGTTCGCCTCAGACTCTCAGATCCTAAGGTTGACGATGCGGCGAGCCGTAGGGATCGCTCGCGGCTTTCTAGAAAATAAGTCCACGCGATCCTGAACTCATGCGGCACGGGATCTGTGACCAGTCGCGCATGACATCACCGCTTCGGGCGTCGCCTCAGCGCGCGCGAATTCTCCAGTGACGCGGCCTTCGTGCAATACCAGCACGCGGTCTGAAAGGCCGAGCACTTCCGGGAGTTCCGACGAGACCAGCACGATGGCGAGCCCTGCTTGCGCGAGTTTGTTAATCTGCGCGTAGATCTCCTGCTTCGCGCCCACGTCAATGCCCCGTGTCGGTTCGTCCAAAAAGAGCACGCGCGGTTGGGTCAAAAGCCATTTGCCCAACACGACCTTCTGTTGATTGCCCCCTGAAAGTGTGCCCGCGACTGTGTAGATGTTGCGCGCTTTGACGCGTAGGTCCCGCGACATGCGCTCGCAGGTTGCGCCTTCGGCATCCCTGTTCGTCATGATGCGCCCTGAGACGCGCGGCAGACTTGCGAGGGTCATGTTGTTCAGAATCGTTTGGTCCAGCACGAGACCAAATCTTTTGCGGTCTTCGGTGACGAAGCCGATGCCGTAGCTGATCGCATCCGCCGGACTCATGATGCGGACCGACTTGCCCTCGACAAAGGTTCCGCCGGTTACGCGTCCGGTGTGCGCGCCGAAAATCGCCATCAAGAGATCGCTGCGACCAGCACCCATCAAGCCCGCAATCCCTAAGACTTCACCGCGCTTGACAGCAAAGCTCACGCTGTTAACTAAGAGTTTGCCCGGCACGTTCGGGTCTTCGACGGTGATATTGCGCGCTTCAAAGACCGTATTGCCCGCTTCATGCGTCGCCTTCGGGAAGATGTCCCCGACCTCGCGCCCAACCATCAGCGCGATCACGCGCTGCTCATCGAGCTCAGCGGTAGACTGAGTGCCCACTGTGCGCCCGTCGCGTAAGATAGTGATGCGGTCGCTGAGTTGAAAAACCTCGTCCAGCTTGTGCGAGATATAGACGATGCCAACGTTGCGTTCGCGCAGGCTGTCAAGAATCTTCACGAGCGTGTCAACTTCCGCACCCGTGAGAGCGGCCGTCGGCTCGTCTAACACGAGGATGCGGGCGTTCTGCGAAAGCGCCTTGGCGATTTCGCAGAGCTGCTGTTGGCCAATGCCGAGGTTGCGCACCGGGGTACGGGGATCGATCGGCAGGTGAAGATCATTCAAGAGCTGGCGGGCACGGCGGTAGAGTTCTTCCCAGTTAACGAAGCCGAAGCGCCGTGGCTCGCGTCCCAGGAAAATATTTTCGCCGACGTTCATGTCCTTAACGAGCGACAGCTCTTGATAGACGATGGCGATGCCCGCTTCCTCTGCTTGGCGGATATTGCTGAAGCGACGCGTCTGGCCACCGATGAGAATCTCGCCGCCGTATTTAGAGTAGGGATACACTCCGTTGAGGACTTTCATCAGGGTTGATTTGCCTGCACCGTTCTCCCCGACCAGCGCATGAATCTCTCCTGCGTGCAGGTCGAAAGTCACACCATCCAGCGCGCGCACGCCGGGGAAGGTCTTCATGATGTCGCGCATCTCCAGAAGGGGTGCGCCAGCTTTATCAGTCATCATGTATCAAGGCGATCAGATCCTCGGCTTAATACTTCTGCCACGCCGCAATCTCGGGCTCGCAAAACCAGGCAAGCTCAAGCTGTAATCTGGATTGTTCGTTCGCTGTCACGCACGCCGTGTTCAATATCTATGCGTGAGGATTTCTGCGGCACCTGCGGCCAGCGTTCGCGCGGCACATTCTGATAGACGTCTTCCAACTTCTGATAGCCGTCTTTGATAACTGTCTCAACTACATTCGAGCGGTCAACAACGACAGGATCGAGCAAAATAGACAGGACATTCTTGGCGCCGTTATCTACGGCCCCGTCAGTTTGAATTTTTTCCCCGCGCGCGAGGGCCACAGCAACCTCGGCGGCCTTTGTTGCCAGGGGCTTGATCGGTTTGTAAATCGTCATTGATTGCGTGCCTTCGACGACGCGCTGAATACCTGCCAGGTCGGCATCCTGACCTGAGACCAGCACCCTTCCCGCCAGCCCCTGGGTAGCAAGCGCCTGCACGACACCGCCCGCTGTGCCATCATTCGATGCGACTACCGCCACAACCTTATTGTTTGCTTGCGTGAGGGCATTCTCTGTATGTTTCAGCGCCTCGCTGGCCTGCCACTCCTTCGCCCATTGGTCGGAGACGATATGGACGTCACCGCTATCGATGGCGGGCTGTAACACGTTCATTTGACCTTTGCGAAAAAGCAATGCGTTGTTGTCAGTGGGTGCACCGCCGATGAGCACATAGTTGCCTTTAGGAGCGCGATCGAGTAGATACTTCGCCTGCATCTCACCGACCTTGACGTTGTCGAAAGAGATGTACAGATCAACGTCGCTATTGCGAATCAGGCGGTCATAGCTGACCACCGGAACACACTGGCGCTTCGCCGAGTCGACGATAGAGGCAGCGACTTCGCTGTTGTGCGGCACGACGACCAGCACGTCCACACCCTGAGTCAACAGATTCTCGGCCTGTTGCGTTTGCGTGCGGTCGTCGCCGTTGGCGGCCTGGACCTGGACCTCGGCGCCCAGTTCTTTGGCCCGGGCCACAAACAGGTCACGATCGTGTTGCCAGCGCTCCTCCTTCAAAGTGTCCATCGAAAGCCCGATGCGAATGGCCCTGCCGGGCTGCTTCTCACTTTGACAGTTCTGACCCGGCCCGCAGACGCATCCAGCCGTTAGCAGCATTGTTGTAGTGATAAGGACCAAAAACTTCTTAGCTTCCGCCATGATCAGTCTTCTCATCATCACCCACTCAATCCCACCGCGCGCAAAATCTTTCGGGCGCCAGGCGCCATCAATAAGGAGACGTTCGAGATGCTTGCCTGGAGCGCCCGCGAACAGTCGCTTGATTTCGAAACGAGCGCAATCCAACCAGTCTCAACGCCCTGCGAACCTCCATGTTGCGCATAAACCAACGCCAGACGTTGCCGCTCCGCAGATTTTCTGCGCTGAGAAGCGTTATCCCAACATCAATGCCAATGACATCCGGTCCGACCCAACCCGTTCCTGGATTAAAAGCGTCTGTGAAGCCGTAGCGTCCATAGATGGTATTGCCATAAAGCTGTTGCATCTCACGCAAGGCAGGCAACGCAATGTCGGGCGTGAACATGAGCGAACCGCCTGCAGCGCACGGCACAACGGTGCCGTCAGTGTCAGGATGTCGCGGCGGCGCGCCCCAGGCCACATAACCTTTGACGCTGTCAGAAGCGGTCATGCCCCAGATGTTTGCGCTGTAAGTCGGGAATTCACTCCCCAGACTCAGAAAGAACGCTCTGTGGGCGCGCGTGGCTTTGACTGAGTTGTCGTAGTAGTCGACGAAAGGTGGGCGGCGTTCTCGCCATCCGCGTAGATCAAGCCAAGCTTGCGGATACTGGTGTATGAAAAGTGGCGAAGCGCTAGCGATGTATCTATAACCCGCGAATTCAACCCAGTGTCTGCGCCAGGCGTACCAAGCGAGCGGGGAAACCGGATGCGTGCGCGATGCGATCGCCAGGATATACAGCGAAGCGTGTTCGCTGTAATTATCCCAACGATGCGTTATGAATCCGTTCTCCGGCCTCCAACCGTGCGAAAGCAAGTAAGGATGACCGTTACGCATCCAACCAAAGTCAATGCGGTCGTAGATCCGCGTAGCGAGCCTATAGATTTCTTTGTCGTCCCTAAAACACTGCCTGACTGTCAGCACGCCGCCCATTAGAAGAGCCGTGTCAATTGATGAAATCTCGCTGCGCCAACGTCTCTCTCCAGTCGCTTTATCCATCCAGTGGTAAAACCAACCGTTCTTATGCTCGGCCTGATTGGCAAAGAACTGCAAGGTCTTTCGCGTGCGTTCTCGCGCTTGTCTTTGCGTAATCCATTTTCTATCTGCGGCGATGCACAATCCGGAAAGAGCAAAACCTGTCGCCGCGCTGCTGGCGATGTTATGACTGTTATGCGTCGGCGGGTGTGCTGTCCCATCTGTGCGGGCCCGGTCTGACGTCAGCCCTATGTTCGGGTCTGAGTGCTCCCAGAAGTATTGGAAAGACCGTCGCGAAAGGTCTTCAAGGAAAGCGTCATCGCTTTGCTCAAGGCGCGCAGCCTGGATGCGGTTGCCACTGGAAACTTCTGAGCGACGCGCCTGCGCGAAGTCGTATTGCGCAAGGCAATGCAGCAGCAAAACAATCGCCAGTAATCTGGGAAGAAGTTTGCCGAAGGCTGCGTTTGGATTCAATGTGTTGTTGAAGATCTTCACCGCAATCCTGGTCTACAGAATCGTTTCATTTGACATATCGCGCCGCCACTATGTCGGGTGTGTCCAGGTTTTTTCTCGCTTTCAGATTCACAAGGAGCCGTATGAACTGAGCCATTGACCAGGCAAGCGGCGTCGCCGATCCAGTGCCTTCCCCAAACTTCAAATCGCGTCTCGGACCTTCCGGCTGGTCCCAAACCTGCTCTGGCAACATCATTCCTTCATTGGCGAAACCAAGCATCGTTTCCAGTCGCTCGCGGGCCTTCCCAAATTCGCCGCGCGCAAGTTCGTACTGCCCGCGCTCTCCGGTCAACAGAACCCACAAATGTCCCTTGCCCGTGTATTTCCCGTCCCAATTCCACGGTCGCCCATCCGGCATTTCACCGTAACCGTCGCGCACATAGCGATACCAAGCTTCGCCGTGCGGGGTTTCAACGCGAATCAATTGATCAACGACTTTGAGTGACTTTGCGATTAACGGATCGTGGGGCGATTTGACGCCTAGCCGCACAAGTTCAAGAAAGCTTGGGTCGACGATTTCTTGTTCGTCAGCAACGCCTGCATTGTTGTTAAGCTCGATGCGTTCTCTAGCGTTCGGACTTCCTCTTTGCGTCAAACGCAAATAGTAATTCCCATCGCCGAATCGGCCATTTGTCGTTGCCGTCCAGCTTTCAACTTTGCCCGCCCAGTCGTCGGCGGTCGCGAGATATCTTCGAGCGGAAGCTTCATCGCCGTTGTGCATTGCTATCTCAGCAGCGCAAACGAGTCCGGCGATCTCGGCGGCAATCGTGGCGGGCGAATAACCTGCTTTCTCTTCCCACCGTTCTTGTTGCGTGACCGGTCCAGTCTTGAGTATGTAATCTGCCGTGCGCTTGATGTGTTTGAAATAGGTCGCGCGGTCAGTGCGTCCGAGCTGATAAGCCAGGATTAAAGAATATGAGACTTCATCCATCTGCACCGCATCACCAATCGGCCTCCCGTCAATCCACGTGATTTGGGGGAAGCTGCCATCTGCTCTCTGCTGAACCGTAAGAAGATAGTTCAAAGCGCGTTTGGCCGCGGCGTTGTCGCCCAAGGCCATGTACGCGGTGGCGACCTGGTACAGATCACGCGCCCAAACGAGATGATAGCCGCCGACATGTGGCTCGTTCGCCGCCGTACCGGTAATCCAGGGAGCGGAAAGCGAAGCGACGTTTGCGCCCCGAAAGGTTTTGTCTTCGTGCGCTCTCAAAACGAGTGCCGCCATATTAAATTGCGCCTGGTATTTCGTTCCGACGTTCGGAATTGTTCGAGCGTAATCATTCCATCCTTGGTCATATTGCTTGCTGCAAAGCCGAAAGCCTTTTGACAAAGAAACAGTCGCAGCCTTCAGAGCCTCTCCCGCGCTCTTACCAAAGCCAAGCGCAAGCGTGAATCGCTCGGGCTGTTTGATTTTAGCCAACTGCGCGACATTGCCATTTTCCGCGCGAGCATAAGCGGCCACGATTCGCCCATTCTGTTTCAGCTGGTTGAGCCCGTCACTGATTTGATAGAAGCCGTTGGTCATCTCAGTAAAGCCCCCTGAGACGAGCAGAGCCGAAGATTTGTCAGCATCATTCGCCAGCAGCGCATTGCCTTGAGTCCAAGCCGTATCGTGCATTCCGCTGTTGTTCAAAGAGGGATCGAAATAGACGTACAACGCCAGACTTTTATCTTTCGTCTGGAATCGCACATCAATCAAGAGCGTGCTGCGCGCTGGGTCTGTCGTGTAAGTCTTAATAACTCTCCAGGAGCCATTCGTTCCCGTGTTGACCTGCCGAAATGAGAGAGAGTGATGGTTCAGGATTTCGACTTCATGCGTTGCGTCCTCCCGCTCTGTTTCAACTTTTCTGCTGGAGGGATTGACTACGACAAACTCTAGAACATGCACGTTCGGGATATCAGCCGTTGGGGAAAATACCTCTGTAAGCGCGCCGCCTTGCAAGGTAAACCAGACTTTCGACTCTAATGTGTTCGATGTGCCAACAGCTTGTTTACCGGCGCTCGCCCACCGCGCGTCCTTCCCCGGCGCGCCTCGTGCGACGGTGTCTTCAGGCTGCGCCACTGCGTTGCCGCCCAAGAACAACAGCGCAACGAGCAGCGCACTTTTCCCTGACTTAAAGCCTCTCATCGCTCTTCTGCACCGCATGGTAGTTCTATCGTTCAACGACGGTAAAGCCGGACTCTAGACCGCCTTCAGAACTTGTGCCGGTAAAAACTTTGAATTCGCCCGGTTCGACTACGAACTGCATTTCGCGGTTGTAGAAACCAAGATGCTCCGAGCTAAGCGTGAACTCAACCCTCTGCTTCTCACCAGGCTGTAAGGTTATCCGCTTGAATCCCTTCAACTCTCTGATGGGCCGCGTGACGCTGGCGGCCACATCACAGAGATAGAGTTGGACCACCTCATCGCCCTCGCGCGCTCCCGTGTTTTCCACGTCCACGCTGACTTTGACCTGCCCGTTAGGCTTGATCCGTTGTGCGCTCAGTTGCAAGTTGCTCAATCGAAATTTCGTGTAGCTCAAACCGTAGCCGAATGGATAAAGCGGCGTATTTGCGACGTCCAGATATTTCGATGTGTATTTGTTGTTGGCGTCAAACGGACGACCGGTATTCTTGTGGTTGTAATAAATCGGAATCTGGCCCACCGAACGAGGAAAAGTAATTGGCAGTTTGCCGCCCGGATTAACATCGCCGAACAGAACGTCTGCGATAGCCGGTCCAGCCATCGTTCCGCCGTACCAGGTCTCCAGAATTGCCGGCGAGTTTTCGGCAATCCAGTTGATTGTCAAAGGACGACCGTTCATTAGCACCACTACATAAGGTTTTCCCGTCGCGTGAACCGCCTTGACGAGCTCCATTTGTTTACCCGGTAAATCAAGCGAACTACGCGAAGACGCTTCGCCACTCATGTCTGCACCTTCGCCCACAGCGACGATGACGAAATCAGCTTCGCCGGCAACGCGAACTGCTTCGGGAATGCCATCGGTTCTATCGCTGTTGATGTCGCAACCCGGTGCGTGCGTCACTTTCGTTTCTTTGCTAACTCTTGTTTTGACACCTTGGAGTAGAGTGACGGCGTCTTCCGCTCTTCCATCGCCAGCCCAGGAGCCGTTCAGACTTTGTCTTTCGTCCGCCAGTGGGCCAATCAGCGCGATTGATTTAACGTTCTTGCTGAGTGGCAAAGTCTCGCGTTCGTTTTTCAAAAGAACTATCGAGCGCGCCGCCGCCGCCCGCGCTTCTGCAAGATACTCAGGTTTCATCAACTCTTTCTGTTCTCGCGTTTCGTCAACATAAGGATTGTCAAATAAGCCCAAACGAAACTTAATCCGCAAGATGCGTCGAACGGCTTCATCCAACACAACTGGCGAAATCTTGCCTTCCTTCAAAAGCTGCGCGCCGTGTTTGTTGTAAAAGCGGCTAACCATCTCCATATCAGTTCCCGCGTTGAGCGCGTACTGCGCCGCGTCAGCTTCATCGCGCGCAAGTCCGTGAGGCATCAACTCCATGACAGCCGTGTAGTCGCTTACGACAAAGCCGTCGAACTCCCATTCGTTTCGTAAGACTCGTTTGAGAGTGAAAGGATTCGCGGTTGCCGGAACTCCGTTGATGTCATTGAAGGAGGTCATAAAACTTCCAACGCCGGCGTCAACTGCTGCTTTGAATGGCGGAAAGTAAATCTCGCGCAGGGTCCACTCGGAAAGATCGGTGGTGTTGTAGTCGCGTCCGGCTTCCGCTGCGCCGTAAGCGACCCAATGCTTAGCGCAAGCCATCACACGGTCCGGCGCGCTGAAGTCTTTTCCTTGAAAACCTCGCACCCGCGCTCGGGCCATTGCCGCGCCTAAGAACGGGTCTTCGCCTGACCCTTCCACAATCCTGCCCCAGCGCGGATCGCGCGCAATGTCCACCATTGGCGCGAACGTCCACTTCAGGCCAACGGCAGCAGATTCAGCGGCTGCGATGCTGGCAGCACGCTCCGCCATTTCCGGATCCCAACTAGCAGCTTCGCCTAATGGAACGGGGAAAATCGTGCGATAGCCGTGAATCACATCGAAAGCAAAGAGGAAAGGAATTTTCAAGCGCGATTCTCGAAAAGCTATTCGTTGCAATTCGTTAGTGCGCTTTGCTCCGCGCACGTTGAGCGTTGAACCAAGCAACCCACGGCGAATCATGTCAGGAAATTCGTCTCTATATCTTCCATCCGCGTGGCCGTCGAGAATCTGCAACTGACCGAGCTTCTCTGCCAGTGTCATGCGCCCCAGCAACGCGCTGACCCTTTGCTCTACGTAATTGGTCTGGGCGCCGTTTGCGACCGGCGGCAGAGGGCGCCGTTTTTGCGGAATGACTGTGCCGGAAGTCAGGAACGCAACCAGACAGGTGGCGACTAGACTTCTGCTCAGCTTATGGTGTGTCATCGGTAGTTATCCTTAGAATCCCTTATCTCACGGCAGAATTGAAACGGCGCGACATCTTACCGTTTGGCGATTCTAATGAATACTGAAAGCCTTTCGTAACCTTGGGGCGTTTTATTCACCTGAGGCGAGGGGCTACCAGAGAACGCCAAAGCTCGTAACCCGCCTGGCTCATGTGCAAGTTATCCTCAATGTACAATTCAGGACGCGGTTTCCCGTCCTTCCCGAGCATCGATGAAAAAACATCAATGTAATCAAGCCGGCGATTAGTTTTCATAAAGTCTTTTGTGAGTCTATTGGCCTCTCGCACTTGGTCCACTAATCGCCAACGAGCCGGACTCGGTTTGATCGAGATGAAGGCGATGCGTGTGCGGGGCAGCTTTCGATGAACTACGGTGACAAACCTCTTGAAGTCCTCCAACACGACGAAGGGACTCTTGCCACTCTCAATGTCGTTGTCCCCTGCATACATGACAATCAGACGTGGACGGTATGGAATCACGATACGATCAGCGAAGTCTATCGAGTCTTCAACGTGCGACCCGCCAAAACCCCTGTTAATAGTCCTGACTGCGGGGAAGTCCTGGCCGAGACTCTTCCATAATGCGATCGACGAACTGCCGATGAATAGAACTGCGCCTTTGGGGGGCGGCTCCTTCTTATCAAGCTCCTCGAATGTTTTGATCGCAGGTTCAAGTTGACGTTGCCTCTCAACCTTGGTCGACTGAGCATAAGTCGAGCAAGCAAGGCCGAGCAGCAGCGACCAAAACAGCGCGGGAAACCTGGTTCTCATCTACAGACAAGACTTAAATAATGAAGGCTCAAAGTGAACGGGTGGATCTTAGTGAGAAAGAGGTCCACCCGTCTGCTGGTTCCGCGGCACTCACTAGAAGCTGAACCGCGCCTGGAGTTCGACCACGCGACCGGCAAGGCCCCCGGGCGAGCGTCCGAATTGCGCGGTCTCAATGATCGTTCCTGAGGCGCCAAAGTTAAAGTTTTGCAGGTTCAGAAGGTTGAAGGCGTTGAAGAGGTTGGCGCGAAGATCGAGGAACGACCCTTCCTTAATGAACGGCAGATAGGTGCGTTTTACCAAACTCAGATCAACATTGAAGTAGTTGGGCCCCCGGAACGAATTTCGTCCGATGCCCGGCCGCTGGACGCTACCCGTAATAAGGAAGAAATTGCCGCCACCTCCCGGGAAGTTGCCGAAGGGGCGGGTGAAAGCGTCGTCTGACGTGTCGTTCAAGCTGCCGCCGATAAACGCAATTGGTCTGATAGGCGACAGCGTGCGCCCGCCGGGGGTAACAAGGCTCGGACGGTTCGTGAGCGGGGTCCACGGGAAGCCCGTGTGCTTGGTTACGATGCTATTGATTTGCCAGCCGTCGAGCAACGTGCGCGTCAAGCCACGGCGGTTGCGGAAGAACTGGACCTCATAGAGCGAGCTGAGCGTAAAGGAGTGGCGCACGTCGTAGTCGGAAGGGCCACGCTCCTGGCTTTGATCCTGTGGGAAGGTCTGGTTCGTAACGAAGCCCGGACCTTCGAAGGAGAGCGTGTCAATACTCTTGGCCCAACGGTAGATGGCGTCAAACTGTAACCCCCTGGACAACCGGCGCGTCAGGCGCGCGTTGAGCGCGTTGTAGTTCGTGTTCACGTCTGGCGTGATGATGAAGGTCGGGCCGAAGGGGTTTGACGGCGGGCTTGCCGAAGGAAAGATGAAGCGGTAAGGCACAATGCGAATAAACTTGCGTCCGGCGCTGCCCTGGTAGCCGAGCGTGCCCGTCAAGCTGAAGGGCAATTCCGCCTGTGCTTCAAGCGAGTAGTTATAGAGGTAGGCGTTCGGCAGTTGCGGGGTCGTTCCGTAAACCTCGACCTCCGAGCCGATGACTTGATTCGTCAGGGGGTTAATACCCAGCCGGAGTCCCGGAGCGGTCGGGAAACCGAAGATCGAGCCATTGCCGGTCGTGTAAAGGATGCGCCGCGGGTTTGCCTGAATGCCGGCAAGCGGCGCGAACGGCCCTAAGCGCCCCGCCGGTACGTTAATGTCCTCGACCGCCGATCCGCAGCAGGGGCTGTTGCGGGCGAAGAATGGCGGGTTGCCGCGAATGTTGGAATACGACACGGTCGGCGTGCGGTTGTAGGCGATGCCGAACCCGCCGCGCAAGACTACGCGGTCTCTCGTTATTCCGAGCCATGACGGGCTGTAAGCGAACCCCAAACGAGGCGCGAAGTTGTTGCGGTCCGATTCGTAAAGCTGGTCACGCACTTCCACGCGGGCGTCCCTAAAGAAGTTTGGTCCGAGAACGAAGTTCGTAATCCTCCCTTGAGTCTCCCTGGGCGGCGTATAGTATTCGTAACGCAAGCCCAGATTGAGCGTCAGGTTCGGGCGCGCTTTCCAATCATCCTGGAAGAAGAAGCCGTAAGCCTGGATGCGGAGGTAGCGCTGTAAGTCGTTCGCTCCTCCGGTCGCCGGATCGGTATTGATTGCCTCGAAGAGCGGCGCGTCGTTGGCGAGGTTGAACAATCCGAGGAATGAAAAGTTAGGGCGCGCGCCGCCCAGGAGGTTGTTGTTATCTTGCTCCCGGCGAATTTCAGCGCCGAACTTCCACGCCTGGTTGCCGCGCACCCACGTCAGCGTGTCGCGGAACTCGTAGGTGTTCTGCGCGAAGATGGCGGGGCTCGTCTCGCCGCGCGGCGCACCGAACCTGACGCGCGCTCCCCCGGGGAGGAATCCTTCCACTTCGACCCGCGGGATGCTGTAGTCCACATCCGACGAGGCTTCAAGCTGGTTGGAATAGAAGCGGGTCACGTTGAACCGGGCTTCGTTGATGACCGTTGGACTTAAGGTGCGAATGAAGGCCACAGTAGCAGAGGAATTCGTGGGTTCGAACCTCGTGTCGGCCCCCGGGCGGCCCTGCGCCGCTGAATCGCTGCTGGCAGTTTTCAGCGGAGTGCGGTAACCGCTCAATGAAAACGTGTTGTTGCCCTCAGTGTAGTCAAAGCGCAAGTTGTATTGATTGCCCGTCGTGCTGCGCGGCAAAGCGATCTGCGCGAACTGAATGTCAGGAATGCCGTCGAAGCCGCCACCCGTCGGATTGTTTAATCTGAGATATTGGCCGACCGCGCCGGTCGGCGAGCCGATATCAAGTCCGCCCGGCACGATGCGGCAGAGACTCGCGTTGGTGCTAAAGGTGCTGCAAGGAACGGAGATTACGCTGGCGATGCGTGGATTGATGCCCTGAGAGTTTAGTATGCGTGTGGTCACGCTGTTCGGTCGGAGGCTCCTGACGAGATCCCGGTACTCCGGCGTCTCCACGAACTGATTACTGACGCCGATGCCTTTCTCGCGCAGACCTTCATAGGAGAAGAAGAAGAAGAGCCGATTCTTACCGCTGATATATGCTGGTCCGCCTTCACCGAAGCGCGGTAAGTAGAGGGGGCCGCCGAGTGAGCCGCCGTATTGCCGGAAGCGGTTTTCCACTCGCAGCGGCGGCCCGAACCCGGAGGCGCCGATTGTGCTGCCCAGCTTATTGAAGGCGTTTAATCCGGGATCGCTGTATTTGAAAAAGGCGCTCCCGTGAAACTCATTGGTGCCGTTTTGGGAGACGACAAGGACCTGCGCTCCGGTGTTCCGCCCGAACTCCGCCGAGAACGCGGTGGAGAGCACGCGCACTTCTTTGACTGACTCCTGGTTTGGTGTCACTACCGCCGCGCCACCATGACCAAGACTATTAACGCTAACGCCGTCGATCTGATAATTGTTGGCCGAGACGCGCTGCCCGTTCGCGCTGATCGGAACCTGGTTCTCCGTCTGAAAAATCGATGTGTTTGAGCCGCCCGGACCGGTGGTGTTCGGCAGGTTCACCGCGCCGCCGCTTCCGCTGCGCGCGCCCTGGCCGAAGACGCCGGGTGTCAGGCGCGCCAATTCATAAGGGTCGCGCCCAAATTGCGGCAGTCGGAGGATTTCCTGGTTGGTAATCGCGCGGTCGACGTTGGCGTTCTCGGTCTGGAGAGCTTGTTCGTCGCTGGTTACCAACACCGTCTCGGAAACCTCGCCCGGCGTCAGCGTCAGGTCAAAACCCTGCACCTCCTCGGCCTTCACGGTGATGTCCTGGGTGCTTTTCTTAAAACCGGCGTTCTCGGCGGTTAGCGTGTAGCTGCCGGGCGCCAGATTTGAGAAGCGATAAAAACCTGCATCGCTCGTCTGAGCCTGCCGCGTGCGACCAGTCTCGCTGCTTGTGAGCGTTACCGTAGCGCCCTGGACTGCAGCGCCGTTAACGTCCGTCAGCGTGCCTTGTACACTGGCCCTAAATTGGGCTTTGGAAGTCGAAGCAAGGCCCAGTATTAGAAGAACGAAAAAAGCGACAGTGAACATCCGAAGAACCGTTTGGTGAAACGTGCGGTGCATGACTGAGTCCTCCTTCAGAGATTGGCGCATGACCCTCGCCTGTTACAGAGGCAATCCATTCGTCTCGGGTGGGGGGGCATACAACCCCCAATTTGATTGCTCTCCTGCTCATCCCCTTCTCATACATCGTTGGCGCGGAAGCGGAAGGGTTGGCAGCACTGACGTGGCTGTTGTTCGCTAGCTAAATCGATTTACTAGGGCTGTATAGCATCGCCCGAAAATGATGTCAAGGACTTTTTCCTTACCAGGATTTGTTTTGGTCCACGACAACTTTTTCTGCATTAAAGGATTGATTACGACCGACTCATGTGTAAGAATCGCCAGCATGCCACGTAAGAATGGAAAACTTCGTGATAAGGGCTCTGCCGGGCTGCTTCCAAATCACGCCGCAACTCTAAAAGAGCTGGCGGCGCATCTTGAACTTTCACCTACGGCTCTCTCGCTGGTGCTCAATGAATCCCCCGCAGGTAGTTCAATTCCGAAGGAAACAAAGGATCGGATCTTTGCTGCGGCCAAGGAGTTCAATTACCGGCCGAATTTTCTGGCGCGTTCGCTAAGGGCAAAGCGCAGCTTTACTATAGGGGTGCTGGTCCCTGAACTGAGCGATGGTTACTCGGCCATGGTGCTGAGTGGCATCGAAGATTATCTACTCAAGGAGGGATATTTCTACTTGGTGGCGAGTCACCGCCATGATCTGCGTCTGCTCGATGATTATCAAAGACTGCTTTCCGAACGTTGTGTAGAAGGGATCATCGCAGTTGACACACCGTGTCCTAAGGACTTCCTACTTCCGGTTGTGGCAATCTCCAGGCATGACGACGTCGAAGGAGTTACTAACGTTGCGCTCGATCACCGAAAAGCGGCTACCTTAGCTCTTGAGTATCTGGTGCAGCTAGGCCACCGGCAAATCGCTTTCATCAAAGGCCAGGTGTTTAGTTCGGATACTGAAGTGCGATGGAAGGCAATCCGCGACGCGGCGCGCCGCCTCGGTGTCCCGGTTCATTCAGCGCTCGTAGCACAACTCGAGGGTAACTCTCCTTCGCCCGAGTTAGGATATATCGCAGCGCGAAAACTCGTGGCTGCGGGCGCGCCATTCACGGCACTCTTTGCCTTCAACGACGTTTCCGCAGTAGGCGCTATACGCGCCTTCAACGAAGCGGGCCGCCGAGTCCCCGAAGATATTTCGGTCCTCGGCTTCGATGACGTGTACAGCGCCGCCTTTCAGAACCCGCCCCTCACCACGATCAGGCAACCGCTCAGGCAAATGGGAAGCATGGCTGCCGAAACTTTATTGAAGCGCATTGCCGACGGCCCTAAAGCACCTTATCCAAAGCAGGTGACCGTCGAACCGGAATTGGTCATCCGTCAATCAACCGCTCCGGCATTCACCGCTAAAGAGGCCACCCGTCTGGCGAGTTGAGCGCTTGTTCGATAAGTAAGCCCCTGAACAGTGGTCCTCAACGCCTCAACTTCACGCGCTGTGGTTACTGTGGATGAAGATGCAAGCGCTTCAGTCCGCTTACAACTTCATGCGGTCTAAATCATATTTGGAATAAGTTGGTACTTGCGCACGGGAATCCCATCAAATGCGATCGTGCCGCTTTCATCGGTCAAGACCGATTTCTTCGACTTGGCGATCATCACGACGGCGTTCCGCACCGTCGGTCGTTCGCTCTTAGTAGGCTATCGCCCGCGAGCTGCCGCAACGGTGTGTGCTGGCGGTAGGTCTCAAGCAGGCAAATGGGCGTGGAGACGGCGCTCCGATGGTCCAACGAGCCGATGCTCTAATCGAAGGGTTTCTGTTCTGCGTTCCCGAATCCAACTACATCAGCGGCCAAGTTGTGGTATGCGGCGGCGGCTTCATGGTGTGAAGCTTATTTCCTCGGATACAAAAACTAAGTGGAATCGAGAAAACTCTTGTGCTGAGGGTGTCACTTAGCTTGAATGCTACTCGAAGGTTAAACCCTCAACACTGCGGAGACCATTTTGGGACCACTGAAGGGCGTTAGAATTGTTGAAATCGCGAGCATCGGGGCCGGCCCGTTCTGCGCGATGATGCTCTCCGACATGGGCGCGGAGGTCATTCGCGTTGAACGTAAGGGCACGGCGAAAGATGCTGACTCGAAGTATGACGTTCTCAATCGCGGCCGGCGTTCCATTACGCTGGACCTCAAGAACTCGGAAGACATTGAGACGGTGCTCCGGTTGGTTGCCCAAGCCGATGCTCTGATCGAAGGGTTTCGCCCAGGCGTCATGGAGCGCTTGGGGCTCGGCCCCGAAGTCTGCTTCGAACGGAATCAGCGATTGGTTTACGGCCGCGTCACCGGCTGGGGTCAGACGGGTCCACTGCGAGAAGCTGCCGGACACGACATCAACTACATCGCCTTGAGTGGGGCACTTCACGCCATTGGACGTGCAGGAGAGAAGCCCGTGCCTCCGCTCAACCTCGTTGGGGACTTCGGCGGTGGTGGAATGTTGCTCGCCTTCGGCGTAGTGTGCGGGATTGTGGAGTCGCGCGACTCCGGTCATGGGCAGGTGATTGACGCGGCGATGATAGACGGGGCGGCGCTTCAAATGGCGATGATCTACGGTCTTAGAGCGGCAGGAAAGTGGAGCAACCAAAGGGGTACAAACTTGCTCGACGGCGGCGCCCACTTTTATGACACCTATGAATGCGCCGACAAGAAGTTTATTGCCATCGGCGCTATTGAACCGCAGTTCTACGCGCTACTGCTTGAAAAGGCCGGAGTGGACGATCTGGCTTTTCAAACGCAGATGGATGAGACACTGTGGCCCGAGTTGAAGAACAGATTCTCAGCCCTTTTCAAAACCAAGACTCGCGATCAATGGTGCGAATTGATGGAAGGTACTGACGTATGTTTTGCGCCTGTTCTTGATCTGGACGAAGCCCCAACACACGCGCACAACCAGGCACGGGCGACTTTTGTTGAAGTTGGCGGTGTGATGCAACCAGCTCCCGCTCCGCGCTTCAGCCGCACACAGCCTGAGATTCAATTCTCACCTTTAGACGTTGGACAACGTGGTGATGAAGCGTTGGATGAGTGGAGTATCTAACCGAGAAAGTGAACGACGAGATAAACTACATCTCAAATCTAATGACGCCGCCAACTTTCACTGACATCCTGCATGCGAAGCAAACACTGGCGCGCTATCTGCCGCGGACTCCGCTGGTCCACTATCCGCAGCTCGACAAACTCTGTGGCGCGCGCATCCTGGTCAAACATGAGAACCAGCAACTGACGGGCGCATTTAAGGTGCGGGGCGGTATCAATCTGATCTCGCAGCTCTCGTTCGAGGAACGCGAGCGCGGGGTCATCACCGCATCCACGGGTAATCACGGACAATCGGTTGCCTACGCGGCCAGCCTCTTCAGCGTCCGCGCGACCG
>JBOGOU010000421.1:0-20022 GCA_050748205.1 Pyrinomonadaceae bacterium | reverse complement strand
CAATCTCAACGAATCTCGATAATGTCCCTATTTCGTATCGGTAACGAACGGGCGGCGAATTACACGGGTGCGCGGATCTGCAAAAAGACTGATTCTTCTTATTTTGACCGGAAATCAGAACTTGATCTCGAAATGCAACCTGCTACCTCAGATCCCCTTCTGTTGGTGAAATCCGCGGGTATCTGCAGGTATTCTTCAATCTGGCACGAATGTTGATGCCATTTCACGAGCTGAACCCCGTGGACCCCCCTCCGGAAGGCAGGGCCAAACTGGGTTGGAAGGGTTTTATGGAGCCCTACTGATGGACATCCCGGCGGGTTACGGGCACAATCTTCAGGTCTCTAGTGTGGCTCGGTTTTGTTGAGCTGCGGAGGATAATAGAAAACTGTGGAAGTCACCAAAGCGCTAGCGGCCCTCCAGCCGCTCTACGGCAAAGACAACGTTGAAATTATCACGCTCGACGGCCGGCGCGTTCGGGGCATCGTTCGAAGCATGAAAACCACCCAGGCCCTGACCACTCCCAGTGTGAAGATCGAGTGTGCAAACGGTGAGGTCGTCAAAATACCGTTTCCCTCTATCGTCTCAATCAAAGACTTTAATCCTGGAGGTAACGGTCAGTGAGCAGACACAGAGAGGCTTTCCCGAGAAGGAGTAGTAAGGTGAGGGGGTGAGAATTACGGTCTTCGAACCGATCGTCGGTTCTCCTCATATTCGTTTCTCCCCTTCTCCAGGACAGTCTCCCATCATCCACTCTATCGCCGACTCGACATTCCCCACTATTTTTTCAGCTCCCCATCGCGTATAGTACGCCGTTTTAGAAATTCCTGTTTGTGGACTTTTTGGAGACTTAGCGGCATTGTCAATGATAATTAAGGATTTTGGAGGGCGCGTGGCGACGGTTTGGTCCGAACTCCGTCCCACTACCCGCGGACTGGTTGAACGGGCGCTGCAGGCCTCAAATGCAGCCCCGCCTTCGGCGCGAAATATCCCTTATGACCCTCGCGCAGACCTGGAACTCAGTCGCCTGCTCGCGGCTCTTGATGATCGGGCAATGGAAACCGGAGCTTCGTTGGAAACAGAAAAGGGGGCACAGCTACGACACGTTGCGAATACTTGCGCCGCGGTCTTGCAAGAGAAAACGCAGTCAGCCGAAGTCTTCGCCCAGCTTGTGCGGAGAGCTGCACAACAACGAGACTACCGCCGGATCGATGCGCTCGCGGATGCCCTGACGTCGCGATTTGCGCCGAGCGAGATTTGTGAATTGGCGCGATCTGAAGATGTAGTGGTGCGAGCGTTGGCAAACGAAGCGCTGGCCCAGTTTCCAACGTCGGTGCTGGTAGGTCTGTTGAGCGATCCAGTTGATTCGGAGATTGCGCGCGATGCCCTGCGGCGGCAAGCGGTGGAGTATGGATCAGAAGAAGCCCGCCAGATAGTTACCGCCCTCGACCAGGTTGAAGAACTCTAAGCCCCAGCTATAGGACCGATTTGACCTACAGGACCTATTTGACCTACAGGATTTAAGCTGCTTTCCCAATATCCTTCAAACGCTTCACCACCTGATCAATTAGCCAATCAGGCGTGGACGCGCCGGCCGTGACGCCAACACGTTTTACTCCTACAAGATCCTGGGAATTAATTTCGGCAGGTGTCTCAATCAAGAAACTCTTCTCGCATTGTTCCTGACAAACGGCCAGCAGTTTGACGCTGTTTGAGGAATGTCGTCCGCCAATTACGTAGAAGGCGTCGACCTCTCCCGCGAGGGCGCGAGCCGCATCCTGACGGTCGCGAGTCGCAGAGCAGATCGTATTCACAACCTGAGGCTCAGCGTCCGCCTTTTGACGCACAGCGTCAGCAACCTCGAGAAAGGTCTTGAGTTTTATCGTCGTCTGCGACACCACGAGAGGTGAGCGCAAGGTCGGCAAGGAGGCTACTTCGCTGGCATCGCGCACTACGTAGGTATTGTTGGGCGCATAACCGACCACACCAATCATCTCGGGATGATCGGGATTGCCCGCAACGATCACGTCGCGTCCCTGGGCAGCCGCTCGCTCAGCCAAGTGCTGCACCCTCGTAACAAATGGACATGTAGCGTCGATCACCTTGGCAGCACGCTGTTCAAGGTCGCGCTGCACTTGCGGTGTTACGCCGTGGGCCCGAATAACCGCAATCGTGTCGCCGTCGGCTTCCTCCGGTGAGTCGATCGTCGAAACTCCCCTTTCACCGAGGCGTTCCATCTCCTGGGCATTGTGAATAAGCGGACCGAGCGAGCGAATAGGACGAACACCTTCGTCCACCGCATCTTCCACCATCTCAACGGCACGCTCGACACCAAAACAGAATCCGTATTCGTCTGCCAGCAGTACTTCCATAGTTCCCCTTCGGGCTTTCGAAAGCTTAACTTAGAGGCTCGCTGCCCATCTCAGTTTCGTCGCGATTGCACGAAGCTTTCCAATCCTCTCGCAGCCGGTCACCGCCCGCCACTCGCTCGTCGATCCATTCGACTTCCTTGTCGATCGCGGAGCGCATGAAATTCAAAAACGACTTCTTAAGGTCGCCCAGTCCATGCGCCACGTCACGCGGCAGAATGGCATATGAAACATCACCCATATAGCGCAGCGCATCGCATATCTCGCTGGCCGCGTTGTTAACTCGTTCTCTTGCTTCTGTCATCGATCAAAACCTCCAATACTAACCGGGGACCCTGGAGTTCAAGCTTTTTGGCCTGTTTTCCGTTGCCAGCTAATTCTAACACCAAGTGCTTTACGAGCGCACGGCAGCCGCTGTTCCGAACTTTGGACTTTGGGCTTGGGGCTTTGGTCTTGGGTTTTGGCACTTGTCAGCACCGCTCAACGCCCAGAACCATTTGCGGTAGCCAATGGATCATGAGCTCAACGCTAAGGAAAGCACTCGCAGAACCATTTGCGGTAGCCAATGGATCCCAAGCTCAACATGAATGAAAGCACTCAACCTCGATGAGTGCCACTCAACCACATCTAAGAACCATTTTGCGGTAGCCAATGGATCCCGAGCTCAACTGATTGTTTAGTGCCAGTTCGTGTGATTTCGTGGATCGTTTCGCCTTCCGAGGGGGAAGAACGATCCACGAAGTTACACGAAACAACACTAAATGATGCAAGTTGAGCTTGGGATCCATTGGTTACCGCAAATGGTTCTGTGAGTGCTTCCTTTAGCGTTGAGCTTGGGATCCATTGGCTACCGCAAATGGTTCTGTGAGGTGAGTGCTTCGATTGTCGGCCACATCTGCTGTGCCCAGTTTTCATAACCCGCGTCGGAGGGGTGAAAACCATCTGCGGAGAAGAACTCCGGATGTTGCGGGAGCTGCTCGTGGGTGATGGCGTAAACGTCAAAAACCGTCACTTCGTAACGGCCTGCTATCTCTTCCAGTTGCTTGTTGAAGGAGATAACGCGCTGTTGGTACTCAGCACGCACTGCCTGAGGAATGCGCGGCGCGCTTGAAATATCGGGAATGTTCGTCACCACAATTACCGCGTCTGTCTCAGATGTTAGCCGCCCAAGGATCCGTTCATAGTTCTCAGCAAACTGTTCGACCGTGAAACCGTGGCCAACGTCATTGATTCCAATTCCCAAAGTTACAAGAGTTGGCTGTTGAGCGATTCCCCGATCGAGTTGATCGCTCAACACATCTTCGGTAGTCGCGCCACTAACACATAGGTTGGTCAATGTGGATCCGGGCCTAACAACCTCAATACGCTTGAAGAGGCGTGCGACATATCCGCCCTCCCTCGCTCCGACGCCGGCTCCGGTCGAGTCGCCGATTGCCACGTAATTTATCGGTCCACTTTTAACCTGCTTCACGTTGTTTGTTCGCGAGATTGAGTTATTACCCGAAGGCGCCGGATTTGATGAACTAAGTGACCCGCAACCACAATGCCAAATGAGAAAAATTAATGGCCAGAAGTTGCGCCAAAAACTCGTCGCCCGCGTCGACCGAAATACTTCACCTTTCTCGTTCCCCATTCGATTCTGTCTTCGACGTCCTTTGTCTGAGGAAAATATCCGCCTAACTCAAAACTAATTATCACTGAATTTGCGAACTTGAGGCCAGCTTGTAAAAGGACCGCGCGCCGGGGGCTCATTTAGAACACCACCGGCGCGCGAGCTT
This sequence comes from Pyrinomonadaceae bacterium, assembly GCA_050748205.1. Lineage (GTDB taxonomy): Bacteria > Acidobacteriota > Blastocatellia > Pyrinomonadales > Pyrinomonadaceae > PSRF01. The sequence continues at coordinate 15,878 of JBOGOU010000421.1, read as the reverse complement.
TTCTTAGGGACTGACTAGTAAGACTTTGACGGCTCTACTGAACTTGAGTCCGATTGGCTGTCTTTCGCGAGCAATTGAAATACTACCTTGGCCTCTTCCGCTGACACTATCGGATGATAAGTCTTGCCGTACCGGGAAACGATCTGGCGCACGTAGTTCTGAGTCTCACCGTAAGGCGGCACGCCATTGTATTTGTCGACAGCGCCTTCGCCGGCGTTGTAACCAGCCAGAGCCAGCTTTACATCGCCATCAAATCTCTTCAAGAGCCAGGCTAAGTATTTTGTTCCCGCTTTGATGTTAGCTGCTACATCAGTAGCATTCTTGCAACCAAACCTGCGCGCCGTCGCGGGCATTAGTTGCATTAGGCCTTGCGCACCGGCGTGTGAAACCGCGCGGGGTTCGTACTTTGACTCCTGCCAGATGACCGCATGAATAAACCGTGGATCCACGCCCTCGCGCTCGCCGCTGCGAAAGATGATCCAATCCAGGGCCAGATCGCCGGATGACGGGATGTCTGCGGGTATCGTGGTTATCTCTGTGGCGGCGTCGACCGAAGGGGCAAGTACCGGACTGAAGAAGACGCCAGTAAAATTCGAAAAAAGAAAAAGTGAAATTATGGCAACAGGAGCAAACTTGGCAGAGCGCAAGTGGGGCATACTTCGGGGAAACTTCATTCCGTGATTCTCCATGTGAGCGATGACCCAGAGTCATCTTAATTTACAATTTCAACTTCGCTGCGCATGGGTCGAACCGATTTACAAAGAACTTGTAATCGAGACCGGCACTCAGATGGAGAATTGGTTGCGACGGTTGCTTTTTAGTAACAATCATCTGTTCACTAAATCCTTACGACTCATGTACTTAAACAAGCCGCTAGCTAACCGGCGTTTATCCGTCGTTTCGCGCTCCCATCGTTCAACTTGAAGGATGAATCGAGGTGTCTGGAAGTCGGACCTGTGATCAGTTGTCGTGAAACTTAGTGCAGATTGATTGGTATTCAGATTGACTTGGCACAACTGTATTACTTCGTCACGTCAAGAACAGCTTGCGGTGGCCAATGGATCCTAGGCTCAACGCTAATGGGAACCACTCACAGAACCATTTGCGGTCCAATGGATGCTAAGCTACCTCGATGAGCTTGGGATTCATTGGCAACCGCTTGATGCGGTTCCGTACTGGTCTTTTGGCTTTGGTCTTTGGGCTTTGGCCATTAAACTGTTGTGTCCCGCGTATGCTATGAGCTAATTAAGAAAAACCAAACACCAAAGGCGGTTAGCGGAGCGGCGCGAACATTAGTCTGTCTTCATTATTCACAGCTCAACGATCATGGGCACACCAATCCGCATTCTCTTGCAGACCACCATTCCAGCAGTTGAGGACGACTGGAACATCGGGAGATTTTCTCTACTGCGCGAACACCTCACTTCGCTAACTGACGACGTGGGTCGTCATCTCTTTGAAGTTACTGCACGCAACCGCCAAACAGACGCCCAGGGTAACGATCCTGTGTTGAGCACACTTGACGCAACAGACTTCGACGAGCTCTGGGTCTTCGCCGTGGACACAGGCGACGGGCTAAGCCTGACTGACTGTCAAGGCATCACCCGCTTCAGGCAGAGAGGCGGCGGGATTCTGGCGACACGCGATCATCAGGATCTGGGATCGTCGCTTTGCACGCTTGGTGGCGTGGGACGCGCGCATTTCTTCCATTCGAAGCAGCAGGAGCCTGACGCATCGAGGCACGTCCCCGATGATCAGGACAACAAAGACATTTCGTGGCCTAACTATCATTCGGGCAGCAACGGCGACTATCAAAAGGTCACGCCCGCCGAGTCCACTCATGAGCTACTGCGTAATCCTCAGTCGCCTTCCGGCCGTATTGAGTATTTCCCAGCACATCCGCACGAAGGCGCAGTTGGCGTACCCGAAGGCGAAGAACACGCGCGCGTCGTTGCGACGGGAGTGAGTCAGGTGACGAAGCGCCCATTTAACCTAATGGTCGCTTTTGATCGGGCGGAAGATCGTCACGGAAATACACTTGGTCGGGCCGTCGCAGAGTCGAGCTTTCATCACTTTGTGGATTACAACTGGGACGTCGATATGGGCTGTCCGAGTTTTCTGATCGAGCCGCCCGGCAATCAAATCAAGCGGGAGCCAGAGAAACTTGAAGACGTGAAAACGTACGTTCGCAACCTGGCCTCCTGGCTAGCTGGGTGAATAATCCGGACGCAGGGAAGCATCCGCAGATTCCACAGATTGCACAAATTAGGACTTAGAAAAAGAAAAGGGAGTCAGCCGCGGATGGACGCGGATAAACGCGGATCCGAAAGGGCTTAAGTGCGCTCCCGCAGAGGCTGTCGCGATCTGTTCTGACCCTTTCTTACTTGTTCTGATCCGTGTCATCCGCGTTCATCCGCGGCTGATGTTCCTGGGGGTCGTGTAATCGCAGTAGTCTGCGGATTACTCCCACCTAATTCCGAAAATTCTGCGTCACCATCAGTCCGCGGAGCCCGCCGTCCATAACTCCGATCCCAACGCGGTCGAATTGTGGGTTGAGTATGTTGGCACGATGCCCCGGGGAGTTCATCAGACCGTTATGTGCAACCTGTAAGCTTGGACCCAGGGCAAGATTTTCTCCAGCAGTGACAAAGCGAACATTGGCTGCGCGCAAGCGGTCAAACGGATCGCGGCCCTCCGGCGTGTCGTGCGCGAAATAACCACGCGCGAACATGTCTGTCGAGTGTCGCCGCGCCACTTCCGTGAGTTCCGGGTCGGCCGCAAGCGGCTTAAGTCCCGCTGCCACTCTTTCTTTGTTTACGAGCTGCAACATCCTGGCTTCCAGATCGGGTCTGGGACGAGGATTCTCCACCTTGTAAGGCAGCGTTACGCGCTCGTCAGAGTCAGGTTGAACCGTCAGAAGATTGAGCGTTTCCGCTACCGCGTCGGCGAAAACAGGATGGAGCGCTGCTTCCAGGCGCTGAGCATAGACGGCGAGACGGTTTACCAGCGTGCTTTCGGTAGCACGCTCGCGCAAACTCTCGCTGACCGGTATGGCAAGCACCAGCGCCGCAACAAGCGCTGCCGTGATAATGCCGTTTGCCAGACCAGGAATGATCCCGAAAAATTTGTTGAGGGGTCGTTCGTGAACCTCTCTGGATTGCCCGATAATCACGTGACCGAGAAGTTGAACCGCCACCCAGGCAATGATCGCTATAGAGACAAAAGCAATCGGCTGATCCCAAAGCTCCGACCACAAAACAACCCGCGGTCCCAGCCACTTCGCGACTGGCTGATAGAAACGGAGGCCCGCCACGAGAGCCAAAGCCCAACTAAGCAGGTCTAGTAGGCCCAGAATGAAGCCCCGTCGCCAGCCGTTTACCGCGCTCAGCACGACGATGATGACGAGAAAGATGTCGACGGGATTGACGGTCATTCAGTTGAAGTCACTGCAAAAATCCAACGCGGCGCATAAGATCTGTGAAGCGTGGGTCCGGACGCAACGGATCGAAACCCGGTTCGACCTTAAGCATGATCAAATCCGGATCGCGTGACGCATATGCCTTTTCCAAAAACGCGAAAGCCTGATCGATATCGCCAAGTTTCGCGTAGATTAGGGCCGTGCCAATAGGATCCTTTTCCCGATCTTCCTTGGTCACCTCGAATACCTTCTGCCAATAGCCGCGTGGACCCGACGTCTTCAGCGCCGCGAGAATACTGGCCTTCTTCTGCGCCATTACTTCCCGATTTGCTCCAGTCAGAATGGCACCCTGCTCACGCTCCGCAAGGCCCTCTGCCAGCATGCCCTTCTCTAAATAGACTTGTGAAAGATAGAAATGCGTGCGCACGTAGGTGGGATCCATCTCGATCAGCTTTTTCAGATACTCGACGGCCCGATCATGCTGGCGAGCGAAGTAATAGGCAATTCCCAGATCCGAACCAATTGCTAACGACAGGGGATCGAGCTCCAACGCTTTCTTGTATTCGGCAAAGCCTTCATCGAATCGCCCCTGAGTAACTAGAAATTCGCCGTACCAGTGATGCGCGGTCGCATAGTTTGGACTAAGCTCGATTGCTCTCCGGTACGCTTTCTCAGATTCAAGATAATTCCAATCGTAAGTGCCGGCGGTTGCCCCAAGCGTCGCGTAGGCCTCGCCAAGCGTCGGATCAATTGCCAGGGCATTCATAGCCGCTGCCTTGGCCTTTGCAGCCCGCTCCGCCGCAACAAGCCCTGAGAGAAGGTAAGACTCGGCGAGACCGACATGGGCCAACGCGTAGCCTGGGTCCTTATTGATGGCCTGTTGAAAAAACTCAATCGCCTTCTGGCTCCCTTCCTCAGTTCGCTTGTTCCAGTAATACCGTCCTTTCAAATAGAGTTGGTACGCTTCGGTGTTTCCCGTGTTGCGCCGGGCCATCATTTGGTGCTGCTCTGGCCCCGACAGCTGCAAGCGCAATCGTTCCGATATCTGTTGGGAAATGTCCTGCTGCATCGCCAGCGCGTCGGCGACTTTGCGGTTGAAGCGTTCGCCCCATAGTTGCTTGTTGTCTCTGACATCGGCCAGCTCAACACTGATGGTCACATCATCGCCGGTTTGCAGGAATCTGCCACTCAGCACCGCGCGCACGCCCAGTTCTTTTCCTACGGCCAACGGGTCGGTCTGTTTCCCTTTGTAATGAAAAACAGTGCTGCGAGGACTAACACGCAAATTGGGGAGCTGTGCAAGATTGTTGATGATGCTTTCAGTCACACCATCCGAGAGCCAATCAACGTTGGGATCGCGATTTTGATTTTCAAACGGCAAGACGGCAATGGATTCGATTGCAATTTCACTACCGCTCGCGTGCCGGTAAACTGTAAAACCAATCGCGCCGACGACAAGCACGATTAGAGCAATGGCTGCCGCAAGCTTGTGCTGCTTGATGCCGCTGAAAATGTACTCAGCGCTGGAGGCGGAGTAAGTTGCGCTGGCAGACGCCGTAGCGTTCATTCCCCCCGATGCAGTGCCTTGTGTGTTCTGACCGCTACTAGTTGACGCCCTGGAGCGAAACTCGGGAGGCACCGTGCGATCGATCTCCGCATCCACTTCCAGTCTTCGCTTCAAGTTGCGCAGATCAACAGCCAGATCCTTTGCTGTTTGATAACGTTCGTCCGGATTTTTTGTCAAGGCCTTGGTGACTATGCGTTCAAGTTCCGCGGGTATTCCCGCCGCATACCGCGTAAGTTGTGTAGGTTCTCTTTGCAAAATTAAGGAAATCGTTTCGGTCGGCGTCTCGCCGGCAAACGGCAGGTGCCGCGCAACCATTTCGTAGAGAACTGCCCCAAGGCTCCACAGGTCTGTACGCGAGTCGACGGCAACGCCTTTGGCTTGTTCGGGCGACATGTAGTTTGCGGTTCCCATCACCGTGCCGGCATCGGTGTTCACAAGAGCGCGAGTGGGAGCTTCAAGATCGCTAGTTCCGCCCTTGGGCCCGGTGAGCTTGGCGAGACCGAAGTCGAGTAACTTAATGTAGCCGTCCCGCCTGACCATGATGTTCTCAGGCTTGATGTCGCGATGGGTAATGCCGGCGGCATGTGCGGCCGCGAGCGCGCTTGCAGCTTGTGTGGCAATCTCCAGAACTTCGTTTAGACCGAGGGAGCCACTGCGCATCCGCTGGCGCAAGGTCTCGCCGTCGATAAACTCCGTCGCAATGAAACGGGTCGTGTCTGTCGTGCCAACCTCATAGATCGTGAGGATGTGCGGATGATTCAAAGCTGAGGCTGCTTTTGCCTCCTGAATGAAGCGCTGCAATCGATGAGGATCGGAAGCCAGATCAGCAGGGAGTATCTTGATTGCCACGGTGCGATCCAGCTCTGTATCAAACGCGAGATAAACTTCGCCCATCCCACCAGCGCCGAGTTGGGAGCGAATTTCGTAACGGCCGAATCTTGTGCCTGGTGATAGAGTCATGGAATTTCGAATTTCGGATTTCGGATTTCGGATTTAGACTTACGTTGACCGACCTGCCCTTGGATTCTTGAAGATCCCGACTTAGCGCAAATCCGCAATCCGAAATCCGCAATCCGAAATCCGAAATTCCTAAAGATTCTATCTGAGTTAGTTAAGAGGAGGCTAGGTTTGGGGTCAAACCCGTAATGGGTCAAACCACAAGGCCCGCAGTGAGAATCCTGTTCAATGCCTCAATCAATCGATCCGCATCGTCGTTTGCGAAAGGGAGCGGTGGTCGGATCTTGATCACGTTGTGAAACGGCCCATCAGTGCCCAGCAGGATGCCCTGGTCGCGCATTCTATTGACCACAAGTTCTGCTTCCGCCATTGCGGGTTCAAGGCTATGGCGGCTGCGCACCAACTCAACGCCCAAAAAGAAGCCTGAGCCTCGGACATCGCCGATGATTTCATGCGCGTCCTTCAGACCACGCAGTCCCTCGAGCATTCGCTTCCCCACGCCTAGAGCATGGGACTGCAAGCTCTCTTCGAGGACCAGCTCAAGCACTGCCAGGCCGATTGCGCACGAGACAGTGTTGCCACCGAACGTGCTAAAGAACTCCATGCCATTATCGAATGACGCGGCGATTTCTGCTGTCGTGATCACGGCGCCGATTGGATGGCCATTGCCGATCGGTTTTCCGAGCACGACGATGTCTGGGACGACGGCATAGCTTTCAAAGCCCCAGAAGTGCGCACCCGTTCGGCCATGACCCGTTTGCACTTCATCGGCAATGCACACGCCACCGGCTTCGCGCACTGCGGAATAGACCTTTGTTAGATAGCCCGCGGGCAAAACAATTTGTCCCGCAACGCTGGGCAAAGATTCGGCGATGAATCCCGCCAGCGCGACTCCACGCTCGCGCAATTCATCGATTACGTCGCGAACGTGTTGCGCGTAATTCTCCGCAGCGCCTTGGTCGTTGCCACGGTACTGTCCGCGATAAACGTCCGGCAGGGGAACTTTATGCACCCACGACGGCCGGCCCTGGCCACCAGGGCCATCGTGTTTGTACGGGCTGATATCGATCAACGTAGTGGTGTTTCCATGATAAGCATGATCAAGCACGATCAAGTCGCGCGCCTTTGTATGTGCCCGGGCAAGCCTCAGTGCCAATTCGTTGGCCTCGCTGCCCGAGTTGACAAAGAAACACACCCTCAACGGCGCAGGCAGTGTGGCGGTCAGGCGTTCGGCGTAGCGATTGATTAGATCGTGCAGGTAACGGGTGTTTGTGTTTAGCAGGGCCATCTGATCTTGCCCGGCCCTGACTATTCGAGGATGGCAATGACCCACGTGGGCCACATTGTTGTAAGCGTCGAGATACTGGCGGCCTTCTTCATCATAAAGATACTGCATCCAGCCCCGTACTATCTTGACGGGATCTTTGTAGGCTAGCTTTAAATTTCCACCGAGCAGTCTTTGGCGCGCGGACGAAGTTTCGGCTTTCTCGGAAAGGGGGGCGAATCCACAGGCACTGCGAAAGGCCGCCGCGGCCAGGCGCGAATCAATCGCTGTGAGCCCTGGCAAACTCTTCTCAATCGATCGCTGACTGATTTCCAGATACTCATTATCAGGTCGTTGCCGTTGCTGGTATGCGGCCAGGCAAACACTCATACACAGTCGCATGAGTACCAGCCCAAACAAAGCGTCGATCTCATCCTGGTTGAGGGGATTCTCTTCGTGATAACCGGCGACAACCGGTACTGCGGCAGCTATTGGAGAAGCCTTGCCAAGAACCACATAGGCAATGGCCACAGCCAGGTCCCCAACCGTATACGTGTGGACCATGTCGCCAAAGTCTATCAGTCCCGCCACTACCCTATCCTGAGGATCGAGACCGCCGTCCAGCACAAGAACGTTGTAGTCGTTCGCGTCGTTATGAATTACGCTTTTACGCAACCTGGGCAACAGCGGACCAACGTCGCGTTTAAAGTCCTTCGCGTACTGATGGACTAGCTCTCGCAGATTCAAGTCTTGTATCAACGTTTCATATTGGTTAATCACCTGCAGCCCATTGGCCAGGTCCCAGTGAAAATCTCGATGAACCGCCGGATGATCAAAATCTGCGACTTCGCGATCCAATTGACCGAGCTTGCTGCCAAGGTCGCGCAGCAGTTTGTGCGTGGGGTTGCTCACTTCAGCAAGCGGCATGCCTGGAAGATAGGTCACCAGCCGCACAAAGTTCGTGGCTCCGGTTTGAGATTCAGTCTGCGATATGTCCTCGCCGGAGAGTGTGGGAACTATGCGCGGACAAAAGGAAAGCCGGGCTCCCAGGTGGGCCATCACCTGGTTTTGTGCCTCGAGCAACGCGTGCTCTTCGAGCTCGTTTGCAATTTTGAGGACAAACTTCTCACCGGCCTCGCTCAAGAGCAGAAAATTCTGGTCGCGTTCGCTCGGCAGGGGAATGGCGCTTGAGCGAATGCCGAAGAGGCGCTCGGCCAGCGACGCGGCCGTTTCGACATCGAAACGCGGTGCATATTCGAGCAGGTGCGGATTAATTTTCATTTGTGCCGTTCAATCAGGTTCCTTCTTATTGCCAATCATGAGCCAGGTGCTTAGTGCGCCTGCAAGCGACAGGGCTGAGGTTATGATCATCGCCACGCGAAACCCGGAGACGAACGACTCTTTGATCGCCAGCTCAACTTCTTCCTGTTTGTTTAAATCAAGACCTGCGGGTGCTTCGAGACCAGCGAGCTTGATACCCTGTTGATAAAGAGACGCGCGAGTAGCTTCTGGAATATCGACCCTGCTTAGTCGGACTGCCAGCTGGCGACTAAAGATTTGCACCATCACTACACCCAGGACGGCGACCGCAAGCAGTCCCGCAGTGCGCGCGACCGCGTTATTGATCCCTGAAGCGATTCCTACCTGGTCCTCTTTTACTGAAGTCATCACGGTGGTCGTAAGCGGCGCTACGCTTATCGCCATGCCGAGACCCTGCACAATCACCCCGGGGAAGAAACCGGTCCAGTAACCAGCGCCCACGCCGGGAAAAGCAAAAAGCGCGAAGCCTGCGGCTGCGACTATAGGTCCAACCAGCAGTGGCGGTTTTGGTCCGAACTTCTCCATCAATCCGCCTGACCAACGGGATAGCGAAAACATGATGAGCACAAAAGGAAGCAAAGCCGCGCCGGCAGCTGTCGGTGAGAATCCCTGCACCTGAATCAAGTTGAGCGTGAGAAGAAACATGGTGCCGCTGAGCGCAAAGTACAGCAGCAGCGTCAGAATGTTTGCGCCAGTGAAGTTCTTTGAGCGAAACAACTCGAGTGGCAGCATTGGCGACTGAGCCCGAGCTTCAACAAAGACGAAAGCGACAAGTGCCAGCAGGCCGCCAAGAATCGATATGACGATCGATGGCCCCAGAAAACTGAAGCGCGATGACTCGATCACGCCATACACCAAGCCGCCTAAAGCTATGGTTGCGAGCAAGGCGCCCGGCCAGTCGATTGGTCCAGCCGTTCTGTGATCGCGGCTTTCAGGTACGTGCCACAAGGAGATCAGAATTACTGCTGCGGCGAGAGGCAAGTTGAGAAAGAACACTGCGCGCCAGGACACGTGTTCGATCAACCAGCCACCAAGCACCGGTCCGATAGCAGTCGTGATTGCGGAGAAACCGGACCACGTGCCAATCGCACGCCCGCGTCGATCGGGCACAAAAGAGGCACTAATGATCGCGAGACTACCCGGAACCAGGAGTGCCCCTCCAATACCCTGCACGGCCCGTGCAGCTATCAGTTGTGCGATATTCGGCGCGATGCCGCACCAGACCGAAGCCAACGAAAATAGCGAAACGCCGATCAGGAATACGCGTTTTCGGCCAAACCGATCACCCAATGATCCGCCTACCAGGAGTAAGGCGGAAAGAAACAGTGAATACGCTTCGATAACCCACTGCACTCCGATTGCCGTAGCTTCGAGACTCTTCTGGAGGGCAGGAAGGGCAACGTTGACGACGGTTCCGTCGATGAACGCTATACTCGAGGCAAGGATAGTAGCGGCAAGAATCCAACGACCGGTGTTTCGCGTGCAGGGAACGGAAGCGTCGCGGGAGAGAATGATCGCTTCGTCGCAGGGATCTCTGATGACGTTAGCCATGACTGTCTCTCACGATCTACGCCCGCGTCGCAGACAAAGTTTTCAGCTCATCTAACGTTTTTTCACTCTACCCGGAACGATGGTGGCGTCCATAGAACGTACGTAGGTTTCGAACTCGGCTTGATCCTCGTCACCGAAAAGCATACCGGGGACGTCGTTAATCACAACATATCTCGGAAGAGCTGTTTTGATCTGGTGGCTGACTTGCGCTGCTGAGTTGCACTTGTTCGGACATTGCCAGTAGTCGAACTTCGCCGTGGGCGCGGAGGCGCCAACAGTCGGGTTAAAGGGCTCCCAGTTGAGTTTACAGTCGTCGCATTGCAAAACCGGCATCCAGCCTTTAAGAGTGACGCCTGCTTTCTTGAGTTCTCTTTCAAGAATAGATCTGTTCATGACGAATAGCCTCCTCACAATTAGCAAGCCTACCTTACGGTCGCGTTTCTGCGGGCGCGGGAACGAAGAGCAGATCCTGAAAGTCGAAACTAAAGTCCGTGAGGGGCGAAACGGCTTGCATTTTCATATGCTCGATGCTGCCGTCTGGCTTCAGCGCAAAGTAAACGAAGGCATCAGCGCTGAGACTACGGTTGCGCCAGCGAGCCACGAATGTGTCGTACTGCCAATGCTCAAGGTCGGCAATCATGCCGGGCGTGTGGCCAAAACGCAATACCGGCTTGCCATTCTCAAGCGCTATAGTGGCGCCACCATACCAGACGTCGTTGTAACGGCCGGCATACTTCTCGAGCGGCAGAGACGGTTTCGAGTCCGCCGCTCGCGCCGACTGCTGCTTCTTCTCAGCTTCCCCGGCCGCAGCCAGCCCTCGCTCCGACAGAGTGCGGTAGGCAGTGGTCCAGTCAGTTGCGGGCGCGTTCAGATAATGGTCAATCACCTGCAAGGTAATTGACTGGAAGGCCCCGCCCGCCTCCTGATTGGTGAGCACGACCACGCCGAGATTGAGATCGGGCACGAGCGCCACACGCGAAACCATTCCCGCCAAACCTCCCGTGTGGGAAACTATCTTGCGGCCGCGATAATCTCCCAGTCCCCAACCCAATCCATAGCCCGCAAAGTTTGATCGCAACGCTGAGAGCTCAGCCGGCGGATCGTTAACAGGCAGGGGAGTCTGCACAGACCACATTGCGCGCGACTGACGCTCACTAAACAATCGCTGCTTACCGTCAGACGAGGCGCGGATCAATCCCTTGTCGAGTTGCACGGTCACCCATTTGGCCATGTCACTAACATTCGAGTTGATGGCCCCGGCTGGTGCAGTGTTGTCGAGGTCGTTGAAAGGAATCGCTGTGAGCTTGCCATCAATCTTCGTATGCGGCGAGACGGCATTGATGCCGGGCTTGATCGCCTTTGCGCTGGTGTTGCTCTCTGTCATGCCCAGCGGCGCGAAGATGCGCTCTTTGACAAAGTCGTCCCAGCTCTTTCCTGTCACAGCGGGAATAATCTGACCGGCGACAAGATAAAGAACATTGTCATACGCATAACGACTGCGAAAACTGGAAGCGGGTTTGAGGAAACGGATCCGATGCACAATCTCGTCGCTTGTGAAAGTTGTCCCTGGCCAGAACATCAAATCACCAGCGCCGAGTCCGAGCCCGCTGCGGTGAGTCAGCAGATCGCGAACTGTCAGCTCGCGAGTGACGTAAGGGTCGTACATTTGAAAGTTTGGCAGATGTTTCGTGACCGGATCGTCCCAGCTAATCTTTCCTTCGTCTACGAGTATGGCGAGAGCCGCGGCCGTAAATGCTTTGGTGTTTGAGGCAATTCCGAAAAGCGTGTGCTCATCGACGGGAGTTGGCTCACCAATTTTGCGTACGCCATAGCCTTTGGTAAACACTACCTTGCCATCCTTGACGATTGCCACGGCCAAACCCGGCACTTCGAATTCTTTGAGTACTCGCGCGACGTGAGCATCGAGATTCGGTGGGGGCACTTGCGCAAATGAAGCGCTTGTGACGTGGACTAGTACAACGCAGAACAAAAGGGAAGATAAGAGGCGCCGTTTCATTCCTGTCTCCATGGTTGATTGGCATTCGCGTTTATACACTCTTCAAAGATTGGCCCAACTACGGGCAGGTCGAAATTGGTGGTCACGAACCTCGACTTTCAACGCGCAATCACACCGACATTCGCAATAGTTGCGCCTTTCGTCATTGATGGCACGGCGCAAACATACAAAACTACTCCCGACGCCGGCGCGCGCGCTTCGAAGATGACCTTCCCTAAATAGTCCGTTACGTAACCGACTTTCATTCCCTGCTCAACGTAGGTTCCGCGCTTGACGGTCGCGTAGAACATTCCTGTCTGATCGCTCGTCAAGGTTACGACCTTATTGATCCATACCGGATGCTCGATCATAGCCACTGGACCCGGCAACATCTTCAAATATCGCATCACATTCAAGCACCCATTTACCAAGGCGTTGACGTCGTCGGTCTCAACCGTTCCAGCATAGCCCGCTTCGACCGTGATGGATGGTTTGCCGCGTGTGGTGGCAGTGTTTTCGAGATAGCGCGAAGCCTGCGGGTCCTTCGGTCGCTCGGTGGAAATGATGATGTGATCGAGGCCGAAGGCAAGCACCATTTCGCGCGAAATCTGATCTTGTTTCTCGTTGCCCGTCTTCGTCCAGTAGCTATAGGGCCGCAGGCTCTCATCGAGATCTCCACCGTGAAGGTCGATCAAGTGATCGCACTGTTCGACACCTTGTTTCGTGATCAGAAACGACGCGCGTTCAGTTTGTGTGCCGTCCATCTTGCCGGGATACATGCGATTCATGCTTTTCCGGTCCACCGGATTGAGATGGACGACCTTCTGTTCAAATGAAGGGATGTTAATCAGTGGGATGACGATAACCGTCCCGGAGATCTGTGCCGGATCAAGCAACCCAATCATATTCTCGAGCGAGATAATCGAAGCATACTCAGTGCCGTGCGCCCCTGAAACAAGAGCCAGCACGGGCCCCGGCTTCGCGCCGTGAAAGACAGCTACGGGAATGCTCAACGCGGCGTCGCTGCCGGCGGGCACTTCTATGAAGCCCGTAGCCTTCTGCCCACGCGCCGCGGTAGCCGTGCCCACCGTAAACGTCTTTCGATCCTGAGCGGCAATCGTGCTGACGAAGACGAATACTAGTATGGCAAAGGCAGCAATCAAGCTCGGCACATGTTTTTTCATTTCTTCAGCCCCGTCGTCCAGTTGAGTACCATAGTGATCGGCGTTTGGCTTACCTCTCCGGCAGGACAGTTGATCAAAAACCGCTGACCGTCAGCCGTGACGACGTAACGATTTGGAGCGCTGTACCCAATGACTTGCACTGCGAATAGTGGTTTTGACATACACCTCGCCCATCCCGCCTGCTCCAATCAGAGAGCGGATTTCATAACGACCGAGTTTTGTGCCTGATGAAAGAGGCGACATTGGGGAGTGGGAATCAACCTGTCATTTTCAAAAATTGAAAGCCTCTTCAGTTTTAGCGGAGGTAAGCTTACCAATTCCAAAAGACTATTTCTGCTGATCGGGTGTGAGCTGCACGACCATTGTAGGGTTCTTGATCTTGTCCTGGCCAAGAAACTTCAGTTTCTTCATCTCAGCGAGGGCTCGGTCGGCGTCGTCAAGTGTAAGCTTGCCGTGGCCTTTCCACATGCCCATCTCGATGCCGACGCGAAAGTAGTAGGTTTGTCCCGGGCCCATGTCAATCGCGTAACCCTTCTTGTCGTCAGTCATATGAATAATGTGTTTGCCTGGCTTCAGCTTGAGGGCGAAGTAGCGGCCGTTGTCCATACGCGCGAGTTCAACGTCATCAACGAACACAGACGGCGTCAGAGAGTCTCGCAGGTTAGGAAGGTGGGCTTGCCCCCGCCTCAACTCTGCCAACCATTCAAATCAAAAAGTAGAGACTCAAGTCAGAGGATCTCACTGGTCAGGAAGGTGGGCTTGCCCCCGCTCAACTTTGATGAGCCTCCACATCAGAAGAAATCACTCAGGTTTGAAAGCCTCCTGTGACCCTGAAGCTGTTCCAACTTGAGCGGGGGCAAGCCCACCTTCCAGACCTGTGAGATTCCCAAACGTGAGTATTCCTGCGACCCTGAAGGCTGTTCCACCTTGAGGCGGGGGCGCGCTCGCTTTGTCCCCTTTCCAACCTGTGAAACCTCACACTTGAAGGGTTACATTTGTTCTAAAGGTCCATCATCTAGGGACCACCCCAGCGTCCCCGTGTCTCCGCGTCCCCGTGTCTCCGCGTCCCCGTCCCTACTTATCCGCGATGCGATATCTCTCTTTCTCCTTCTCGCGTTGCAGGTAGGGAATGCCTTTGGCCATCCATTCGGGTGCGGGAGCGCCTTTCAAGAAATGGTCGAAAAATTCCTGCAGGCGCCGCGTGTAGTCCTTCTGATTGATTCGCTTGCGCAAACCATGCTTCTCGCCATTGTAACTGAACATGTAGACCTCTCGGCCCAGACGCCGTAACGCGAGGTAATATTCAATGCCCTGATACCACGGCACGGCATCGTCTTCGTCGTTGTGAATCATTAGCAGGGGTGTCTGGACGCGGTCGGCGCGAAAGACCGGCGAGTTTTCCAAAAAGCGCATCGGATACTCCCACAGGCTGCCGCCGATGCGTGATTGTGATTGCTCGTATTGAAACTGGCGCGGCAGGCCGGTTCCCCACCGAATGCCGCTGTAGGCACTAGTCATGTTAGAGACGAGAGCACCTGGCGCCGCAGCGCGAAAACGCTTTGTCTGCGTCACCATGTAGGCGATTTGGTAGCCGCCCCAACTGTGACCTTGAATCCCAATGGCATTTTCGTCCACGAAGCCCCTGTCGACCACGGCCTGGATGCCGGGCAGCACACACTTGATGGCACTCTGTCCCGGATAGCCGATCGTATAGACGATGTCGGGCAGGAAGATTAGATAGCCATTGCTCACGTAGTAAGTGGGATTGATGGAAGTGCCCGGACCCGGATTGCGAAAAGCGTGCAGACTCTGTGAAAGCCTTTCGTAGATGTAGACAATCATTGGGTACTTGCGTTCGGGATCGAAGTTCTCAGGCTTCAAAAGAATCCCCTTAAGTGGCACGCCATCGGCATTTTTGAAATTGACCAGTTCTGCCGTACCCCACTTAAGCGACGCGCGCTGGGCGTCTCCGTTACTCACCTTCTTCAAGTCCTTGAAGGTCAGACCGGTGACCCATAGATCCGGGAACTCGTCGAAACGCGCGGCCGTGAGCACCATCGCGTCTGCATCTTTCGCCTTGGTGGGGTTGTTGAAATCCTTTGCGGCCATCAACAGTTTTTCCGGCAATGCTCCGTTAACACGATCGCGATAAAACCCGGAGTCGTGCGTATCTTCGTTGTCGGCATGCAAGAGTATGGGCTTTGCAGGATCGATCCAGCGCTCCTTGGGATCGAGACGAACATAACGAAGCTCCGTCTTTTCCTTTCGACCCACACCATCGGTCAGATTCTTTGCACTGCTCCCGTCGGGCGAGACTTGCCATGCGTCATAGCGGTCGTAGAGCAAGACGTGCGCGTCGTCTTTAGTCCAGCCGGCGTTTCCGTAAGCGCCGGGCGTCGAAGGCGTGTCGTTTTCTTCGTTAAAGAAACGCGGCCCGAGGTTTTGAGTTAGATTAACGACTTTGCCATCCGCGACGGAATACGAGTACCAGTCTTTGCCGTCGAAGTAGATCGCATATTTTGCGTTCGGGGAAAGCGAAACCCCGAACCTTTGTTTCGACGCGACGAGCTTGCGCGTGCCATCGGCGGTCGTTACGAGGTAGTAATCCGAAAGTCCAGGGT
>JBOGOU010000420.1:0-7663 GCA_050748205.1 Pyrinomonadaceae bacterium | reverse complement strand
GAGATGAATGGCGTTCGGCGTTGAGCGGGGGCAAGCCCACCTTCCTTACCTGTGAGGTTCATGGACCTGAGTGATTTTGTTGGAGATGAATGGCGTTCGGCGTTGAGCGGGGGCAAGCCCACCTTCCTGACCTGCAAATTACCTTTCTGACCTGCAAATTACCTTCCTGACCTGCAAATTACCGACGGTCCTTTTGGGTTTGGTGGGTTCGAGTGGATCCTGAAGACCACCTTCAATCGTAAAGCAGAAACTTTGCCCGTTTTCGGCGAAACATTTCAAGTTGTGCATTCCAGGAACCTAGAATCACTTCCGGAGCTTCGGCGAGTTTGACCCGGTCAAGCGTCTCAGAGTTAGCAAGGAGTCTTAGAAACGAATCGATTTTCCATTGTTCTGGATAGAGACGCCTGAGGGCGACTGCGAGTTCCATTCCCGTGGTCAAGGGACGGAAGATCGCGCGGTTGGTAATGATGATATTTACTCCGCCACACTCTTCTCCTTTGAAAACGGAAGCGTTTGGCTTGAAACGCAGCGGAACAAAGCGCGCCCCGGGAATTCTTCGACTGTTCAGCGTGGAGGCCAATAGCTGGCCATTGACCCATGGAGCTCCGACCACCTCAAACGGCGTGTCAGTTCCCCGGCCTACGGAAACGTTTGTCGTCTCCAACAAACCGATCCCGGGATAAAGAGTCGCCTCCGCAAGGCTGCGCATATTTGGCGAAGGGTTAGTCCACGTCAGGTTAGTCGAGTCAAACCACATCGGTCGCCGCCAGCCCTCCATTCTTATCACGCGCAGGTCGCAACGAATTTCCCGCTCCTGATTGAAGAGTTGGGCCAACTCGCCAATAGTCATCCCATGTCTCACGGGAAGGGGGTGATAGGCGGTAAACGAGAGTTTGTCGGCGTCAGCGACCGGGCCTTCCACTTCGATGCCGCCGATTGGGTTGGGACGGTCAAGGACAAAGACAGGTAAACGTGCCCTCGCCGCCTCCTCCATCACGTAGCCCAGCGTGGATATGTAGGTATAGAACCGCGTGCCAATATCCTGTATGTCGAAAACCAGCGCGTCGAGTTCTTTGAGTTGCTCCGGTTTCGGCCGGCGCGTCTCACCGTACAGGGAGTAGATGGGCAGTCCCGTCTGCTCGTCTTTTGAATCTGACACCTGCTCATCCATGAGGCCTCGTATACCGTGCTCAGGAGAGAATAGTGCAACCAGCCGTACACCTGCTGCTCTGTTTAGCACGTCGATTGTCGACCGCCCGTCGCGATTGCGGCCGGTATGATTGGTTACCAGTCCGATCCTCAGTCCGGCAAGTTGTTTGAATCCGTCGCGTTCGAGTACATCGATGCCGTTCAGTACTTTCGCATTTTCACTTAGATCAGCAAGTCGCGGATCACTGGGCTGATTGAATGGTTGACCGAGTGCCTGAAATTGAGCTGTGAAGCGGGCCAACTCTGCTTCAAGGTTCTGGTAATATTGAGACTGCTCAACCACTGCCTTTGCTCTCACGGGGGAGTCAGTAACTGAGGCCGCAGCTATCGAAGCGACTTTCCCACGCAGAGTTGCGACGTCGCCCTTCCCATCGGGGTGAACTCGATTGCTGAGAAAAATGACGAACATTTTCGTCGATGGATCGATCCAAATGGATGTGCCGGTGAATCCGGTGTGACCAAAGGATCCGAGAGCGAAAAACTCGCCGCGATTGGATGAGAAGCTCGTATTGATGTCCCAGCCCAGCCCTCGCGTCCAACCGTTCTCTGTGACAAGCCGCGGACGTGCCATTTCGGCTACCGTCAAGGGGCCAAGGATGCGAACGCCTCGATACTCACCACCGCCTAGAATCATCTGGCAATACCTGGCCAGATCGTCCACTGTCGAAAAGAGTCCTGCATGCCCGGCAACGCCTTCCATGCGATAAGAAGTCGGATCGTGGACTTCGCCGCGCAACCATTTCTCACCCTCGGCGCCAACGTTTTCGGCTGAGTCGCCCAGGTAGCTCATCTGGCCGCGACGTTTCTCCGTTGGCGCAATGCGCTTCGTGAGCCTGCGCGCGGGACGAAACCCCGTATCCCGCATTCCTAAAGGAACGAAGATATTTTCAAGGGCAAACTTGTCCAGCGTTGTTCCACTAACGCGGCGGACGACCTCTCCCAGGGCTATGTAACCCATGTCGCTATAAACAAAGCGCGCGCCGGGTGGATGTTTAAGAGGCTCTTTGATGAGTCTCTTGATGCCCTCGTCGTAACCTGTCCAGCGTTCCCTAAGATCGAAATCGGGAGCGTAGCCGGAACGATGTGTCAGGAGAAGTTCGATCGTGATCCGTTCTCTTCCGCCGTCTTTCAGCTCGGGAATGTAATGAGAAACAGGATCGCTGAGACGCACTTTTCCGCGTTCGACAAGAATCATGATGCTTGTCGCTGTCGCCACAACTTTCGTCAGGCTCGCCAGATCGAAAATAGTATCGGGCGTCATTAGTTCGCGGGCTGGCTCCAGCGCTCGAGAGCCGTATGCTTTGCGCCAGACGATCCCGCCCCGCCGTGCCACGAGAACAACCGCGCCGGGCAATTGCTTCTTCGCGATTGAGTCGGCTATCACCCCGTCCATCTGCGCCAGGCGCTCAGACGAGACACTGACAGAAGAAGGGTTCGCCCGCGGCAGTTGAGCGAATGTTTGTAGCGATAGACAGAGGACAACGAGCGTGAAAGTCAAAAAGCGAAAACGCGGGCTTGGGAAAGGAGAGTAAACATTCATCCGATTATCATCGCCCTTCTGCGCTCCGGGTTGCCAGGATGAGTATCCAGTTCGTCTAAGTAGCGTTGAATTCAGGGGAGTTTTCTCGTGCTGTCCTGATTTCAGTTTCTTCCGCTTGTCCGTGAGGTAGGCGCGGAAACCAAAAACGATCCACGAAATACCACGAAATACCACTAACAAATTTTCGTGTTCGTTCGTGTGGTTTCGTGGATCGTCTTTCTCGAACAAGCCCAACTCCCAAATTAGGACACCACCACTCTTGCGAATAAGACTTATCCGAAGCCTCTAGGCTCTGCTCAATCGATTGTCACTGCTTTCTGCGTCTGAGCCTTCAACTGAATTCCAGTCCCGCGCGGATAGAGGCCCGGCAACGAAATTGGCAGTTTTCCGGTGAGCTCAATCTCACCCAAAACGGCCCTCGCTGCTGCCTGCTGCAGGCTGGGCATGTCACCGTACGCAACCATGTACGTGCGCAATTCGGGAAAACTCTGAAGTAGATAAGGGTTGCCAAAACTAATTCCTATTAAGGGAACCTTGCCCGCCATTAGTGTCGACAGCGCTCGCACGCCTGGTTCGGGTAGGCCGACGCTGCGCACCTGTCCGCTTCGCACCCTGCCATAGAGCGAAGCAATCACCAGGTCTGCTCCCTTGGCCTTTTCAAGGGCCTGCTGCACTTCCGCATCCGAGGAACGATCGTCGAGTACGATTGTTTCGAGTTTGCGACCTGCACGCGCCATTGTTCCCGCAAAAGAGTTGGCAATCCAGATGCGATCATCGCCATTTGTGATGGCGAGATTGAAAATGCGCGCGTCGGCTTTCAGATTGCTTAGCGGCACAAGATTTTGATCGTTGCGTACCAGCGTAATCGCGTGCTCGGCAATCTCGCGGGCAAGTGCGACCACCTCTCGACTGGCGACGATGCGATCGATCTCCTCGAGCGGAGTGATTCGCTGCTTGACGAGCCCCAAATCATATTTTGCGGCCAGAACCTTGCGAGCTGATTCTTCGATGCGCCTTTCCGTCAAGCGGCCGGTGCGAACCGCCTCGCGCACGCCACGAAAAGCCGCATCCGTGTCAGCCGGCTTGAGCAGCAGATCCGCACCCGCTTCAAGCGCCCGCACGGCCGCTTCATCCTGATTGAAGTAGATGGTCAAGCCGCTCATGCTCAGGGCATCTGTAACGATCAATCCATTGAACTTGAGATCGTTTCGCAATATTCGGCCGATTACCGGCGAGACCGACGCCGGAATAGAAGCACTATCGGCGATTATTTCGCCTGCCTCATCCGTATCAACCGGTCTTATTTTCTTGTCTTTTGGCAGCGGTTTGACTGAGGTTGGGTCGATCTGGGGCAAGCCGACGTGGGCCACCATGACGGCGCCGACTCCGGAGTCTATCGCCGCGCGGAATGGCACAAGTTCCACCGCGTTGAGGCGATCGCGCCCAACGTTGATTTCAGGTAGCCCGCGATGCGAATCAATCGCCGTGTCTCCATGTCCGGGAAAGTGTTTTGCTGTCGCGATCACTCCCGCACTTTGCGCACCCTCTGTGAACGCAGCTGAAAACCGCGCGACCTGCGCCGGGTCTTCGCCATATGAGCGCACATTGATCACCGGATTGGCCGCGTTATTGTTCACATCAACCACGGGTGCGTAAATCTGCTGCACTCCCAGCGCGCGGGCCTCCCGCGCAGTCAATTGCCCCTGACGCCGGGCGAATTCGGGTTCGCCGGTTGCTCCCACAGCCATATTCCAGGGGAAATTAACTGTGTCGTCGAACCGCATGCCCGCTCCTGCCTCAAGATCGGCAGAAATCAACAGTGGGTATCGCGCAAGCTCCTGCATGCGGTTTACGAGAAAAACAGATTCGTAAACCGGACCTCTGAAAAGAATCATTCCGCCAACATGATTGTCCTCAACCTGGTGTTTCAACGCGCGGAAAGCATCGCTGTCCTGATTGAGAAACGTTGCGTTAATGCCGACGGAGATAAGTTGCCCAATCTTCTGTTCGATCGACATGCGACGTAGTTCTTTGTCAGCCCACTTTAAAGCATCGTGGGAAGGTTCGCGGGTGAACGGTCTAACCTTGGATGCCGGCTCGGAAGTCGCTGCGTTTGGTTCGAAACGCGTTCGAACAGCTGGCGCACCACTACTGACCAGCGCGGGCCCCACGCCCAGCGCCACAGCAACGATCAAGCAGGTAACAAAACGCATCAATAAACAAAGCCTTGTCATGCAACTCTTTTCTCCCACAAATTAGTTACTCTGCTACGCCACGCGGCGCCAGCTCGTCCTGGCGGCTCTGAGGCGCAGATTCGAAGGCAAAGCTGGCAAGCCCTGCGACAACGAGAGTAATCGCGCTGCCAATGAACACATACCAAGTCCAGGCAATCTTGGTCAAAAAGTAGACGTAGAGCATCGTCGCCATGCTAACCAACATGCCAATTAAGGCGGGAGCCTGGCTGACGCGCCTAAGAAAGACACCCACCAAAAACACACCGAGTATCGGACCGTTTATCAATGAGGCGATGGACAATGCCAGATCCAGGGCCGATCGGTTCTTGTTTCGTAGAATCAACGCCACTGCTATTTGCACAACACCCCACAAGAGCGTGAGCACGTGAGACACTTTTAGATAATGCGTATCAGAGCGACTAGGCCGCAAAGGTTTGTAGAGATCATTGACCGCTGTCGCAGCTATTGAGTTCAGCGACGAGGACATTGCCGCTGCGAATATCGCGGCCACCACCAGACCCGACAGGCCCGGTGGCAGGTGTCGTGTTATGAAGTCGGGAAACACGCGGTCCCCGCCCGTGAATGGAAACGCGGTGGACGTCGCCGCGACGTAACCAGCGTCAGTAAACGGATGATAGAAAGCAAACAGCAGCACGCCTATGAAAAGAAAACCGATGAACTGACCCAGCACAACAGCACCGCTGGTTAGCAGCGCCGCGGCGGCGCGCTTCGGACGATCTGTGCAAAGGTACCGCTGTACCAGGTATTGATCGGTGCCGTGAGTACTCATCGTCAGGAAGCACCCACCGATAAGCCCCGCCCAAAAAGTAAAAGTCTTTGTGAAGTCGAAAGAGAAATCGAAGAGCGAAAACTTGCCGTATTGCGTGGCCATGGTAACGGCAGCGCTGAGACCGCCGTCTATAGAGTTGGCCAGAATAATCGCCGCGGCGAGCGCTCCTGCAATGTAGATTCCCAACTGGATTACCTCGACCCAGATTACCGCTTCCATCCCTCCGAAATAGGTAAAGATGATCATTGCCGCGCCGATCAGTACAACTGAGGCGACGATTATCACCTCGGCGTTGGCCGTTGGCTGAAACGAGGTGTACACAGCTGCCAGCACAATCGCTGTTAACAGCAGCCTGATACCATCCGCAATGTTGCGCATCACGACGAAGAGCGATGCCGCCAGAACCTTGATCTTTCCTCCGAAGCGGCGATCCAGCAACTGGTAAACGGTCATCAATTCCCCACGGAAGTAGGAGGGTATGAAGAGGAGGGAAATTACGACCCGTCCGAGCAGATAACCGAAGACGAGCTGCAAAAACTGGAAATTCCCTCCGCGCGCAAAGGCTATTCCGGGAACGGAAATGAAGGTGATCGTCGAAGTCTCGGTGGCGACAATTGATGCTGCGACAGCCCACCACGGTACGGACCGATCGCCAAGGAAGTAATCACTAGTAGTCTTTTGCTTCGTGGCAAACCACGCCCCGAATAGAACGATGCCGATCAAATAGCCAAAGATGATGAAGAGATCTATCGCGCGCATTGTTGAAATAAACCCGAGAAGACTGCTCAAGTCCCGCCAATTTGCAGGTCAGGAAGGTGGGCTTGCCCCCGCCTCAACTCTGAAAGTACTCAAATCAGAAGTAATCATTCAAGGCTGAAAATCTCCTGTGACCTGAAGGCTGTTCCACCTTGGGGCGGGGGCAAGCCCACACAAAATAAAGCCGGAGTCGATTCTAGTTTTCAAGCCACGCCCTCAATCAACTCGCCCAAAGATTTGATGCGCGGGCAAACGCTTTCGGGATGCAGGTCGAGCGGGTCGAGCAGAATCCCCTGAAGTCCGACCGCGCGTGCCGCAAGAGCGTCGTGCCCATAGGAATCTCCAACGTACGCCGCTTCGTGCGCTTCCAGGTCGAGGCGTTCGAGCGCAAGCCGAAATATGGCAGGATCGGGTTTGCGATGGCCAACGAGGTATGAGTCTACGAGCAGGTCGAAGCGGTCTGAAATTCCTGATGCATCAAGCGAATCAATCAGACGTCCGTCCTCGGTATTTGAAATGACCGCAACAAGCAAACCGTGTCGCTTGAGCTCATCGATCACCCACGGAGCCTCTGGGTCGAGGCCGCACCACACGTGTCGCTCGACATGCGAAGAGGCGAGACGCTCCATGATTCCTGCGCACGTCGCCTCGTCCAGACCAAGCGCCCGGTACATACGATGAAAAGTCCAGTGTGGGCGTTTCATTTCGTCCGGAAGCACGAACCCTTCGCGTTGCATTTCAACAGCGACATTCCGCAGCATCTCCCGAAAAGCGCGGCCCATCTCGCTGGTCTCAAAGGCGCGGCCCGACACCTCCTTCGCGATGCCCGCAAGGCGGGGCCAATCGGGGTGCACGAGTGTCCCGCCCGCGTCAAAAATACAAGCGCGCGCACCGTTCAATGCAGGATGAAGTGCGACAGACAAAATCGAAGCTTCTGGAAATACCGCACTCGGCAGAGAGCCAGTGAAAACCAAAAAATTACCTACGATAATTTGCAGGTCAGGAAGGTGGGCTTGCCCCCGCCTCAGCTCTGGCAACCCCACAACTCAAAAGACAATCACTCAGGTCTGAGTGTCTCCTGTGACCCAGAGTGTCCTCCAGCTTGAGCGGGGGCAAGCCCACCTTCCTGACCTG
>JBOGOU010000419.1:0-13144 GCA_050748205.1 Pyrinomonadaceae bacterium | reverse complement strand
TCCGGAGGCAGCGTATTACAAGTTCAGCATTTATCCAGACGAGTCGGCGGTTACCTCTCCCTACGTCAATGAACGCGTCGACGGGACCTCGTTTGGTATTGATAAGCCGCTGCAAAACGGCACTTATCGTTGGCAGGTTGAAGCATACAACAACTCAGATCAAAAGCTGGCCGAAAGCAGCTCAGACATCAAGTTTACGATTATTGATGGTGCCCCTTAGGCGGCAGTGCCAGGACGCCAGAAAAGAAAAGAATATGGAAAAGTTGCGAAAACTTGTACAGGAGATTCAGAAAAAGACAGAGCGATTTGCAAACGAGCGTCGGATATGAAGCGTCCAGGAGTTGGGCTTTGCGCGCGACGCGAGTCTAGTCAGATAGAAAGGTCGGCAAACTTCTAAATGAAGGTTACTTTCTTCCGCGCACCTAACGATTTTCGTAAGTGGCTGGCGAAACATCATCACTCCAACCGGGAACTCTGGGTCGGTTACTACAAGAAGAGTTCAGGCAAGCCCAGTATCACCTGGCCGGACTCGGTAGATGAAGCGCTCTGTTTTGGCTGGATTGATGGCCTAAGGAAAAGCATCGACGATGTGAGCTATAAGATCCGTTTTTCACCTCGAAAGCCTGGCAGCATTTGGAGTTCGGTCAACACAAAGCGGGCGGAGGAACTTAGCAAGCAGGGTCTCATGGAGCCAGCAGGTCTGCGGGCATTTCAGGCACGGAAGGAGAATCGATCGGGGATATATTCATATGAGCAGAGGGCCGACAAA
Source organism: Pyrinomonadaceae bacterium (assembly GCA_050748205.1). Classification (GTDB taxonomy): domain Bacteria; phylum Acidobacteriota; class Blastocatellia; order Pyrinomonadales; family Pyrinomonadaceae; genus PSRF01. The sequence goes on along the minus strand of JBOGOU010000419.1, from coordinate 12,375 downwards.
CTTCCGGAGCCCTACGCAACCAGGCTCAGAAAGAACAAAGTGGCATGGAACTTCTTTCAGGCTCAAACACCCTCCTACAGGAAAGCTGCCGGCTGGTGGGTGGTGAGTGCTAAGAAAGAGGAAACAAGACTCAAGCGGTTAGGTAAGCTCATCGAAGAATCGACTAACGGTCGAACAGTGTCGCAATTTACTCGCGCCCAAAAAGCGAACTGAAACTCGCAAAACGAGCTCTCGGCTGAGGCTACCGGGACTGTGTGAAAACCCAAAGGACCTTACGGTAATTTGCAGGTCAGGAAGGTGGGCTTGCCCCCGCCTCAACTTTGATGAGCCTTCACATCACAAGAAATCACTCAAGTCTTCTACGGAGGAGAAAACGAGCCCTTTGTCCATGATGATGTGTCGCCCGTTGGATCTTTCAGCTTGAATGGTTGCTTTTGAGCTGAGTGGTTTTCAAGCTTGAGGCGGGGGCAAGCCCACCTTCCTGACCTGCAAATTACCGAAAGGTCCTTTGGGTTTCACACAGTCTCTATCGTGCGGTGGTCGTAAGCATCCTTACTATCAGGAAATAGAAACTCCGTCATGACTGATACGTCTACTCCCAGGATTCGGAAGGCCGCGACAGCAGATGCACTGTTATTGGCTGAACTTGGCACACGCACATTCTCAGACGCTTTTGCCGCTGATAACACCCCGGAAGACATGGCTGCGTATCTGGAGGCTTCCTTCAGTCCCCACCAGATAGCCTCAGAGCTGGCTGATCCTGTTTCGACATTTCTGATCGCCGAGATTGATGGAATTGCCGTAGGCTACGCCATGCTACATGACGGAGAGTCGCCAAAAGAGGTCGGAGACGAAAACAACATCGAGCTGGTGCGGTTCTATGTATCCGGGGAATGGCACGGTCGCGGCGTTGCAGCAAGACTCATGCAGGCCTGCCTCGACGAAGCTCGTCGCAAACTCTATCGCACGCTATGGCTTGGCGTGTGGGAACATAATGGACGCGCTCGAGCTTTCTATCGCAAGTGGAAGTTCCAGGACGTAGGAGAACACATTTTTCGCTTGGGTCGAGACTTACAAAACGACGTGTTGATGAGCCGCACACTTTAGGGGTGGAGCATCTTGCCCGAGCGAAGCTCGAGACCGAACGGAAAACATGCTTAAGTCAGTGACAATTCTCCTCAGCTTGGCGACCTTAATCCTGATTCTGTCTTCACCGGCGGCGGCCTGCAGTTGCCTTGGCCGAAGCGGTAAAGCTGCTCTCAAGGAATCACAGGTGGCTTTCAGAGGAACAGTCGCAAAGGTGGATTACCTGGATCCGGATACGGACCAGTCTGAGCCAAGGATAGTTGTCACGTTCTTAGTTTCGCGCGTTTGGAAAGGGCCTGTGCGAAAAAAGATTGTGCTTCACACCATTTACAACAAGTACAGCTGCGAAGGTTTTTATTTTCAGAAGGGTAGAGAGTATCTTGTCTTCGCCTACGCCAACACAGAATCCATGGCGAAGAGATTTCTTCACGTAAAAAACTCCCTGGGAACGGATATTTGCTATGGTACAAAATTGATCGATGCCGCCGGCGACTACTTGCGGGAGATCGGCAAAGGCCGAAAGCCTCGCTGAATGGCAACCACTTAACATATGTCTGGAAAGATTAACAGGGATCACGAGTCTGGGCTCCGCCGTCACACAGCACCGGTTTAACCACAATCCATGTGATCACGGCTCCGGCAGCCACACCGGCAAGCGTTACCCAGGTTCGCTTAGAGATACCGCCTCCGGCCTTCTTAACACGCGTCACATCCGAGTAGGCGACCATCTGTTGAGCGCCCGTCTTTGAGTCTGTTAGTGTGAATGAATCCTGCCCTGTGTCGCTGATGTAGCCTTTCAGCTTCGCATTGTCGCGTAGCTTGACCTCAACGCGAGCATTTTTGCCGACACCCAGCTTTGAGATATCGGCACGGGCCTTTGGCGCAAGCTGATCATCTTGTGCTGACTGTGCAGAAACCGTCTGGAAACCGACCGATAAGGACAGCAATATTCCGGAAAGTACAATCGCGAGAATTCTTTTAGCCAAACCTGGATCTCCTTTTCTCATGTGGATCGATGCGGACGTGCCCTGTGGGGCAATTGCCGTTCCCGTAACTAGAACTGAACAAAATCCGGCTGAAGAGGCGAATTGTCCAAGCTAAGGCGTCTTATCTCCAACAATTGCGCCGACAGATTATTTCTTTAGGTGTGTTCGTGCTGCACTAGAGCAAGAGGTCACACGCCAAAAACAAGTAGTCCTAATTCGCACAGGTCAAAGAGAGTTCAATTGGTTGGCGCCACTCAAATACGGAACCGGAAGCGGTAGCGACCGGATGTTATGCTCAATCAACTAAGAGAACGGTAAGACGTACATTGAATGCCAGCATCCAGTCGCTACCTCTCCAAGTTCCGTAGCGTTCGCGCGCCCCAAGGTCGCGTAACCTTGAGAATTTCAAATTAGCTAAACGGCGAGAGCTGGAGACATTGAAGTGAAAACAGAGCTTAAGTATGGTTTGATTTTCAGCCTAGTCGTGGTTGTGTACGTGATGATCGAGCACGCGCTTGGCTTCAACACCACGAGGCATAACATCGGCCAATACACCAGACTCGGTGGTGTTCTCGTGCCGATCGTCGCCTTGTTTCTAGGTATTAAAGAAAAGCGAAACAAGGAACTGAATGGAAGGCTCACCTTTGGTCAGGGTGTAAAAACCGGCGTGCTCATCGCCGTAATACAGACTACTCTGACAACTCTCTTTTTCTTCGTGTACGGCAATATCATAAACCCGGACTTCCTGCCGACATTGTTGGAGTTTGAACGAACCAAGATGTCGTCAGGAGGTTACCCGGAGGCGGAGATTTCAGCCCAGCTTGAGCGACTCAAGGCGATGTATTCCCTGCCCGTCCAGCCCATCTTCCAGATGATGATTGGTATTAGCTACGGTTTTGTTTTATCGTTACTGTTCTCAGCTTTGCTGAAAAGGAAGTCCACCTGAACGGTGTTAGAAAGGAATGAACCATGTTAAAGAGAATTCGTGGTAGAACCGTCTGATAGATCGATAGAAGCCAGTTCGACGGACTCATCGCTCCCTACCGGCGAGGGAATAATTGTCGACATAGGGACCGGAGACGGGCTCTTTGTATACCAGTCTGCACGCCTCAACCCGAAAAAGTTTTACATCGGGATCGATCCGAGCCCGCGTCCTCTGGAGAAGATCTCCGAGAAGATCCATCGGAGGCCCGCGAAGGGTGGCTTGCCTAATGCTCTTTTCTTACAAGCAGCAGTCGAGGATCTCCCCGGTGAACTAGACGGCGTAGCTGACGAGGTACATATTCACTTCCCCTGGGGCAGTTTACTGGGCGCCGTAGCTACGCGCTTAGCTTGCCCTATTACAATCAAAGTCAAATCGAAAACGCTTTAGCTCATGTATTCGGCGTGGACAGCCAGCTGATCAAGGATCAGACCTATTTCGTCGCTGAGGCTGAAGGAAAAATAGTCGGTTGCGGCGGCTGGAGTAAACGGAAGACGCTTTTTGGTGGGGATCAGGCGAAACCAGATCAACTCGATGAAGTGCTTAGGCCGGCCAGTGACGCTGCGCGGATACGAGCGTTCTATGTTCATCCGCTGTGGTCGCGCAGAGGAATAGGTAGACGGATCGTTCAGGCCTGCGAGACAGCGGCAAAAGATGCGGGCTTCAAAAGGCTCGAGCTCGTGGCCACGCTTCCCGGTGAACCACTATACTCAGCAATGGGATATACATTGACAGAGCCTTTTGCGATACCGCTCCCTAACGGTCAAGCACTTCCCGCCTTTCGAATGGAAAAGGGGCTAGATTAGGTCCCGGGAGACGAGCCAGATTTCACTGGCGTCAATCTCTAGCTCGGTGCAAGTTTCATCCGCTCACCCTCGCGCTGGCAGTCTGGAGATTACATCATGCAAATTCCTCCAAGGGTCAAAGAGGTCGTCCGGACACTGCGGAAAGCACTGGTTACTTTTCTGCGCGGACTCGTAAGTCTCCTCGAGGCTAGCCGGCTGCTTGAAGGGTTGTACTACTCCTTGGCTAGTTTTTTGGTTCTAAGCGGCATCGCGCTTGTTGGACCGGTATTGAACTGGGCGCTGGCCTGGCAGAGCGTTTGGGTGGGATTTACCTTCCTGGGGATGGCGGCAGTTCTTTTGATCCTTTTGGCTGGTCTGATGACAAATGAGCAATTCTTGAAAGACGTTCAGTTGAACGGATTTCAGTGGCCGAGTCTGCTGTCCATTGCGCTGGCGTGGTTCGCCGTTGTGGTTTTCGGAGGATTTTCCTGCGGGTTCGAGCGGATCGGAAAAGTAGACATTCAACCGAGTGTTCCCTTTACGGAGGGATGCGCCACGAGATATGCGGATTTATATCTTTGGCACCTCTTCGATTCCATCCCGGCAATCAAATTCACCGAGACCATCGGTTGGAGGCAACGTTACACTTGTTCAGACAAGCTCTCGGGCTGGCTTCTGGTTTTGTTTAAAGTGCTCGTGTTTGTTTCCGTAATCGGATCGTTCGTTGCATGCGGACGGATTCGCAGGGAGGCCGCGCGAGCAACCCGGTCAATGAAAAAGGACAACTGAGGTGATACTACGCTTTCAAAGTTCTTTTTAGGGCCTGCCATGAAGCGTGCAGAAGCGCGTCGATCCTCGCCCAATCCTCTTCGCTAACCCGACCCGCTTCTGCCTTGTTGTCCTTGAGAAAAAGTCCGCGACGAGGCTTGGCTGAGTCGTTTGTTTCGCTGGTTTTCGAGTTATTATCTTAGGACCCCGGAATTTCGCCAAACGTAAAGGAGATCGGTGATGGATGCGACCCCGGCTGTTGATGTTTCCAGTTTGCCTTGGCCCGATTTGCCGCTCGCAGCTTGGCAAGAGACTTATACGACGCTGCACATGTGGACGCAAATCGTCGGTAAGATTCGTCTGACCCTCGCCCCGCCAGTTAACCATTGGTGGCATTGCGCGCTTCACCTCTCTGCTACCGGACTCACAACGACAGCAATGCCTTACCGTGACAAGCTCGTCGAGATTGAGTTTGATTTCCTCGAACATAAACTAATCATAAAGACCAGTGATAAGTTAACGCGTAGCCTGCCGCTCACCCAGCGTTCCGTTGCCGACTTTTACCAGGAACTAATGTCGACACTCGCAGCAATGGGAATCTCAGTGTCCATTTTCACGAAGCCGCAGGAGGTTCCGAATCCGATACCATTTGAGAAAGACACTGAGCACGCTTCCTACGATCCAGAATATGCAAACAGGTTCTGGCGTATTCTCGCGGAGACAGCCATGGTCTTCGAGAGATTTCGTGGGCGCTTCATCGGCAAGTGTAGTCCCATCAACTTTTATTGGGGCAGTTTCGATCTGGCAGTCACGCGCTTTTCGGGACGTCCCGCCCCCGAACGACCCGGAGCAGACTTGATTACGCGCGAGGCTTACTCACATGAATGTATTAGCGCCGGATTTTGGCCCGGAGCTGGATTCACCGGACCGGCGTTCTATTCTTATACCGCTCCAGTGCCTCCGGGTCTGGAAAAGGAACCGGTTCAGCCTGGCTTCTACAGCGGGCAGCTCAACGAGTTCGTACTTATGTACGACGACGTACGTCGCTCTCCCTCACCCAGCCAGGACTTGTTTCAGTTTCTACAAAGTAGTTATGAGGCTGGTGCTAAGCTCGCGAGCTGGGACCGGAAAGCTTTGGAACGCCATTAATTAAGAGTGCTTTGAGAGACCACATGCAGGATTTTCTTGACGATTTCCGAGAAACGATTGAGGATGCGGGAAAACGGCTGCTCTCGATTTCCGAACAGCAGAGCCAAATCCCCAGATCAGAAGGCAAATGGTCCCCTAAGGAGATTATCGGTCACCTAATCGATTCTGCCGCCAATAACCATCAGCGTTTTGTTCTCGCGCAGTTTAGCGACGACCTTGTCTTCCCCGGATACAGCCAGGAGGAATGGGTGAGAGTTCAGGGATACAATCAGGAACCATGGCAGCAACTCGTTCAGTTGTGGAGACACTACAATTTACATGTGTTACATCTGATGTCGCTGGCCCCTGAAGCGACGCGAACTAAACAGCGCATGAAACACAATCTTGATCAGATCGCCTGGCAGAGTGTTGCCCAAAAAGACTCCGTCACGCTCGAGTATTTTATGCGTGACTATGTTGCGCATTTGAAGAACCATCTGAGACAGATCCTTTCCTCTTGAAATCGGATCGAGCTGAGCCCTATTCTTACAGGCTCATTTGGAAAATTCGGTCCGCTCTGGGCGGTTGTCTTGAGTAGCTACTCTTATGGAGTGCGGTGGCAAGCGCAGCGCGACACCGCTGTGGATGGGATCGACTATCGCAAGCGAGTCTCGATATAAAATGCAAAGCGCCGTCGCCGCTTCGCTCTGCCGGCGCACTCCAAATCCCGGGAACTCACGCAATTTAGCATAAACAGGAGAATCTCGTAATGAACTACACCTTTGAACAACTGAAACACAAGACCGTAGTGGAGCTTCGAGAGATCGCCAAGGGTATCGAACACGAAGCGGTGCAGGGCTACACTCAACTGAACAAGGAACACCTGATCGTTGCCATTTCAAAGGCCCTGGGTATTCAGCATGAGCACCACGACGTCGTCGGAGTCGACAAGGCCGCGATTAAGGCGCGTATTCGTGAATTGAAGAAAAAACGAGAGGAAGCTTTATCGGCGCACGACCACGCGCAGCTCAAAGTCGTCAGACGCACTATCCACCGGCTCAAGAGGGAAATTCATAAAGCCACCGTGTAGCAACTGCCACCACGCGCCGCGTACTTTTCTAGTTTTTGAGAGTTGGCTTGGCGAGAAAATCGATCCACGAAACTACACGAACGGACACGAAGAATTTTAGTGATACTTCGTGTTGTTTCGTGGATCGCTATTCATTGTCATGACCAGGGAGTGGCCGATAAGCAATATGGCGTAAGCTGCGCAAGCCTGGCCAAGCTGCAGAAAAAAATAAAGACCGATCACGATCTGGCTCGACAGCTTTGGTCATCCGGTGTTCATGACGCGCGGGTACTTGCAACGATGATCGCCGATCCAGAAAAAATGACTAATAAAGAGATCGATCTGTGGGCAAAGGATCTCTCGAACTATGTGCTGACGGATGCGTTTGCCGGCGTCGTTGCCAAGGCCTCCTCAGCCCAAAAGAAAGCTGAGCAGTGGACAAAATCAACCGATGAGTGGATCGGCAGCGCCGGCTGGCAGGTGCTCGGTCGAATCGCCTCCCAAGACAAATTGCCGGACAGTTATTTTGAGCCCTACCTCGCCACAATTCAGAAAACCATTCATGCAAGCAAGAACCGCGTTCGTCATGCGATGAACTCCGCCCTGATTGCCATCGGAGTTCGCAACACTCGTCTACAAGCAAAAGCGCTGGGGGTTGCCGGGAAAATTGGTAAGGTGGAGGTTGATCACGGTGATACCTCTTGCCAAACTCCGGATGCTGCTGAGTACATCGCCAAGACACTCAAGCGCCGGGAGCAGCTTCGCACGAAAACCGCGAAGGCATAGTTGACTTTCATTCTGAACTAGCATAGAAACTCCAGCAGCAATATTTCACCTTCCTAAACAATTCCAAAAGTGAGGTAGCTTATGAATCAGGCTATCAGCATAGACGTCAATGGTGTCACCCACCAAAACGAGGTCGAGCCGCGTCTCCTGCTCGTGCACTATTTACGAGACGTCCTGGGTCTTACGGGAACCCACATCGGTTGTGAAACCTCGCTTTGCGGCGCGTGTACCATACTCCTGGATGGTCAGGCCGTTAAGTCGTGCACAATGTTCGCCGTTCAGGCAAATGGTTCGAGCATCACGACAATTGAGGGTTTGGCTAAAAACGGCGAACTGCATCCGGTCCAGGAAGGATTCTGGGAGAAACACGGCCTGCAGTGTGGTTACTGCACACCTGGGATGATTATCGCCGGGACGCAGATTCTCGACCGCAATCCGAACCCTACGCAGGACGAAATTCGTCACGGTCTCGACGGTAATCTCTGCCGTTGCACCGGCTACCAGCACATCGTGGAAGCGGTGGAATATGCTGCCAAGAAAGCAGCCGGGTAATTCAATTTGATGGTCACTTTTTTAGAGGTTTGCCATGCCCAACAAATATGTCGGACAAAGAGTCAAACGAACGGAAGACCCGCGACTGATACGAGGCCTCGCCCACTACGTCGATGATATTAAGCTCCCCGACACTCTGCACGTCTCATTCGTCCGCTCAGTCTACGCTCACGCACGCATCAATAACATTGACACGACTGAAGCTCTAAATGCGCCGGGCGTCATAGCAATCTATACGGGCAAGGATGTCGCGGACAAGATCGGGCCAGTGCCTTGCGCCAGCGCGTTGCCTGAGCTGAAGGTGCCAGACTATCGAGTGCTCGCGCGGGACAAAGTCTACTTCGTCGGCCAACCTATTGCCGCTGTCGTCGCCACCGACCGTTACGTCGCACGCGATGCCGTTGAACTGGTCACGGTTGACTACGACGAACTTCCCGCAGTTGTTGACGTGGAAGAAGCTGCGAAAGGCGGCCCGGTTATTTACGACAATTTTGGCGACAACATTGCCTACAAATTGACAGCCGGCGAAGGAGACATTGAGGCTGCCCTGGCCTCAGCCGACCGCATAATCAAACAGCGTGTCATTCATCAGAGGCTTGCGCCGGTTGCCATGGAAGGTCGGGGTGTGTTAGCGCGATTCTTTCCCGGCGAAGGTGAACTGACAATCTGGTCCTCTACTCAGATTCCTCATCTTCTGCGAACACAATTGGCATTGATGATCGGGTTTCCAGAAAACAAGTTGCGGGTAATAACTCCGGAGGTTGGCGGGGGCTTCGGTTCGAAGCTAAATGTTTACGCGGAAGAGGCCCTGCTGGGCTGGATTGCCGTGCAACTAGGCAAGCCTGTGAAGTGGATCGAGACCCGGCGCGAGAATATGCAGGCGACAATTCATGGTCGCGGGCAGGTCGGGTACATCGAGATCGGGTGTAAAAACGATGGCACGCTAACTGGTTTGCGCTACAACGTCTTCGCTGACCTCGGCGCTTATCATCAATTGCTGACACCCGCGATCCCGACCCTGACCGGCTTAATGCTCTCGGGCGCCTACAAGATTCCGGCGATCCAAATCAATGTCACGGGTTGCTTTACGAACAAGATGGCCACAGACGCATATCGAGGCGCGGGCCGGCCGGAAGCAACCTACGTTGTGGAGCGCGCGCTGGATCTTGTGGCCGCGGAATTAGGAATCGATCCGGCAGAAGTTAGACGACGAAACTTCCCCGCCGCAAATGAGTTTCCGTTTCACACAGCGACCGGGCTGGATTATGACAGCGGTGATTACGAAACCGCTCTCAACAAGGCCCAGGAAATGATCGGTTACGCAAAGCTGCGGGAAGAACAAAAAAAACAACGCGAACAAGGCAAGCTGATTGGTATTGGAATCTCGACGTACGTGGAGATTTGCGCACTTGGTCCGTCCCAGGCGATGCCTGCAGGTGGTTGGGAAAGTGCGACTGTGCGGATCGAACCCACTGGCAAAGTAACTGTCTTGACCGGCGCCTCGCCTCACGGCCAGGGACAGGAGACTTCGTTCGCGCAAATTGCGGCCGACGAGTTAGGCGTGGACTTGAATGACGTTACTGTGATTCACGGCGACACGGGGATTGTGCAGTACGGAATCGGCACTTTCGGCAGCCGCGCCACGGCTGTTGGGGGCACCGCCGTGCTGGTTGCGATCCAAAAGTTAAAGGAGAAGGCGCAAAAAATAGCCGCTCATATGCTGAAGTCCGACGCCGCAAGCTTAGCTTTCGAAAGCGGGCGGTATTCAATCGTGGCGGCCAAAGCAACAGCGGCCGGATCATCTGATCCGGTCGTTCCCGTGGGAGAAGCTCCAGGTGCAGCACTCCCCGAGCCTCAGACTAATGGTAAGACGAGCCTCACGATTCAGGACATTGCGCTGGCGGCGCACCTGGCGAAGGAGTTGCCGCCTGATACGGAACCGGGCCTTTCCGCCACGTACTTTTTCGAGCCCAAGAATTTTACGTTTCCGTTCGGGACCCACATTGTCGCAGTGGAGATCGACCGCGAAACAGGAGCGTTGCAGTTTCTGCGCTATGTCGCTGTGGACGATTGCGGCAAAGTAATAAATCCCATGCTTGTGGACGGCCAGATTCAGGGAGGCATTGTCCAGTCAATCGGTCAAGCTCTGTACGAGGAAGTGGTTTACGACGAGCAAGGTCAACTGGTAACCGGAACACTGATGGACTATGCAATACCCAGAGCAGCTCACATTCCGCCGCTCGAACTGGACCGCACGGAAACGCCCTCGCCCGTGAATCCTTTGGGTGTGAAGGGTGTGGGCGAAGCTGGCACGATCGGCTCCACACCCGCGATAGTGGGAGCAATAGTCGATGCCCTGGCGCCATACGGTGTGAAGCATTTGGATATGCCGGTAAAACCGGAGACGATTTGGAAGATTATTAGTCGGCAGAACTAACTGGGTGACAGGTGTCGGGTGTCGGGTGTCGGGTGTCAGGTGTCAGGTGTCGGGTGTCAGGTGTCGGGTGTCAGGTGTCGGGTGTCAGGTGTCGGGTGTCAGGTGTCGGGTGTCAGGTGTCGGTCGGAACTGACACGAGATACCACTTACTTGGCCGCCGACGCCGGGCACGCGATACCCGATACCCGATACCCATACCCGATACCCGATACCCGATACCCGGTACCTGGCACCTGTCACCTGTCACCCGAAACCTGGCACCTGTCACCTGTCACCCGACACCTGGCACCTTTAGTTGGAGGATAACTGATGATTCCCGCTCAATTTGACTACCAGGCGCCAAAGACGCTTGACGAAGCGATCAATCTTCTCGCCCAGCATCCAGATGACGCAAAGATACTCGCGGGCGGGCATAGTCTGATTCCCGCGATGAAGTTGCGGCTGGCGCAACCAGGCTTGCTGGTAGACATTGGTCGCATAAAAGACCTTTCATACATTCGAGAGCAAGGCGACAAGATCTTGATTGGCGCCATGACCACTCACTACGAACTCGAGTCTTCCGCAGCTCTCAAAAAGAATTGTCCGCTGTTACCTGAATGTGCGGCCCAGATTGGTGACATGCAGGTGCGAAATAAGGGCACGATTGGCGGAAGTCTTGCGCACTCCGATCCGGCGGGTGATTGGCCCGCCGCGATCATCGCCCTAAGCGCTGAGTTGATCGCGGTAGGTAAAACTGGCGAACGAGCAATAAACGCCGCCGACTTCTTCGTCGACTTTCTCACCACTGCCTTGCAACCTGGCGAAATTCTGCGCGAGATTCGTATTACCAAACCGCAAGGTCGCTTTGGTCACGCTTATACAAAGGTCCCTCATCCCGCGTCTGGATTTGCCGTGGTGGGTGTTGCCGTAGCGCTCGGTTTGGGGGCTGCCGGCGCATGCGAGTCTTCGGGCGTCGGGATCACTGGTGTGGCCTCGAAAGCCTATCGCGCCGCAGGTGTTGAATCGGCAATGGTTGGCAAGCAACTCGACGAGTCGACAATAGCTGCCGCATCGTCCCATGCCTGCGACGGTATCGACGCTAATTCGGATCTTTATGCATCGGCCGAATATCGTTGCCATCTTGCACAGGTTTACACGCGACGTGCGATCAAGAGGGCGGTTTCGCGAGCACATTGAAGGTATGAAGATTGAAGGTACACACCAGATTCAAGCGCCGCGAGAACGTGTCTTCCAATGCCTCACCAATCCAGAAGGTTTGCAACGTTGCATTCCGGGATGCGAGCGTCTTGAGAAGGTCGCCGAGGATACCTACTCCGCCACCATCCGGGCTGGCATCGGCACGATCAAAGGAGTCTTCACCGGCACAGTGAAGCTCGAATATATGCGGCCGCCGGAACACTACCGCATAGTTGTGGAAGGCAAAGGTGGCCCGGGTTTTGTGAAAGGCTCCGGAAATCTTGATCTCGAAGCGCAGGATGATTCAACGATTATCAAATACACCGGCGAGCTTCAGGTAGGCGGGACCATTGCTAGCGTGGGTCAGCGGATGATTCAGGCGACCGCGAAGATGATGTCTTCGCAGTTTTTTACAGCCCTGGAAGCCGAAGCACGGGTTACCTCGGGCGAACCTCCTCCGAAGCACGGATTTTTTCGCACAGCCCTGAGGTGGTTCTCAGGGTGGCTCAAACGCTTACTTAATCGCTAGATCGCACGGCGCAGCTAAAACCGCAAAGATCAGTGTAGTTTTACGCAAAGACGCAAAGGGGCAAAGACGCAAAGAGGAAGACGTATTAGAC
>JBOGOU010000418.1:0-2400 GCA_050748205.1 Pyrinomonadaceae bacterium | reverse complement strand
ACAGGCAACACACCGGACTTCGCCTCAGCAAGCTGGCGCTGCAAGTCGGCAACCTGCTGGCGCAAGCCTTCTATGGTCCGTTCCTTGGCGTCGCAGGCTTGGAACAGAAAACTAATTACTTGGTCTCTCTCGCTCAGGGTCGTATCTCCTTTCTCTGTTGTTCATCCAGTTGTCTCTGTATCATCTCTGGATAGTCTGAAGTTCCATTATACCCGGATTCCAAGCGGCGCTTGATGGCAGCTTGTACGCGCCTTGGCCACTTAGGCTGGCAATCCTCGCAAATCCAAGCTGAGCACAATGGACAATAGCCGCACAGCTTCGGGGTGCAGTCGAAGTCCAGCAACCGACATACGTCGCAGGAGCGGAATTGCCTGGTAGCAATCACGGTTTACCGTTCACCTGACGCGCCACGGCTACCGCCAAGCCGGACGCGAAAATCAGCGCCCGCAATCCCCAAGGGGCGAAGAAGGCCGCCACCGCAAGGCCAACATACCCACCCCAGGCCAGGAACACACTGTACTTTTTGAGCCATGCAATCATTTTCTCCTCCTAATTGCCCACGCCGCCGCAATCATTGCAGTGTGCAGAAAGACCCCGCTTGGACTGTCACTGTTCCCGCGCCAGTCGCCGAACCCTGCACCTGTACCGTTCCAGCGTTCGCTCCGTTGCGTAGGCCCATCGTCACCGTAGCATGAAGATTCGTGGTCGCGGTTACGGCTGCGGCACCGACAAGTTTTGTCGAGAAGGCGTTCGCCACGCTGTCAGCGAATGTCGTGGAAGTTGCATCTTCATCGTATGAATAGAAGACAGAAGTCGGAGCCGCTGGTCCAGTGATGGTAATATCCAGTCCAGCCGTACCGACCGATCCCTGATAGTACAGGTGACAGGCCATTGTGTAGTTGCGGTTGGCGAGAACCGCGAAAGAAAGGCCAGTGACGTTCGAGGCTGTGGTGGTCGCGTTTGTATAGGTAGATGTGACCATGCCCCGGCCGAACGCTAAGTCTGAATCAGTCAGTTCGATGATGCGAGCCGCCGCCGTCGCTGCTGGTTGGAACTTGAAGTTGTTCGTTGCCGCTGTACCGAGCCATATATTTCCAAATGGGATAGATGTAGAACCGACATCTGTGCCACCCGCTGCACCCGAAAGCAACGTACCAGGACCAAAAATCTGTCTCTCAGTACTATAACCTCCAATAGAAGTATCAACTGCCGCCGTGATAAGAGTTCCGCCCCCATTGTGGTCGTTGATTAGGTTCGTGCTGATGTTTCCTTGCTTTAGAGCAGCAATGATAACGTGGGAACTCGAAGCGATGTCCATGACGTAGCGTGTCGAAGAGGCGATGTCACCTCCGGCGTTCACGCCAATGAAATAATCCGCTGCTTTTGGAGTACCGAACGCCCGAACCGAAATCCACGGCGTAGTCGTGTCGGTCCCTGTTCCCATCTCCATATATACGTTCTTGAAAACATTTGTTCCGTATTGGTCTTTCTGCTCGTTTACTAGGTTGCTTGCCCCATCTCCAGGGTGCACGCAGGCAATACCGTCAATCTTGATATTCAGGTTCGGCCCAGTCGTTCCGTTGCCAAACCAACAGGGTGTGACACCCACCACAGAGAAAGCATCGGCAACTATGGTTTCAAAGGTCGAGGAGCAACAAGCATCATTGACCCACAGGACTTTAGTCGCGTTCGTACTGCTTAGGTTTGCGAATGTCATGTGACCGACGTACGCGCCATCGCCCAGCCCGCTGAAGTATCCTACTGCTTTCTGCATCGTTGCTGTCGTGGAGAATAGATCGCAGAAAAAGCCTTCCATGCGAATATGTGCATTGGCCACTGACGTATCGTTTCCACAAAGGGCGTCTACGTTAGTGGCATTGCTCAAGGGACGAATCTGTAATGATTTTTGGAATCCTCCGTAGATCGGACTGGTACCGATAACAGATGAGTTGTTGAATACTTTCAGGCACATCTTTCCGGCCCCAGCCGTCACTCCACATTGCCAATCACCAACTGGGGGCAAACGCAAAGTGACAGCCACTCCGGCAGCATTCCCAACGCCTATCTCAGAAGTCCACGAAGAAAGCGTAGTACAACCGCGTGCGTCCACCTCTGCTCCACCGAAAGCAATCGCTGCGGCAATTGCCGCATTGATTCCGGTGTCTGAGCATGGATACGTTGACCCATCCACATAAAACACGTTGTTGATATTCCCCGCCGTCAGGCTCCCGCTAATCGTTGGATTGGTCAGCGTCTTGTTCGTAAGCGTCTGAGTGGCGGCAACAAGCGCAATCGTATCAGAGGTTACAACAGGCAGCGTATGTTGCTGCGTTCCCGATGGGCCGATTTTAGGCGAAATCAAGTTGCCAGTTACCGTCAGGTTGCTAGGGGCTATCAAGG
>JBOGOU010000417.1:0-2275 GCA_050748205.1 Pyrinomonadaceae bacterium | reverse complement strand
CGTCTTTGCCCCTTTGCGTCTTTGCGTGAAACTACCCTGATTTACGGCGGAGGCCGCGCTGTGTCACCCAAAGACTTGTCTTAGTAGACCCACGCGTGCGCAGGTGAAGAAACTGAGATTAGGACACCATGAAGGCGTGCGCTCCATTCGATTCACGCGCCAAATCTGATATTCTTGGGCAACCAATCGAAAGCTGATGCCGCGGGGCATCTCAGCCATTGGCAGTCCGTTAAGAAGCTGGAAAGTTTTCAAAATGCTGGTTGCTCTGAAACTCGTGCAGCGTGGTATTTATTCAGGCGGCCTGATTTTTTTCTTTTGTCTGGCAGCGACCACAAGCTTCGGCCAGTCAGTAGACCTGAGCTCTCCTTCTCCAGTGCGGACCAACGAAGTCGTAGGTAGCATTGCCGCGAGAGATCTGGGCGACTCCCGCCTCACGGATCATTTCTATGCGTTCAGTGGAACGCCGGGAGACGTTTTGATTACCGTTAAGAGCAATAATCTTAATGGCGATGTTGATGTCTTCACCGCTGGTGGCTTGCGACCTCTGTTGAAATTCACCCTTTACGCCGAAAGCGCTGAGCCGGTTACCAAGTCGATTTATCTGCGAAAACGGGAAGATCTAATTCTGCGGGTCGAGGCGCGCAGCCCCAACGACGATGAAGGGATCTATCACATCAGGCTGGGCGGATCGTTTGAGCCTATTTCAGGTGAAGCTTTTTTGGCTAGTGCCGAGAGGCCAACATTAGACTCTTCAACGCCTACTCTTAGTTCGCGTGGTAAGGGCAGGCGCGTTTCTTCGGTGGGGGCGCGCATTGCCGAACCGCAACCAACTCCCGCGGAGATAGCCGCCGCCGCCCCGACCCCGGAGCCAACTCCCGCTGAGTCGCCTACGCCCGAGGTTCCGGAACGGGTTGCCGAAGAGAAACCTACGGCACCGGCGCCTCGCAGAACGATACGCGTACCTGCGGGCCGCCGGAGATCTCCCGCGCGGTCTGTCAGGAGGGACGAAACCGCTGCCACAACTGAAAATGAAAATAAAGAGGCGGTTGCAGACCCAGAGCCTAAGCCTGCGGGCCGGCGAACGGGGAAACGGGCCGCGACGAGCAGACCGGTAGCACCTCCCCCCGAGCCAGAGCCGCAAACTGGTCCGCGCTTGATCATCGAGATGCTAGATGGCACACGCGTGGAACACTTCATGAGCACCATTCGGCGGGTGACAGTCGAGAACAATCAAATTGTTGTTGTAGGCAAAGAGGGCAAGATTGAAAGGATTCGGATGGCTGACGTCACCCGAATGTCCATTGAGCCATAGTGGCACAGACTTCAGTCTGTGTGTCAGCGCGATTACCTGGTTGCACAGAGGAACGGATCCAATTTCCATTTGTCATTCTCCATATTTTTCAGGTGTCATTTTGAATTGTTGCGGCCGGGGTTCTTCGCAACGAAGAGTCTCCTTGGGGCACAGATCAAAAATGAAAATGTCAAATGATAAATGGAAAATGATCTGATTTGGATCTGGCTCACCGCGTCACAGACTAAAGTCTGTGCCACTATTTCGATTTTAGGCTTTCTAACTTGTCGCGAAACTGCGGTAGGTCTTCGTTTTTAGGATCCACCTTCTCCAGAGTGGCGATGGCTTTTGTGGCGGCGGCAACATCGCCTTTCTGAAGCAAAGCAAAAGTCAAACTCGCCAGCACTCTCACATCCTCAGGCTTCTTAAGCAGCGCCGCTTTCAACCACTTCTCCGCCTGATCATAGTGTGCTGCGTCGACATTCACCTGACCCAGGGCCAGCACCGCGTCGTAGCTGTCCGGCTTAAGTTGGTTTGCTTTCAGCAGGAATTCGATTGCCTGATCGTAACGTTGGATTTGGTAGTAAAGCTCCGCAGCCTTCATTTGCGCATCGTAGTTGTCCGGCTCGCTACGGGCTTTCTTGATCGCAGCCTGTACGTCGGCAAACACTTGTTGAGGATTTTGCGACCCGTTTGACTGAATCTGAGGATGGTTGGATGGAAGGTTCTGCGAGACAGCAGTTGACGCCGTTTGGCGTTGACTCATCGTGCTTGCAAAAATGAACCCGACGATGAAACCGAGTAACAGACCGATGACGGCAAATAGAAGGTTTTCTCTTGTCATGGATTAATCAAATTTAAGGCGCTTCGTCTGTGGGCTTTTACCGGAGGAAACGCGAACCAAATGTCCGACATGCTTCAGCTTGTCGTCGAGATTGGCCACACTCAAGCAATGATATTACCCGTAACGTCGCACATTGAGAG
>JBOGOU010000416.1:0-3336 GCA_050748205.1 Pyrinomonadaceae bacterium | reverse complement strand
CGGACATTCAGAAGGGAGCGAAAGCGTTAGCCGGAGGGTGTAACCTTTTGTCCACAAGGGTGACGCCTTTGGCGTCAGCTGCCGAGCTAGGTGTTGTGTTTTACATGCACTTTAGGTGTGGTGTTTTACAACAGGGTGACGCTCCACGGCCCATCGACCTGACCACTCGATTTATACACACTCTCCACGTTTCCGCGTAAGTGATTGATCTCCGATAGATAAGGCTGCATGTTGTGTGGTCCATACGTTGTTGTGTCCTACAACACACTCATGAGCACACGCCCACCTTTCAACCAACTCTCAGTCAGTCGGAACCAATATGAACGCGAGCAGTTTTCCTGTTTGCGCATTAGCAATCGACAGACCACGGCTGTGGCCCAGTCTTTGCTTAAGAGCGTCTTCAGATAGATGAAGTTCGCGAGGGTTTCGTAAGGGATGGGAGAGAACGGCAAAACACGGGAAATCCAGAGCGATTTCTCGAAAGAAAGCCAAAGCCAAGTGGAATGCCAAGCGGTTTCTCCCGTCTACATACAGTAACGGATTCGGTGTTTTGAGCGTCACCCAAACTCTTGCACGACGTGGCTTGATCTGGGCCTGCCTTTCCGTCTCCGTCACCAACAACATTTTGAAAAATCCCCTCTGAGGGGAAAGGGAGAGGTTTGCGATGAAAACGAGTCTAGGATTTTTGACAGAGGAAGGCCGCACTCGTTCGAAGAATGCGGCCCGGCGAATCAGTGCCTATGCGGTGCTGATGTTTCTAATCGCGGGAGCGAGCGGCTATGGAATTCATCGGTATTGGGTCAGTCCTGATCTGACACCGCTGCAACGCATCTACTTCAAGCAATACGCTAAGAGCACTTGGCGCAGTTATCTCACGAACTCGCACTCGCGCTACACCACGCTCGCGACCATTGTCACCGACCCGAACACGAAGAAGGACGTGCAGGGCGCGGCAGTGGACAACAACGTCGAGCCGGTCTTAGACGAAGAACGAAGAATCGTCTTTGACAAGAACCACCGTCCAGAGTTTCGGCCGAGGTTGGGTAGTGGGATTAAGGCGCTTGTTTGGAAGGATGGGATCGCCGCCGATGCTGAGGCTTACAAGTGGCTACGTGAATTGATCTACGCGGACCAAAGCATACCGGACATCTGGCGTCCCGCATGGCTTGGCGCATTGCTGATTTTCTTTATTGGAACGTTCGCAATGGGGAGTGTGGATGCACTTGCGCAAAGTCGATATCTGAAGGGCCAGGCGATTCGCGGCACGCGCGAGGTTGGACCAAAGCGCTACGAGCGCGACCACCAAAGCGACACTGGCTACGGCATTACAGTCTACGCACAAGGGAGGGCGTCATGATCGATCTATTGTTTCAAATCTTAGGGCTCCGTTCTTACCAGCTTCGAGTTCCCCGCGCGGAAGAGAACGAAGGGCTTCTCTTACTCGGCGATCCAGGCACCGGCAAGAGCCAGATCATCCACCAACTATTGAAGCAGATTGCGCGCCGCGAACCCAGCGAAGCGGTCATCTGTTATGACCCAGCTGGTGAGTTCATCGAAAACCATTTCGATCAAGAACACGACATCGTTTTGAATCCGCTTGACAGACGTTTCCCTTACTGGTCACCGACGCTTGAGGTAGACCATGACAGCGCCGCGACGAGTGCCACTGATCGTCAATTCATTGCTGAGAGCTTCTTTCCGACTCGCCAACAGAC
Organism: Pyrinomonadaceae bacterium; assembly: GCA_050748205.1. GTDB lineage: Bacteria > Acidobacteriota > Blastocatellia > Pyrinomonadales > Pyrinomonadaceae > PSRF01. The sequence continues at coordinate 1,621 of JBOGOU010000416.1, read as the reverse complement.
GGGATCGAATAGTGAGTTCTTCGTTAATGCTGCTCGGAACGTTTTTGCGCGAATGCTGGAGTTCAAACCAGATGCGGCGAGCATTGTGGAAATGCTCAAGGACGACAAGCTGATAGATGAGATCGTCTCTAAAACTGAGCACGCTCACTACATAGATCACGGTGCGAAGGGACAGCGCGGCGGGGTATTGGCAACGCTTTCAGAGATCGGCGAGTCGTTGAAGCTATTGCCGCCTAGAGATCAATGCGAGCGAGACGTGAGTCTGACGAAGTGGGCCGAGAAGCGCAAAGGATGGATCTTCATCACCTCCAGGCAGGACACACGAGACGCATTGAGACGGTTGCACGCGGCATGGCTCAACATCCTGATGAAAAGATTGCTGACAAGTGACTCCGGCGGAGAAAACCCGTGCTGGATGGTTGTTGATGAAGTGCACGCGCTGAAACACCTGCCAGCTCTCTCAACCACAATCGTTGAGGGCCGAAAGTATGGAGTCAAGATGGTGCTCGGGACTCAGAACAAGGCGCAGTTCGAGGAGCACTATGGTCAAGGCGCGGCCACAATGCTTGCCTCGTCTCACACAAAGGTTCTCTTTCGCTGCAATGAACCGGAATCTGCCCGCTGGGTTTCCGAAATGATTGGAGAGGAAGAGAAAGAGCGACCACGAATTGGCACAACCGCGACAGTACAAGCGAACGGCAGAGACTCAATCAATTACTCGACATTCACCGAGCGCCGCTCAGTCGTCAGCAAAGAGCAGATCATGGCGTTGCCGAATCTTCATGGATACTGGAAATACTCTGATTCAGTCGTGCCGTTTCGCATTGAACCGATAGATCGTCAGCAGGTTGCACCGTCGTTCATACCACGCCCACGCAAGCCGGTCATTCAGAAAGCGGTAAAGGAAAAGGCGCTCCAGCTTGTGGCCGGCGCTTCGATTGGCAACGGCAACGGTAATGGGAACGGGAAACACACTGCCGAGATCACATCGGAGATGATCGATGACATCGATATTGGCTTTTGAGGTGCGGCCATGATGACGATGAGCAATGCGCTGTCAGCGGGCCAAGCCGAGACCTATTACCAACAGGACTACAACAACAAGAAAGAGGACTACTACAGCGAAAGGGGAGAAGTAAACGGGAACTGGTCAGGCCGTTTGGCCGAGGAATGGGGACTGAAGGGAGAAGTCACTAGCGAGCAATATGCGCGGCTTGTTGCCGGGCAAGACCCGCACTCAGGTGAGCAACTCATTCGCTTTGTTCCTTCGCGGGAAGCAGTGAACAACTACGGTGAAGAAATCACGACAAGTGAACATCGAGCCGGTTGGGATGCGACCTTCAGCGCGCCTAAATCAGTTTCATTGGCCGCACTCGTTGGCGACGACGAACGAGTAAGAATCGCGCACCGGGAGAGCGTGGAGAAAGCCCTCGAAGTATTCGAGACCTATATGCAAGCGCGAGGAGGCGGAAACAAACCAGCGATCACCACAGGCAAGATGATCGCGGCGCAATTCGAGCACACGGCGGCGCGGCCAGATCATGAAAACGGATATGCCGCGCCGCAGCTCCACACTCATGTCGTAATCATGAACATGACCAAGACGGAACAAGGTGAGACC
>JBOGOU010000415.1:0-9295 GCA_050748205.1 Pyrinomonadaceae bacterium | reverse complement strand
GAGAAGATGTATTAGACTTTGCGTCTTTGCCCCTTTGCGTCTTTGCGTGAAATTCTTGCTCCGAACGAAAACAGCGAGCAAGCACATCGCCTGACGCCTTTGCCAACGCCGCTTTCGTTGTTAAGATTGCCAGCTTTAATTCAAACCTGATCGGGGACTCGCCACTCATATCCAATGAAACTTCGTTTGCTTTACCACGGCCACTGCTTCGACGGAGTTGCCTCAGCCGCAACGTTTACGCGCTTTTACAAAGAGAGAATTCATCCAGACGCCGACGTGGAGTTTAGAGGGCTGCTGCACCGCCCGGGCACTCTCTTCGATATGGAGATGTTTGATGGCGACGAAAACGCGATCGTCGATTTCAAGTATGCGGCCTCAGACCGGCTCACCTGGTGGTTTGACCATCACGAGTCGGCATTTCTGACTCCTGAAGACGAAGCACATTTCCGGGCAGACACGTCAGGCCAAAAATTTCTCGATGCGAGCCGCAAGTCTTGCACCGAGTTCATTGCCGACGTCGCGAGTGCCCGGTTTGGTTTCAATGCCGATCCGCTCAAGTCTCTGGTCCACTGGGCACACATCATCGACGGCGCACTTTATGAATCTGCCGCTCAGTGTGTCGAGCTTCGAGAACCAGCATTGCAACTGATGCAAGTGATTGAGGCGGATCCGGACGATGATTTCATTGAACAGTTGATACGAGAGTTGACTACGAAGCCCCTTGACGAAGTTGCCATTAGTGAAGAGGTGCAACGACGTTTCCTGCCCATCAGAGAACAGCATCTTGAAACCGTCGCGGCTGTAAAACGAAAGGCCTCATTCGCAAACGGCGTCGTACAGTTTGATCTCGTCGACGAAGGCTACGAAGGATTTAACAAATTCATTCCTTACTACCTCTATCCCGAGACCACTTATTCAGTTGCCCTAACGCGGGGGCCGCTACGCACGAAGATCTCAGTGGGCTCGAATCCCTGGGCACCTGTTCCCCGCACTCATAATATTGCCAAGATCTGCGAGCGCTATGGCGGCGGCGGCCACGCGGTAGTTGGCGCAATTTCCTTCCGGCCTGACGAGGTTGAGAAAGCACGGCAGGTTATGCGGGAGATTGTGGCAGAGTTGTCCCACCAGCCCACCTAGCCGATCGGCGGCGGAAACAATAGCGAGCCTTTTGGAGTGCGGTGGCAAGCGTAGCGCGACACCGCTTTGGCTTACGTGAGGCAACGTGAGGCAACGTGAGACAACCAACTCGAGGGGTCTCCTCTGTTACCAATACAAAAGCGCCGTCGCCGCTTCGCTCTGTCGGCGCACTCCAAAGGCTCTTTACCGCGCCATTAGCTTCTCAATCTCCTCAGCCTGTTTCGGAACTTTCGAGGTCAAAACACGCGGACCGTTTGCCGTGCAAAGTACGTCGTCTTCGATGCGAACCCCGATCCCCAGGTATTGCTCAGGGACGTCTTTGCTATTGGGAGAAACGTAGAGACCGGGCTCGACAGTCATCACCACACCCGGTTCCAGTGCGCGCGACTGCTTGTCGTAGTAATAAACGCCCACGTCATGCACGTCGATCCCCAGCATGTGACCCAGACCGTGCATGTAAAACTGCTCATACTTCTTTTCCCTAATCAGCTCTTCCGGCTCACCTTTTAGCAAACCGAGTTTTACCATGCCCTCGGTCAGCAGTTTCACGGAATGGCTTTTCAGTTCGTCGTGCGTAGTGCCAGGCCGGACCATTTCGACGCAGGACATCTGCGTTTCCAGGACAAGGTCGTAAATCTCGCGTTGGGCCTTGCTGAAACGGCCATTGATCGGAAACGTGCGCGTGATGTCTGACGCGTAGCCCTTGTACTCGGCGCCGGCGTCGATTAGCAGGAGGTCACCGTCTCTTAGTTCGCCATCGTTGTTTATGTAGTGCAGAACAGTAGCGTTAGTGCCGGCGCCAATGATCGAGGTATAGGCCGGAGCGGCAGCGCCCTCGCGGCGAAAGATCTGTTCGATGAGCGCTTCGATTTGATACTCCTTCATTCCCGGTCGAGCAGCCTTCATTGCCTCGCAATGAGCTGCGGCGGCAATATCCGCCGCGCGCTGCATTAACTCGATTTCTTCAGCGCTCTTTAAGACGCGCATCTCATGCACGATCGCGGCCGGATCGATGATCGTGCGTGGTGGATGGATCGGTTTACGGTTGAGCGCGCGCATGCGGGCAATCTGGCGGATGATGGTATCGTCGAGGTCCGGATTGACACCCAACCGGTAATAAAGTTTGTCTGCTCCGTCGAGAATGTCGTGCAGCTTCTCGTCAAATTCCACAATCGGAAATGCCGCATCGGCGCCATGTTCGCTCCTGGCGCCCTCGACTCCCGCCCGCCGTCCATCCCAGATCTCTCTTTCCGGATCACGCGGCCGGACAAACAAGGTGAACTTCTCTTCTCGAGAGGGAGCAACGACCGCGATCGCCTCAGGCTCCTCGAAGCCAGTCAGGTACAAGAAATCAGAGTCCTGCCGGAAGCGATACTGCGTGTCATTGGAACGAGTTGCTTCGCGGGCGCTGGGAATGATGGCTACGGACTTTTGGTCCATGCGCCTCATGAATTCCGCAAGTTGCGGTCGGATCATTGTAAATTCTCCTTCGGGATTGGTTGGGAGATTGTACCCGAACGGTAGGCTGGTTACGAAGTTGGGTTCAGTCACTCAAAGGCTGCCCCGCTTGCCGCAGAGATCGCTATAGAAGTCAAAAGTAACCATTCAAGTCTGAAGATCTCACAGGTAGGGAAGGTGGGCTTGTCCCCGCTCAACTCTGAAAGCCACTCAAGTCAAAAGAAAATCACTCAGGTCTGAAAACCTCCCAGGTCAGGAAGGTGGGCTTGCCCCCGCTCAAGATCGAACAGCCTTCAGGATCACAGGAAATATTCAAGTCTGAAAAATCGCCCCTCAACTCCAAAAGCCTTCACGAATCCTTCTCCGATCTCTGATGGTGATTCCCCCAGCCCAACTCTTTCATTGCCTTTGAGAGCTTTTCTGAATCATCACTCCACCACCAATACTGATCAACTGGTAATGGCTCTCCTGTGTTTGAATAGAAAGCTCTAAAGCTAGACCAAGGGTAATCCTTCGCGGAAGATACAAGCCCGGCTTTAACTGGATTGGCATGAATGTAATTGATCTTTTGCCAGATCATCCACCCGCTCCAAAGCGGCAGTGCCTTAAAGCTCTCTTGCCACACCTGGTGAATCGAGCCGTCAGCATCTGGAAATTCTCGCAAGAAGCGTGGGTCAGCGTTTACTTCCAGTATGCGTGCCGCCGATAGACTCTTCAGCGCGCCGGCAAATCCCTTGATGTCCCCGTCGCGCGGATTGACGATCAGATGAACATGGTCAGGCATCAACACATAGGCAATAAGCTTGGAAGGCCACTTACTAACCAGGTCACCACATACTTTGAGAAAAGCCTGGCAGGAAGATTCTTGTCTGAAGGCCGGAACTCGGTGAATCAGGTTGCCAGTGAGAAAGTGCAGGGCGCCGGGAAGATTTAGATTCGACCACTTGCGAGCCATGAGGTTGTGAGGAACCAGAAGGTTGTCTTACTACAAATACTTCTTGCCGCAAGATTGTGCAGAAGTCAAGCTATTTGGCAAGGATCAGATCTGTCTTTGCGGATGAGTCCTACCAGTGAGATTTTTCAAACTTGAATATCTTACTGTGACCCTGAAGGCTGATCGATCTTGAGGCGGGGGCAAGCCCACCTTCCTGACCTGTGAGACTCCCAGACTTGAGTGATTTTGTGTGATGTGAAGGCTGTTCCAAGTTGGGCGGGGGCAAGCCCACCTTCCTGACCTGTGAGGTTTTCAGACCTGAGTGATTTTCTTTTGAGTTGAGTGGCTTTCAGAGTTGAGGGGGGGAAGCCCACCTTCCTGACCTGCCAATTCTCCTAGCCAGATTCGTTCCCCTCAGGTGACTTTTGTCGGATAATCTGTGTAGGATTTGTACTGAGCCTAACAAAATGAGTATTCAAATTCTTCAAACAGAACAAACCAACGAGATCATCTCTTACGATCCAGCCACCGGCCAAGAGATTGGCCGCGCGCCGCTAGTTGCGTTCGAAGAAGTCCGGCAAGCGGTTCAGCGCGCCCGCGCGGCACAACCTGCCTGGGCCGATCTCTCTTTCAGCGAGCGCGGACGAGTAATTCTGAAAGCTCGAGAACTAATGCTCGACCGGATCGATGAGATAGCCACACTCATATCGCGAGAAACCGGCAAGCCTGTTGCCGAGGCGCTGTCTATGGAAGTCGTGCCTACGCTTGACGCGATGTACTACTTCGCCCGGACTGCCCGCCGACTGCTGCGGCCTCAAAAAATCGACATTGGTCAGTATGGTTTGATGGGTCGTTCATCGAGAATCGTGTACAAGCCCGTCGGTGTAGTCGGCATTATCTCGCCCTGGAACTTTCCGCTGGGTACGCCGGCGGAAGAGATTGTGATGGCGCTGATGGCCGGCAACGCGGTTGTGCTCAAGCCCAGCGAGCTTACTCCGCTGATTGCTCTGCAGGTTGGAGAGATCTTTAGGCAAGCGGGTTTGCCCCCCGCGCTTTTGGAGATTGTCACTGGCGATGGCTCAACTGGCGCAGCGCTTATTGCTGCTCGCGTTGATAAGATCATGTTCACCGGCAGCGTTGCCACTGGGAAGCGCGTTGCTGAAGCCGCCGCGAAACATCTGACTCCTGTCGTGCTCGAGCTGGGTGGCAAAGATCCGATGGTCGTTCTGGAAGACGCCGATGTTGCAAACGCCGCACGCGGGGCTGTTTGGGGCGCTTTCGCGAACGCCGGTCAGGCCTGTGCCTCAGTTGAGCGGTGTTACGTCCACGAATCCATTGCGCCGCAGTTTTTGGCGGAAGTGGTGGCTGAAACACAAAAGCTCAAGCAAGAGGTCGGCACCAGAGAAGATACTGACGTCGGGGCGATGACAAATGAACGGCAGCTGCAAATTGTCGAAGAACACGTGACTGATGCCGTCGCGCGCGGCGCAAAAGTGCTTACGGGAGGAAAACGTCTGAGCAGAGGGAAGGGCCTGTTTTATCCCCCAACGGTGCTGACCAGCGTAGACCACGGCATGACCATCATGCGCGACGAGACCTTTGGACCCGTCCTTCCTGTAATGACCTTCAAGACGGAAGACGAAGCTGTGAAGCTGGCAAATGACAGCGTCTACGGTTTGACCGCCAGTGTTTGGACGAAGAATGTCAAACGTGGCCGCCACCTTGCCGAGAGGATCGAAGCAGGAACGGTGATGGTGAATGAAGTGCTCTACACGCACGGCATCGCACAAACGCCCTGGGGAGGGATTAAGGACAGCGGCTATGGCCGAACGCATGGGCGGCTGGGCCTCCTGGAGCTGGTGACGCCGCAACATGTGCACGTCAATCGGATTTCATTTCTACCCGATCTCTGGTGGTTTCGTTACAACCCCAGCGCCCGGAAACTGTTTGGCGGATTGGCCAAACACTTCACGAGCGGCTCTCTCCTCAAGACCACACGCTTGCTACCCCAAATGATCAGGCGACTATTTGGTTCGCGCGGATAAACTACAGGAATTTCAGATTGCGAATTTCGGATTGCGAATTTAAGAAGCTGTTTCCCCCAACTGAGATTATTCAAAGGCCAACGCTGAAGAAATGAGTCAAACGAGTTTACCAGCAAATTCGAAATTCGAAATTCGCAATCCGAAATTCCCGACGCGCCCGCTTGACTCCGGAGCTTGCTGCTCTTTAGGATGACGCCTCATCTTTTGGCAATGGTTTCATCGAGGTAAATCGTGGTTTCCTGGAAAAATTACATGCACCGGCGCGAACGGTCCTACTACGAGCGCGATAACAACCGGAAGGTGCGACCATTCGATTGGGGCCTCTCGTTTATCAGTGACCACCTCAATGGCGACGACCCTCGGCACGTGCTGCAACAGCACACAGAGAAGGCGCTGCTGAACAGTGAGGAATTCTATGCGTTACCGGAGATTCGCGACTTCCAACTGCAAAACGAGCAACTGACATGGACCAGCGCCATCCAGACCTCAGCGCCTGAAAACAATATTGCCCGGGCTCGATTCTTTCCCGCGAAAGCCCGAAATGGGAAACGCCCCGACAGAGCAGTAGTTGTGTTGCCTCAATGGAATGCCCAACCCAACAGCCACGTGGAGGCCTGCCAGATCTTCAATTTCCTGGGCATCTCAGCCTTGCGGCTAACGCTACCTTATCACCAGGAGCGCCGACCCGCGGAACTCGAACGTGCCGATCATTTGGTTAGTCCCAACGTGGGTCGCACGATTCAGTCCTTTCGCCAGGGAGTACTTGATACGCGCGCGGCTGTTCGTTGGCTCGTGAATGCGGGTTACGAGCGCATCGGCGTTCTCGGCACGAGCATCGGATCCTGCATCGCGTTTCTGGCCTTTGCCCACGAGCCCAAAATCGTTGCGGGAACGTTCAATCACGTCTCCGGTTTTGTCGCCGACGTGGCTTGGAATGGACTATCGACGCGCCACGTGCGCGAGGGTTTCGGCCGTAACTTAACACTCGACGAATTGCGCGAGTACTGGAGGCCGATCAGTCCGGTCCCTTTCATACCGAAGTTACTCGGGATGGAGCGACGTCCAATGCGGTTCATTTCGGCGCGTTACGATCTAACTTTTCCGGTGGATCTTTCGCGCGAGGTGATCGCCGAGGTAAAGCGACATGATTTGCCGCTCGATGTGGTTTGGCTTCCCTGCGGTCATTACACGACAGGAGAAATGCCCTGGAAGGCGATTGACGCCTGGAAGATCGCCACGTTCCACCGCAAGCACTTGTGACGGCTCAGCGCAAGCCGGAGCTTGATCTAATTGCGCGTTCGAGTGGCGTGCGGCCGTTTCGGTCAAACGCCGGGGTTGCACGGTGGTGTCGTTTTCGAGGTTTTTTAGATCGAATCATGGGCTGGATTGCGTTTGAGATCGTTCGGCTCGGTTCGATCGGACTCGACAACCCAAGGCTTATCAGCTGAGGCTGGTTCATCTTTGCCACGACTATGAACCACTGCACATATCCAGCTGTGAACAGCGACAACCAAAGCGCCGAGTAAGCTTCCGGAGTTCCGCTTTCTACCAAGGAATAGACGACTAGGAGTGCTACCAATCCAGCCGGAAAACTGAGCAGAACCAGCGGAGGAAGGAATACACTCTCGGCTTCGGTACAGTAGTTAGAACCCGCGAAACACGAGCCCAGACCCAGCTGCAGCGTCGACAGGGCGACCAAGATCCAGACCCATTTCACGAGGGTCTTCCAGTTGATCTTTCCTTTGAGACTCATGCGTCAGATTAGACAAGGTTGAGTTCAACTTGTTCCCGACTATCATTGAAAAAATTGCCACCAAATCGTTTAGAAAACCTGCTCGATCAACTTGACTCAGCAAAGCGCCGCTTTGGGCAGAAACAAGACAAACAAATTGAACGATTGCTTGAACGCCTTAGCCGCCGCAGGTTCAGTGACGCTGAATCGTTGATCCGCTTTCACGAGGTTCTTCTCTTCCTGCGCGCTTATCCGCAAAACGCTCGCATACTCCAATTAGTTGAGAAAGAACTCTCATCCTTTTCTCAGCGGGTTGAGCTGCTTCAAAGCGCCGGGAGCGATACGAGCGCTTTGGATCGCCCGGAGGTTTCCGGAGTAGCCGGCACCTCGGTTACTGACACTTTCAGCTACAACATCGTCCGCTGGTTGCTCGAGCAACACCCAACTCAGGTGAGATTTGACTGGAGTTGGTTCGAAGACGATAACCGGCTGGCTGCGACGTGGCCGCGCTTTATGCCAATGCTCGAGGAAGACGCGCTCGTAGAAGCCAATGTTCCTTACGTAGAATGGCTGACTGCGGCGAAGGGTCGCACGAAGGAAGTCGCGTGGCTGATACAAAGGTTCGAATCATTGCCACGCAGTGACAGGGAGAAAGCCGAACTCTACGACTCGCTTAAGCTCTATGTCGCCTGGACGCCTTCGTATCGAGCGACGCGCACGGGAATGAAATTGCCCGTTCGGAAAATTTTCTATCACCGCCAACCCCTTATTCTGCGCCGCGATATTTCTTTTCGCGATGAATTGGAAGCTCCTCCGCCGGCTTTAGAAAGACTCTCCGCGAGACTGGGTGAGGTAATTTTGAAGCTGGCGCGCGAGACGTCCACAGTGCGTTATCGCGAGCTGTATGGTTTCACCCACGGCGATCCGAAGCGAATCTTAAAGGCAAGCCTTGGCCGCGGTGTAGACATCTTTCTGATGGGCCTGCGGCCCGGTCCTCGTTTACCCTTGCGTGCTTATCATGCCGCGATGATCTTCAAGAACGGCGTGCCGGTGGGTTACTTCGAAGGCCTCTCATTGTTTGAGCGGATGGAGAGCGGCTTCAACCTCTATTACAGCTTTCGCGATGGGGAAACGGCCTGGATTTACGCTCGCACGCTGAATGTGTTTCGTCACCTGCTTGGCGTGACAGTTTTCACGCTTGACCCTTACCAGATTGGTCATGAAAACGAGGAAGGGATCGAGTCGGGCGCATTCTGGTTCTATCGAAAACTGGGCTTCAGGCCCACACGAGCGCAGTTGCTTGAGCGCACGCTCGCTCAAGAAAAGAAGATTGCCGCTCGATCTTCTTATCGCACGCCTAAGACGCTGCTGCGCCAACTCGCAGCTAGTCCCATGGTCTTTGAACTCGACCGCTCCCGGATGGGCGACTGGGATCGCTTTCAAGTGCGCAGTATCGGTCTGGAGGTCCAGCGATTGATGGCGGCCCGCTTCAAGGGAGACGCGGAACGAATCCGCGGGGAATGTGTGGAAACCTTTGGGCCTATGATCGGAATTCAACCAGGTGTGTTGAATGATGTGGAGTTGCGAGCATTAGGTGACTTCGCCGGAGTACTGGGCTTAATCCCTGATCTCAACCGCTGGAGCAATCAGGAGAAGCACGCCCTGGCGCTAATCATCCGCGCCAAGGCAGGTGCGGACGAGGGCCGATATTTGAAGTTAATGCAAAAGCACGCGCGGTTGCGTGCGGAGATGATTAAACTGGGATCGCGGCCTTAGGTAATCCTTGGTTACCTCAGCCCGCGAGGCGGACGCGTGACAATAGCCGTAAGTTTAGAGGCTTTCTCAAGATAATTTTCAGTCAGCAAAGTGGGCGCAGCCCCACGCTCACTTTGAACAGCTTTCACTTCAGAGAAAATCACTCAAGTCAGTGACCTCCAGGTCAGGAAGGTGGGCTTGCCCCCGCTCAGCTTTGATGAGCCTGCACTTAAC
>JBOGOU010000414.1:0-18326 GCA_050748205.1 Pyrinomonadaceae bacterium | reverse complement strand
CCGGCCTTGATATCGGTTGGCGGAGGCTTTCGCCTCTGCGGTCACTGTCCTCACCCCAGCGACCTAACGCCTAGTGCGCAGGATTTTATACTTTCAAAACTGGCTGTCAATAAAAAAGTTCTTGCAAGAAATATGGCAACTAAACTGCTGGTCCATAGACGAGTGTGGAGTTTGCACTCAAAAGATCGAGCTATTGGATAAGCAGAAAGACTTGGTTGTCTTCGGCGCCCTCGATCGTTAATTGAGCTTGGCCGCATCCGGCGAGTTCGGTGGGAATGCGAATGATGATTTGTTGTAGTCCGGGCAGCGAGGGGAGTGTCGCGGCGAAGTCCTGGACCAATAGTGCTTGATAGCCGGATTGGCAGGTTATGTGGAGAATGAGCGTGTTTTGCTCAACGAGCTGTTTTGCTCCGGAGGGGCTTTGCCTCAAAAGTCCTTCTTGCCCCAAAAGCCGGTTTTCTGCCCCAAAAGTCTTTTTGCGTTCTCATCGCATTCGCTGATTACAATTTACAACCGCAGTTTGTGAGTTGGTTCAGTGCTGGCCGCTTGGTTTTACTTTGATGGCTTTGTGGTTGGACTGAAGAGTATGTCGTGTTGGTTTCTGTTTGATCTGTGACGTTTGTCGGCGTGGCAAAGATTTGGGTTTGCGGTGAGATATAAATTTGTTGACTGTAGGTTGGTCGAGGACTATAGTTCGGGTTTCCCCCAAACATAGAAAGACGACTTAGGATTCAAGTTTTCAGGACACGATTCCTAAGCCGCCTTCACAAAAGCAAACGCGCCGATTTCTTGGTGCGACACCTTTCCCTGTCTTATAGCACATTTTCAATGTGCAGGAGAAAGAAAAATGATGGATGCCGACTTGAGCACATTCGAGCTTGCCCTTCTTCGGACCGAGCGAGATATTGCGGGCGCAGACGAGGAGATGGCGCGGCTCGAAGCAGAGATTGTACGGATGCGGAGCGAGATTGCCCGGATTAGTCAACAGCGCGCAGGTTTCGTTGATTTGAGCAATCAGTTGAAGAAACGCCTGGGACATGAGGTTGTGGAGGATGTGCGTAGCGGGAGTAAACAGGATGACGATGTAAGCATTTCTCAGGTTTCTCGAAACGCGTTCAAGGGGATGGCGCCTGCCCAGGCGGCTCGTAAATATCTTCTAGAGATTGGTCACGGCATGTCGCACACGGCGCTCGTGAAAGCGTTGCTTCGAGGGAACGTGAAAACCGGGTCCAAACACTCTACCGATGCCATGCGTACCGCCCTGCACAGACACAAGGAGTGGTTTGTCTGGAAGAAAGAAAAGGGCCAACGAGGAATTTGGGAGCTAGTTGAGTGGCAAACAGGTGAAGATTCCATCAGTGCAGAGGACGCAACAGCGTCGCGGATGACTGGCTTGCCACAGGGTTCGCCAACGTTGTCGCTTGTCAGTTAGTCGAATGTAGCTGTTCCGAAGTAGGGTGACAAACAGTAGTCCTTCCCTTCGAGCAAAAAAGTGGCCTCGGCGGTTGCGGAAACAACCGCGAGGCCTGTTCGACCTCGAACGCGATTGACTCGCGTGCGGAGCCAAGAACAAGCCGCATTGTCAGTCCATCGCTTGGGTAAAAGCAAGGGTGAGCGATGGCCGCTAAGAAGGCGAAGAAGACGTACGCGCAAAAATGGCGGGAGTACAATGCTGCGCAAGTCAATGAAAAATTCAAATTCCTCAGACTGCTCCACGAATTGTGCCAGGGGGTGATTGAACCAGCGCAACGTTTTGGGCGTCCTCGACAGAGACTTAGCGACATGCTGTTTTGTATGGCGCTCAAGGTCTACACAAAGTTCCCGACACGACGGTCCATGCCTGATCTCAAGCTGGCATATGGCAATGGTTTCATCTCGAGAGTTCCCGGCTACAATACGATCTCCAGGTATTCTGCTAAGAGGAAACTCACGCGTTACTTGGACCAGATGATTACTGAAAGCAGCCTACCGTTGAGAATAGTGGAAAGAGATTTTGCACTTGATTCGTCAGGGTTTTCAACGAGTAACTTTGGACGTTATGTTGATCTTCGCTTTGGCAAGGCGGACGTCATCGATAGACGAAAGTGGGTAAAAGTCCATCTGATGTGTGGGGTGGCTACTCACATTGTTACAGCGGCCCAGGTCAGTAAGCCAAGCGCGGGAGATAGCCCATACTTTAAACCACTTGTTCAGGCGACCGATCAGAATTTCGCTATTCGTGAGGTATCGGCCGATAAAGCGTATTCAAGTCTCGCGAACCTGCGGGTTGTGGCTGACAAGCAAGCGACACCCTATATCCCGTTCAAAGTTAACGCGAAGGCGGAACACAGAAGTAACGATCCGCTCTGGACCAGGATGTACCACTTTTACGCTTACAATGAAGAGTGGTTTAGGAAGCACTACCACAAGCGGAGCAACGTCGAGACAACGTTCTCGATGATCAAAGAAAAGTTCGGTACACGATTGATGAGCAAGAAAGAGGTAGCGCAAGTCAACGAAGTACTCTGTAAGGTACTGTGTCACAATATTTGTGTCGTGATTCAATCAATGTACGAGTTGGGAATCGAGCCTGTTTTCTGGGGTGACCAGAAAAAGGCTTCCTAATCAGACGCCCGTCCTCATGCTTTGGAGGACGGCAAGATGGAATTCACGCCTTAGTCAATTTCGGCCCGCCTTGCCCGGCTCTAGAAGCGTATGCGAGCACCGTCAGGGACTTGTTCGCCCTTCAAATCCGAAAACATTCCCAAGTCAACTTCAGATTCTCCGCACCGTAGAGAGCGACTAAGCTGCCACTTCTTTCCATTCTGAAGGACAAATTCTGATGATGTGATCACAATCGCGCCACAGGGCACTCGATCAAAGGTCACGAAACCAGTGTCGTCAGTTCTTTTTTTAAAATTGTGGTCTCCGGCAGTGAGGGTTACTTCTATTTCACTCAATGGTAAATAATCCAGCATTGCGCGCTGAGTGACGAGTCTCAGTCTTACGTTCACCGTGGCTTCGGTTATTTGCGCGGTGTTCGGGCTTGCCTGTTCAGACACCTGTCCTGCTTGACCAGGTTCTGCTTCGCCCGCCAACGCATCTAAAGAGCTTTTTAATGTATACCCTTTACCTGCTGGTTCCAGATACGAAAAGTTATCATTGCCGGCACAGGGACCAAATCCCAGACTTTTTACAAGCGGATCACCGAAGCCGAAGAAAAAACATCCTTCACTCATATCAAGGCCACCTTGAAAGTAAGTCGGCGTATAGCTCTTTTTTGTATTGAACGGACCATTAAAGATCGCCACCGCAAAATTTGCTTGATACTTGCTCTCATCTATCAGTGCGACGGCAAAGTCTTGTTGATGATTGCCGTTGAAATCTTGAACTATGTAGTATGGATGAAAGTTTTTCCCCCTCTTTTTTGTTGCTTCATCTAACACTTTCTGGTTTACGAAGTCCTCCGTTGTCGCCAGGCGAAACTCAGCTCTTTTGGCCAGCCAGGGTTGAAGAATTACCCAATGCTGCGGGCGTATGTGGGACTGAGCTAAGGTTGGTGTGCTGAGGAGAATGCCATTTATCTCTGATGGCTTGCGAGTGGCTTGATCAATTGCGAGCTTCCATTGGTTGTCTTCCTTCACCAGGGGTACTCTCACCCAGCTATTCATCTTTTCATTCTTAGCTTCCAGCGTCGCCTTATCGCCCTCTACTTTTTCGTTACGTGTTTCTGGTACTGCATCTTCTGATGACGGTCCATTGCTGAGAAAGATATTCAACATATCGTCCAGTGTCAGACTGTGTCTGATCGCCACTGCTGTTAATTCATCGACATAGCTTTTGGAGAGCGTAGTCTTTAACGCCGGCACATTCTTGTCCTTCCATGCCTGATAGAACTCCGAAAAGGAGACTTTAACGGAAATTTCAGGTGTTGGAGAGGAAATAGGTGTTGGAGATACAACTGCTGTTGGGGATACAACTGGGGAAGGTTGAGGTGGTGGAGAAGGCTTTAGCACACTCACTACCCTGCCGACTAACCCAAATAACCAAAGTAACAAAAGTAAGCCAAGAACCAAGCCTATCAGGCCAAATGGGTCACGAATAGCGAGGACAATGAGAGCAATCAGAGGTTCGAACAGACCGACAGCCCTGTTGTCGTCCTCTTTCCGCATAACTGTTTCACCAAATCATTGTACCAAGTTGATCCTTAGCACGATCCCGGAGTTGTGTCGGCAATTAGGCGCTAAATTCTGATGCCTCACGTGTCATCGCACGCCATCAGCTTTTATGTGCAAGGCCGGTAGTTATGAAGAATAATACTCTAACAGTTAAAAAAGACCAGGCATTAGAAGAGGATCACAGTAGAGCGGTGCTGAAAAGTACTTGTAACCGAGGCGCCTCGATAGCATACTTTCAAGGATCCTCTTTCTCGCCGACGACTGAAATATCCATGCTCAGGCGCGTGAGTTAGATCGCAGCGCATAAACTTACATCTAGGACCAAGCGTAAGCGGAGTGAAAGACAGGTTACTGATGAAGGAATCACTGATCAAGAAGCGAATGGAATCAGTCTTGAATGATAGTCAGATCACTGACGCGCAGAAGGAGTCATTTGCATCGGCTCTACGCGAAAACGGTTATAAGTGCGTGCAAGAAGCTAACAGGTCTTACCTGGGATTCCTGAGTTTATCTGCTGCGTTTACACTCATTATTTCCGCACAGGTAAACAAACTGACGATCTTGGGAATTGACTTCTCAAAGGATAACTTAGCTATCCTCCTGCTTCCGTCTGGTGCATCGTTCTTCCTCTATCGAGCATCATGCCTGAACCAGCTTGGGGCAATAATAGATAGGGCGCTAGAAGCCTATTACCAGCTTATGCGCAAGAGTATCGCCGAAGAAAAGCTATATGAACTCTTGCGATTCCCATCAATTGTCGAAGCAGAGCAAGCTCTATATAAAGTTGCGAAGCGGTCTAACTTTGTGGAAAAATCTGGTCTGCTTTGGCTTGCACTACTTTCTATTTTTCTTTTACTAACCCCAATTATGTGGTTTGCCGTGATGATTAGGTGGTTATTCGCCGTCTCAAGTTTCGATACCTCATGGAAAGTTCTAACGACAGCTGCAATTCTTTTGTTCGGCGTTAGGGCGATCTGGGTGATGGTTCAGACATGGGCATACGCCAGAGAAGACCCTACGGCTTACGAAGCTCGTTCTAGGGATTGATTTTGAAGTCGCAAAGGGCAAAGGCACAATGAGTCTCGTGATGGCTTTACTACGCAATGATGAGTTTGGCGGTGTGTGGGCAGGGCGGCAAGATCGCGTGTGGTTTTACGGGTGACTTTGACCGTTTCTGTGACAACTGTCTGACCGTCAGCGGTGCTTTCGCGCTCGATCGTGTATTCAACTGCGAAGATATGCCATCGGAATGGGAAGCGAGCTAACAACCGCTTCCCTTTCTTTGTTTGCAGTCTCGTTGAATTTCGGTTGACGGCTTCTTGATGGCTTGTCATTTCGAATTGGTCAACAAACCAAGCCGGACTCGGCCATCGTCAACCCGGAACACCTCGCAGCGCTCTGGCAACTCTCGTTGCAAAAGCCGGCTCCCGCCCTGCCCCACTGGCAACTTAGTTTCAGTGAGGCGGTCGCGGTCACTCCGTTAGCGGCCTATGAACAAACTACCGTGGTGGAGGTGAGCAGATGAGTGGCAAATTATCTTCCGCCACAGATCCCTTCGGGCGCACCCTTTCTTTTTTGACTAACATGAACGGGCGCGTCATCTCAGTGGCCGATGCTACAGGCATCATCGCCGACTACACTTACGGAAGCGGCGGTCAACTGCTTTCTGTAACGTACGCTGACAATTCACGCTACCAGTTTAGTTGCGACGGCAGTTTTCGCTTGACCTCGGTGACGGACGCATTAGGAAACATTCTCGAGGCGCACAGCTACGACGGGCAGGGCCGCGCGAGTAGCTCCGAAAAGCAGGGTGGCAGTGAGCATTACACTCTAAATTACACGAACGCCACCCGGACCGATGTGACTGACGCCCTGGGTCGCGTGACCAAATACTTTTTCAACAGCATCAGAGGTCGCAACCGCGTTAACTTTTCCGGACTCGCCGTAGCCGGGAGTCCAAATCGCATGCTCGGCAACGGTGTTGGGGACACTCCTTTTGGGGTTTACAATTTCACTGGAACACAAGGAGGACAGCCGTCAAGTCGATTAGGAGATGGGTTTGGCACCGGCAAGATTCTTATGGAAGGATTGTTCGGGGAGATCATGGATTCTGGCCGAAGCCTCATACGGCTTCATGGTGGGGGCAGTGGTCTTCGAAGGCGAAACCAAGACCCTTATTCACCGGAGCACGATTTACTGCCAACTCAAGGTTGCGTTCGGATGAAAAATGGTGACGTAAATGCCCTCATCCAGGCAATTAAGAATTTGCCTAAAGGTGATCCACTGGAGTTCATATTCGTCGGTGACTCTCCTTATTTAAACAACTTGGCCAACGATCCGAATCAGGCGCATCGACGCTGGCAACCCGTGCTCAGAACCAATTTAGGCATCCCGAATAGCCCGTAAGATTAAGAGTAAATATGAAAGGAACAAATAATGGTAAGGAGCCTCGCTTCAATCTTGTCTGGCCTGCTATTGCTCTTAAGTTGTCAAAACCACACTTCGCAGCCAAAAGCAGTGACCAAAGGCGATACGCCCACTGTCAGTACGCCCAGTGGTGACTCGGTGCTAATCGAGAACATTAAGATATTTTCTGAGGACACAGGTGAAGAGGGTCAGAAGGCTCTCTCTTACATGATTGCACGGCCTCGAAACGAATTAATCCGCGACATGTTGAAATTGCGAGACAGCGTGCGTTCGGAGATCCTCCTCAACGCTTTCTGTTCCGAAGTCGGGGCAACATCACAAGACACGGTGTTGATCGTAAAAGGGTCGCACCGGGTCGAGCAAATCTTGCGACAAGTTCTTTCAGCTCAACGTGGATTTGTCGCGGCGGTAGCTTTTCGACTGTAGTCGCGGGACCAACTGAATCAACTGAGGGCTAGCTTTAGCTAGTATTTCTCCTGATAAAAAATCGGGTCATAGTCATTCGCGCTTGACAGCATTGGAGAGATCATAGCAACAAGATTTTGGTTAGTACTAGTCGCCAAAGATATGATTCTCTGATCCTAAACAGCCGGCGAGCGCTTCCAACTCAAACGATAGCGGGCCGTCAGTGCCAGGCCGAGGCTGGTGACAATTACCATGGCTACGACAAACGGCCAGATGTAAGGAAGTGAAGAAAGGGTAATCCAAACGGACGTTCCCAGCAGCAACGCTACCGACTCTGAATTCCCGGCTCGAGGCATAAACTTGCGCTGCAACCAGCGTCCCGTGGCGGCATAGATAACCACCCGCCCAAAAAGACCGGCAACGATTACGACAAAGAGAGCGAACAACCCTACCACCGCGCTGACAGCCGTGGGCAAATAATGAAGACTAAAGAGCACACCAGGACCAATTATCGCAGCTCCTACAAACCCTATTAACGCAACGCGAACAGTCGTCAACTGCAGACGGGCGACGCCATCGCTGATGGTTCCGGGCATTACAGCAGTGAGAAGGAGCGACACAATAAACCAAAACAGAACTGCGAGAATGCGCATACCCACATAGCTTGCAGACAGGTGGGGCGTAACTATCTCTGTCGGGTTTCGCATCATGTTGCGCAGCTCCTGCTCATAGCCGGCATACATGATGGTCGTACTTGAAGCGCTGCGATTCGGAGTCTGATCGCCAGGACGATAAGCACCACCAATGACAATTACGTCGCCGCCAATACGCGCGCCTTCGAGTTGAATAACTGAGCCCCCGATGGCCGCCACATCACCTTCCACCGTGCCCTGTACTATGACGTCGCCGCCCAGGGCAATCGCGCCATTCTTAACGGTGCCTGTGATCTTTATTGAGCGCCCCAGCCCGTACGCCATGGTGTCTGAAACACCCTCCACCACGTAGGGTTCATCACCTGACGGAGTCGTCGCAACTTGGGCTTGAATTCCCACAAACACAGTGAGAACAAGGAAGAGCAAGCCAGTGCCTCTGTAGATTATCTGGAGGGGGAATTTATAAAGAATTTCGGATTGCGAATTTCGGATTGCGGATTTTAAGAAATAACGCTGAGGGCATCCAGACAAGCGACTATGGAGATGCAATTCGTTCACAGTTAGTGCTTGAGTTCTCTGCATACAACACGCTCCTTCATTCGGAAAGGGGCATTTCTTGATGCCGGTGATAGCTGGAGACAAGCAGGGACAGCAATACAACGGCAAGAGCAAAGAGCAACGCCACCAAACCGGCGAAGGGCGATTCGGGAATAAGCACTCCGCCGATGACTCGCGAGATAACCGTCAACCCGACCGCGGCGTCGTGCATCGTTGTCCAGAGCAAGGCAAAGAGCTCAAAAGTGTTATCAGCTATGGCCCAGCCGCTGAAAAGTAAAGCCTTCCCCGCGGCCGCCCCAATTAGAGCAAAGGACGTGATCGCCAGGATCAGGCAGAATCGTAATGCTCGCCTGTGTTCGCTACCATCGCGCACACCCCTCATATCGCTCTCTGCGCGAGCTGCAACGATCTCAGCAAAATTCCGGGGGAGATGAAGATCAGGATTTAGCGCGAGTGTAGAATCGAGCTCACAAACAAATAAACGTTGGGCATTGAGTTCCGCATTGCAAGCCGCGCACTGCTGAACGTGCCGCTCCAGGAACGCTCTCGCGGAGGCGTCCAGCTCGCCGTCAAGATAGGCGGCAATGTGTTCCGGCTGGCATCGATCACTGCTGGTTTCCATTAGCATAGCGCGACTACATGCCCGTGATACCCCGATCGACGAACTGCTGCCTCATCATTTCCCGCGCACGGAAGAGGCGGTTCTTCACCGTGCCCAAGGGCAACCCAGTGACCGAGACAATTTCCTCATAGGTCAAGTCCTGCGAATGTCGCAATACGATCAGTTCCCGGTAAGCGCCAGGTAGCGATCGAACTACAGATTCTATCTCCAGCTTCCGCTCTTGGCGCTCACTCTCCTGTTCCGGGCTCAAGCTGCCACTCTCGATCGGAATATCGTACTGGTCGCCCTCAGTTCCGTTGCTCAAAGAGCGTTCGCGGCCGGCGCTTCGCCGGAGGTGATCCACCGCCGCGTTGTGCGCGATCTTGTAGATCCAGGTTGAAAACCTAAACTCCGCGCGGTAGCGGGCCAGAGACCCGTAAACCTTGATGAAAATCTCCTGGGTTAAGTCAAGGGCCGATTCGTAATCGCCAACCATGCGATAAACATAGGCAGAAATTGGTCGCTGGTAGCGTCTAACGAGTTCTTCAAAACTCCCTTCAACGCCGGTAGTGGCCGTAGCCACCAACTCCCGGTCGCTCGCTTCTCTCCAAAGTGTGGGTGATGCAATCATGTTCATGATGCCCAGGTTTTACGTATCCGAAACCACGAATGTTTCAAGTGGTGAAACGCGGCAAAACTCGCAGGAATAGACCGTTCCGGCGTCTTGCTCCCTTTACTCGGCGCTTTTTCTATTACCGTGAGAGCGTGGCGAGTCCAGCAGGGGCCGCAATAGCGTCAAAGGCCAACTCCCTGGTTGGAAGCTGGAGTCCCAGGTCCTTTGCCTCGAGGGGACGCAGGTTGCCGCCCAGTGTTTCATTGACAATCTCGCTCGCCCGCACTTTGCTGAACCCGTTGCCCGTCACCAGGAGACCAGATAAGAGTTGGCTGGTTTCAGTCTCGTCTGAGGAACGACGATCGCGGTAGAAAAGCAGCATTCGGTAAAACTCATCTTCGCGCTCCTGTGGTTCGCACCTGACACTGCGCAAGATGAGCGGCCGCTTCTCCCGAAACACCACCGCGGTGAATCCTTCATCCGCCGAACTCAGTAGAAGCGTGTCGCCTGTAACGCCATTGCCCATCAGCCATTGAGCTTCGCCCAAATGCCGCGGAAGAATCAGCCCGGCGCGCCAGCCAAGAGACCTGAAGACGTCTTCATACTCTTCCAGTACGGCGACTCGAGTGGCAACAGTCAAGTACCGAGCCCGTCCTTGCGCGTCTTTCGGAAGTTCTTCCCTGGAGATCGAAAGCTCGTCCAGGGATGTGCCAAAACCTCGGCCCATCTTCCAAGCCAGCATTTCTTCCAATTCGCTCTGAGAGCCAGGGCGGGTTTCCAGGGTCAGAATCAAACTGCGCGTAGTGGCCTCAGGCAAGGTCACAGACCAGCGCTTTTGCTTGAGCAGGCCGGTACTCGCGGCCAACTCGGACAAGGCCGCCGCTAACTCAGACGAGTCGGCAACATTGGGTTCATCGAAGCCGGGTAGAATTAGCGATTTCGGGAGGTCGATGGTTGCCGCGCGGCGCAGGTTACAAACATTCCCGCGGCCGCGATCTAAATCAACAATCGAAGCCAAACTCTTTTCAAGGCCCAACGCAGTTGACGGATACCACGGCTTAATCAACTTTGAGAAGAGATGGGGCATGGGTAATTGTCAATTTCCAATTGCCGATTGCCAATTTGCGAATGTGAACCTGCCCAGCAAAGACGCTATCAACTGAAATCTCTTCCAATCGGCAATTGGCAATCGGCAATCGGCAATGTCTACCATTCGCTATAAGGCGTTCCTTCCGACGAGACATCGGCCGAGACGCTGTGCACATCGACCACGCCTTGTTCACCAGAAGTGGAATTCGGATCCTCTCCAGTAACCACGGTCCAGTCCGCCTGGCCAGTAAATGGATCCAACGGCAGCTCTCGCATGTAATGCTCGTTGATTAGCTCGTCCAAAGACTGAGGTAGTTTACCTTTATCCGCGGCGTATTGATCGAGCAGAGCGCGCATCTTGAAGAGATCGTCGCGCAGCACTGCTTCGCGCGCATGCATAATCGTCTTCTGATACTGCGGCAGGGCAATCGCGGCCAGAATGATAATCACGGTAATCACGATCATCAGCTCCAGCAAAGTAAAGCCGCGGAAAGCAGTCGGCAGGCGGCAGGAGGCAGTCGGCAGCAGAATAGCGCTTCTTTCGACTGAGTCCGGCCGACTGACGACTGACGACTGACGACTGCCAACCGCCAACTGCCAACTGCCAACTGCCTCCTGTCTTTTACCAGTCACGATACTTCTCCCCATTGAGCGCGGTGTCTCTTGACTTAGAGCGCACATCAAAGATGTTTTCACCACCCCAGGAACCCGCGTCAGAGGCGTCGTAGCATGACCGCAAATCCCATTCAGCTTTGCCGGTAATCGGGTCGACAGGAATCGAGCGCAGGTAGACTTTCTTCTTGGTGGAAAGCTGGCTATCCAGGACGCTTGTATTGTCGCCGGTTCGGGTGCCGGTGCTTTGAAGTCCTTGACCGCCGGCTCCCGCACCTCCGCGCGGAATCACATTCACGCCGCTAACGAGTGTTTCGAGGTCTGGTGGATAGCGATCAGGGTTATCCACACCGAAAATCGTGCAATCCGAAATCACAACTCTGCTGCGCGGGTCGACGGGAATGTTTTGCTGCTGACCTTGCTGTTGAATGCCTATAGTGCCTGTGCAAACCATTCCCACTGTGTCACGGTGAAACTCGTCGATCGCGATGCGCATCTGGCGCAGGGAGTCACGCAGTTGCTGCTCTTTCTGGCGTTTGACCGAGACCTTCATCAGCGGCATAACGCCGAGAGTGAGAATCGTCATGACCGTAATCGTCATGACCAGCTCAATCAGCGTAAATCCGCTTTGCGAAAATGATCCAAGTCGCGACATAACGGTACGAAAATGCAACTGCGGCACCTGACAGAGTGACGCGGCGACCAGGAAACCAGCAACCACCTTAGTTCTAGTCGCCGCGCCGCCTCGCGTCTCGTCTTTGCGGAAAACTCCCTTACTGCTTCACCACTGTAGCGCCTTGCACGAGGTCGAGCACAATATCGCCCGCATCGGCGGCGACCAGGTGCGTCGTTCCTTTGTCGAAAGTGACTGCGGCTTCTCCAGCAGCTATTGCTTGCACGTCAACAAAAACCAGAATCCCAGAACCATTGAAAGGCTGAGCGCCGTTCAGAGTGGAGAGTGTAATCATGCAGACTCCACTGGGGTAAATGGTCTGTGTCAGGCTCGGCATTTTCTCCGCTGGCAGAAGTGGGCCGGCTGAGACTGCGAGCACTTTGATCACCTTGGGATCGAATCTCAGCGCCAATAATGCGGTGCCCAGCGGTAACCCGGACTTCAGTTCAATGGCAAGCCTTCGCGTCTCTCCCACCTTCAGGACCTCGCTGGCCGGCGTCCTGAGTTGTACGCTTCTGGATCCGCTCGCTGCGTTCGCGGCTGTTGCGATCGGTGTCGGCAAACTTGTCAAAACAGCGTTCTGAGTCCCACCTACTCCCGAATTCACGGCCGCAAGTTCCGCCGCCGAGCGATCGCTCACCAGGGACTTAGGGGCCGGTACAAAGGCGGGCAACTCATCCGCAGCTTGTGACTTTACGGTCGGGGCTTGAATTGCCTCTGTTTTTGCGGCATTGGTGTTCTGCGCAACTGTTGCCGGAACGGACGTCTGCGGCGCAGCTGGCTGCGGCGCAGGTGGCATCGGCTGTGAAGAATGCGCCGCGCTGGATCCGGCCGCTGGTCCAAAAGGCACTGGCTCAACGTCTGGCAACCTAACCTCGGCGTTTCGCGGCAGTCGTCGAGCAGCCGCTATCTGGTCTTCACGGTCAGACTCAATAATCATCGCCTCGAGGGAGCCGGTCGTGGGCGACTGCAAAGTGCCACTCGGCCGCATCTCCTCATCGCGCGGAGTGACGGCCGGCGCGCGCAATACGCGCGGCGTTACCGCGATCACGATATCCACCCGGCGATTGTCACGTGTTGGTGACGTAAAGAGCCGACCCAGTACCGGAATGAGACCAACCAATGGCAGGCCCCTGCGACCATTCGTCTGCACGTCCTGCGCAACACTAGCCAACATCATCGTGCGATTGTTCTGAACACGGGCGGTGCCTGTTATGGTGCGTTCGGTGAAGGTAGGCGTCAGCGTACCCGCGCCGAGAACGTCCTTGGACTCGATCGACATCTTTACTTGCACATCCAGGTTCGTGAAAACCTGAGGCGTAAACTTCAAAGTCAGTCCAGTCGGCTCGTAGTTGATTACCGGGAAACCACCGCTGGGGAAATTGGTTCCCGTGGACGGCTGTCCTGTTTGAACGCCGAAGGGATAAGCCTGCGCCGTCTGTACCGGAACGCGCTGTCCTATGCGCGCCGTTGATTCCTCGCCGTTAAATGCGTGCACCTGCGTGGAAGCAATCAGCCTTGTGTTGTCTTTGCTTTGAAAGATCGTCAATGCGGAGGGAGGGATAACCAGCGCAGCGGCAAGGGCAGTGGGGACGCCACCGGCCAGACTCGCGACGTTTACGCCGCGGTCAATATTTCTCACAGTAGCGTTATCGGAAAGACCTGAAACGCCCGGAGAACCACCCAGAGTGAAAACGCCTGTGCCAGTGCCGATCTGATTACCTACCTGCAGCAGATCATTTTTCGACACCTCATAAATGCTCACATCCATGACAACTTCCGCGCGATCCTTGTCGATGCTCTGGAGCAGGTCACCAATCAACCTGACATTCTCAGCTGTGTCGCGCACGGTAAGACTGTTTGTAGCATCGTCTGGAACGACGATCGTTTGTGGACGACCCACTGATGGGGGAATTGCTTGCTGAATCAGTGTCCGCGCATCGCTGGGTTTCATGTTTGAGAGAAAGAAGGTGCGCAATACAAGCTGCTGGTATTGCGGTCGCCGTGTTTGCTCCGCTACCAGAATCGTGCGCCTGCTCAGTTTCTGGAAAAACAAACCTTCCTGCAGAAAGATGTAGTCGAGCGCCTGGGCGGTCGTGACTTCGCGCAGATTGATGTCGATGGTTCGGGGTTGGGCAAACGACGTTCGATCGAAAACAACATTGAGCTGCAACTGTTCGGCCAGAGTGCGAATAAAGCCCTTGAGATCTCCGCTGTAGCTAATCACTCGAAGTTGTTCAACTCGGGGGGACGGTACGACCGCCTCCTGCGCCGGTTGACCGTTGGAGCCGAGGTTGCCACTCTCCGGAAGATCTGCGCCCTTGTTTCCATTGCCATTGCCAGATCCGCTAGCGGCCTCCTTGACGTTCTGCAGCCGGAGCATCCGCTCCATTTCAGAAACGGCAAGTTCGTTAACTGCATCGTAACCATAAGCCTGGCGAAAGGCGTTGTAGGCACCCACGTAGTCGCGCTGCTCGGCCAGGGATCGGCCCTGTTGCATGAACGCCTGCGAGGCGTTGAAGCTTGCCCGCCGAAAATGGAGCTGATACTCGATATTGCTCGGATCAGCGGCAACCGCCAACGTGAATTCCTGAGCAGCCTTCTCCCACTGTTGAGACTGCTCATATTGAACGCCGCGCTTGAAGTTCTTATCACCCTTCTTGGCCAGTGCCGTAACGGGCAATAACAGCAGGCAAGCGGTGAGCAGGAACGAAACCAGTATTTGGGTTTGAGTCTTGATTTTCATGGCAGTCTCTTCTCCCCAGGGAGGTGGTACTCGAAGCCTTATAATAATGACGCGCAGACGGTCAAGATGCAATAGTTCGTGACCTGATTTCTTTAACGCAAGCAGGAAAATTCGGTTCCTAAAAGCGCTGTTGTTTAGGGTTAATGTTTCGGCAAGGGCGTTTTTACGGCCTGAAGCCGGCTCCCGGGCAATTCTCGCCCAGGGAGGGCGGAACCTTGCAAAGATCACTTGATTGCGCTGATCTCTTCAACGAAAGTGACCCGATTGATCTCGTGGAGAGTCGAGACACCGGCGAAAACCTTCTTCAAAGCCGACTCACGCAGGCTCGTTAGCCCTTCGGATTCAGCTGCCCGGCGGACTTCCGAGCCCGGTCGGCGCTCGACGATCATCTCGCGAATGTTGTCCGAAAGATCGAGTAACTCATGGATTGCTGTGCGCCCGCGGTACCCGGTGTGATTGCAGGCATCGCAGCCGACGTTGACATAGAAGACGCTTTCACGATGCTCTTCCGGTCTCAGGCCCGATTCTTCCAACTCCACATCAGACGCATAGTGCTGCCGCTTACAGTAAGGACACAACATGCGGATCAAGCGCTGGGCCAGCACGCAGTTCAATGAGGAGACGAAGTTGTAGGGTTCAACTCCCATATTGAGAAACCGGCCGATTACATCGATAACGTTATTTGCGTGCACAGTGGTGAAGACAAGGTGACCCGTTAAGGCTGACTGAATCGCAATCTGCGCGGTCTCCGTGTCACGAATTTCCCCAACCATGATCTTGTCCGGGTCATGTCGCAGAATTGAACGCAGGCCACGATCAAAAGTCAGCCCCTTCTTCTCGTTAACCGGGATCTGTGTGATGCCGTGCAACTGATATTCAACGGGATCCTCAATCGTAACGATCTTGTCTTCCTCGTTTCGGATCTCGTTGAGTGCTGCATAGAGCGTGGTCGTCTTTCCAGACCCAGTAGGGCCGGTAACCAGCACCATGCCATAAGGCTCCGCGATGTAACGGCGAAACTTCTTGAGATCTTCCTCAGCAAAGCCGACGACGTCCAAATTCAAATTCTTAAAGGCCTCATTGATCTGTTCTTTGTCGAGGATACGAATCACCGCGTCTTCGCCATGAATCGTAGGCATGATCGAAACGCGAAAGTCGACGTTGCGGCCTTTGTAACGAACTCTAAACCGTCCGTCCTGCGGGACTCGACGTTCCGCGATATCCAACTCTGACATTACCTTGATGCGCGAGATCAAAGTTTGATGATACGCGAGGTCAATTGGGTCAACCTTGGCGTAAAGGGCGCCGTCGATGCGGTACTTGACTTGCACCTCGGTGTCGCGCGTTTCGATATGAATGTCAGAGGCGCGCGACTCCATAGCGTTATAGATGATGGTGTCAACGAGCTTGATAATCGGCGACATCTCAGAATCAGTTGCCAACCGATCGAGATCTAAGACCTCTTCGCCATGTTCGGTCTCTCTGACGAGCGAGATGCGAAATCCGGACGCCGCCTCCTGCAGAACGCGCTGCGTTGCGTCGCCTCGCCGCAAGATCACTTCAATTGCGCCGGCAGTTGCCACGTGGGGAATGATGCGAGCGTGTAGGGTGTTTGCGAGTTCATCCAGGCGATCGAGGTCGGTCGGGTCGGCCATCGCGATATGCAAACCCCTACCGTCGCGTTTGAGCGGGAGAAACTGATGGCGCACCATCAAATCCACGGGGATCTCATTAAATAGGCCGTAATCCACCGGTGATTCCTGGTCGGTCGGAAGCAAATCGACAAACGGCAGGCGATACCTGCGTGCGAGGTCTTTCGCCGCCCGTACCTCAGGCGGCTGAAGCCCAGAATCGGTGTCGGCCGGCAGTTGAGAAGTTACTCCGTTTAGCGAGGCCATTGTGGCAGGCTTCTCTTCAGTAAATTGCTTCATCTTGAATCTCTCGAGTGCAAAACTCAGCGACCAGTCACTCCCGCACCGCTCGAAATAGACTGGATTATCGGCAGGTAGATTGCCAGCAGGATCGTCACGACGACCCCACCCATGACGACAAGGATCGCAGGCTCGAGCGTGGTCGTCAACTGCTCGAGTCGAACCTCCGACTCCGCATCATAGAAGACAGCCACTTCGTCGAGCATCTCGCGCAGGCTGCCGGAACGCTCGCCAATCCCAATCATGTCGATGGCCAGGAGCGGCATCCAGCCCGCTACCTCAAGACTCTCGGTGAATGAGCGTCCTTCGCGGATCCTGGGAAGAATTGCCGAGCTGCGCCTGCGCAGTTCCCGGTTTGTAATCGACTCGGCAGCAATTTCCCAGGACTCCACGAGAGTTATGCCACCGGCAAGCAACGTGGCGAGCGAGCGAGTTGCCTGGGCGACTGACAGCTGTACGGCAAGGCTGCCCGCCAAAGGGATTTTCAGAATCAAAGCATCGATCGTCAGCCGGCCCTGGGTCGTGCGCGACCAAAGAAACAGAGCTATTGCACCACCGATAATCAGCGGGCCAAACCAGATGACGTTTCCTGAAAGCCAGCGAGAGAGTCCAACCACGATCTGCGTAACTGTCGGTAATTCACTGCCAAATCCCGAAAACAGATCCGACATTCGGGGCACGACATAAATCGTCAGAAAAGTAACCATGCACGCTGAAGCGAAGAGAAGGAAAAGCGGATAGGCCAGCGCTCCGCGAATCTTGCGTCGCAGGGCCACATTGCGACGCATGTAAGTTACATAGCGACCCAGGACTTCATCCAGGGCTCCGGAGCGCTCGCCGGCTAGAATCGAAGCGGTATAGATACGTGGGAAGAGGCCCCCCTGCGCAGCAAAAGCTTGTGACAGTGCCGCACCACCGCGGATCTGTTCTTCGACGTCGCCAAGCACGGCGCGGAGTCGCGCCGATGCTGCCCGCTTTCGCAGCATCGAAATAGCTTGCAGGATGGGAATGCCGGCCCGAACGAGCGCCGCCAGTTGCTGATTAAAGAGAAGGAAGTCGTTTGCTTTTACACGTGCGTGGGCGCCTCGCCCGCCCATGCGTGTCAGCGCCGCAACGCCGCTGGTCTTTGGGGGCGTCACATTGAAAACGCGGAAGCCTTCACGCTCCAGACGGGCGCGCGCTTCACTAACCCCAGGCGCGTCTACAGTGCGCGTCACCACCTCGCCGGCAGGCGTTCCCAAACGACAGATGAACTCAGCCATAGTTACCGTAATCCCAGAGCCCAAATCGACGCGAAAGTATACCACGCACCCCACCGCATCGAATTTCGGATTTGGGAATTCGAAATCCGAAATTCCTTACACGCGTTTCACAGCCTGAAGTTTCAAGGATATATGTTACCCTCTCAGAATTCCAACTGAAATTCCGTGCGAAATAATAATCTTTGGAGAACATTTCAATGACAACACCAGCTCAATCGGCGCGCTCTGAAGCGCCGCCTCAGGTAGCAATGCTGCAAATGATTGCCGGCTTCTGGGTCTCGCGTGCCATATGTGTGATCGCCGAACTCTCCATACCTGATCACCTAAAACAAGGTCCCCGCTCTGCGCAGGAGCTGGCGGAATTGACAGGTACAAACGCCCCTTCCCTTCATCGCCTCTTGCGCGCACTGGCAAGTGTCGGCGTGTTTGTCGAAGACGCCGGGGAGTTTGCACTGACCCCGATGTCAGAAACTTTGCAGGCGGGCGTGCCGGGCTCTATTCGCTCATTCGCTATTTCGGAACTTAGCGGTGAGCACTACGACGCCTGGCGCGATCTTATGCACAGCGTAAAGACCGGCGAGATAGCCTTTGACCACGCG
>JBOGOU010000413.1:0-7039 GCA_050748205.1 Pyrinomonadaceae bacterium | reverse complement strand
CGCTTGCGCAAGTCACCCTCAATCTCCCCCTGCGCTTCCAGAATGGCACGAATTCTGCTGAGCTCGTCCTCATTCAAATCTCTGATGCGGGTATCGAGGTTAACGCCGGCCTCTTTAAGTATCGAGTTCGCACGCGAACGGCCGATACCGTAGATGTATGTGAGTCCAATCTCAGACCGTTTGTTTGGCGGAAGATCAACGCCGGCTACACGTGCCATTTTCTAATTCTCTCTCCATACTCCGTTGTGATCCTCGTTTACGAATTCTCAAAGAATCGGTAAGCGAGAATCGAAATAAGCTGTTAACCCTGGCGCTGCTTATGCTTTGGGTTCACACAAATCACGCGCACCACGCCCTTGCGGTGAATGACTTTGCACTTGTCGCACATCTTCTTTACCGAAGCACGCACTTTCATCTTTGACAACCCTCGAACTTCCCAAGTCTGAAGTCGCTATTTGTACCGATAAGTTATTCGTCCTCGGTTGAGATCGTAGGGTGAAAGCTCCACCAACACCCGATCGCCTGGAAGAATCCTAATAAAATGTTTGCGCATCTTCCCGGAAATGTGAGCGAGCACCTGGTGCTGGCTCTCTTCCAACTCCACCCGAAACATCGCATTCGGCAAAGTCTCGAGGACTTTCGCCATGACTTCTATAGCCTCTTCCTTCGCCATATCCTCTCAGACTGGAGTTGCGGCCTGTTGCGACAAACTGCAAATAGTAACACGCGCCACGCGACTTTGCCAAGCCGCGTCCCAGCTATCAGTTACAAGTCATTAATGCGGCTTGCGGCTGCCCTACCGGAGTGACCCTCGTGAGCACGTCCGGGCCTTCTTCGGTAATGGCTATAGTGTGCTCAGAATGAGCGCTTGGCCGGCCATCCATGGTCACAACCGTCCAGCCGTCAGGCAAGACCTTGGTGTGCTGGGCACCCATATTGATCATCGGTTCGACCGCAAAAACGTACCCGGCCTTTATCTTTGGCCCCTGTCCTGGTTTGCCATAGTTCGGGATCTGGGGATCTTCATGCATCTGGCGGCCGATGCCGTGCCCAACATAATCACGAACCACAGTGTAACCGTGGCTCTCCGCAAGCTCCTGAACGGCCCAGCCAATGTCCCCCAGGTGCTTGCCGGGACGGCATTGTTCGATTGCTCGCTCCAGGCACTGCTCAGTTACCTCGACTAACTTCAGACACTCTTCTGGCACATTTCCGACGGGCACCGTGGTTGCCGTGTCACCGACGAAACCTTCAAGAGTTACACCGCAGTCAATCGAGAAGATGTCTCCCTCTTTAAGTTGGTAATTGGAGGGGAAACCGTGAACCACCTGTTCGTTGACCGAAGCGCAGATTGAGTAAGGGAAGCCGTGATAGCCCTTGAACGTCGGGAGGGCGCCGGCATCCCTAATCATCTTCTCGGCGGCTCGATCGATTTCAATAGTGGCGATCCCCGGCACTACCATCTTGCGCAGCTCTTGAAGAATACTGCCTACAAGCTGTCCCGCAGCCCGCATCTTCTCGATCTCTTTCTTCGACTTACCGATAATCATGCGTGCAGAAAAGGAGCTTGCTCGCTTTGGGTGAATCCATTAGACCGAATTATCTCTTCGATCTCTTTATGGATGGCTTCCTGGTTCTTCGTGCCGTCGATCCTGTGTAAGCGCCCGGTGCTGTCGTAATAGTCCAGCAGTGGTCTCGTCTGTTCGTTGTAAGTCTCCAGGCGAATCTTGATCTTCTCAGCCGTGTCATCTACGCGTTGAATCAACTTGGTGTCCGGATGAAGATCGCACAGCTCGTCATTCCTGGGGCGCTTCGAATAGATATTGTAGATTTCTCCGCATTTCGGACAAGAGCGCCGGCCCGTTGCGCGCTTTTCCAACAATTCAAAGGGAACGTCAATCACCACAGCAACGATCTTATGACCCTGATCGGCGGCCAGTCTTTCAAGCATGCTCGCCTGGGCCGTGGTTCGCGGAAAGCCGTCAAGTACGTATCCGTTCTTGCAATCTTCTTTAGCGGTGCAATCTGTCACCGCGCGAATCACCAGATCATCCGAGGCTAGCTTCCCGGAAGCCTGCACGGCCTTGATCTCACCTGCTAACGAATCTTGCGCCTGGGCCCTTGCCCTGAGGATGTCTCCTGTCGAAATCTGCGGCAGATTGAGACGCTCCTGAAGCAAGCGCGCCTGCGTACCCTTACCAGCACCAGGCGCGCCCATCAGCACGATGATTTTCGACATAGAAAGTTTCGATTGCCGATTGCCAATTGGCGATTGCTGCTTACCCGACCTGAATGATCAATAGGAAATTGATTTGAAATCGGCAATTGGCAATTGGCAATCGGCAATGGCTTTAGGCCCTCCGTCCGCGCAAACGGCCACCGCCACCGAGGAAGCCTTCATAGTTGCGCATCACAAGCTGTGCCTCAATTTGTGCCACGGTGTCCATGGCCACACCGACTAGAATCAGTAGCGACGTGCCGCCGAAGTAAAACTGATAGCCCATGCCGGTGGGAATCCACGACAACCCCGGGGTATTACTCACCCAGGAATCCAGCCACGCGCCGATCAAGGGCAGTCGAGCGACCTTGAATCCGCTCAACATAAATTGGGGAACAAACGCCACCAGTGCCAGGTAGACCGCGCCCACAATGGTCAATCTCGTGAGAATACTATTCAGATATTCCGCGGTTGCCCTTCCGGGCCGAATGCCTGGCATGAATCCGCCATGCTTCCTGAGATTGTCAGCTACTTCCTCCACGTTGAAGACAATCGAAACATAGAAGAACGTGAAGAAAACGATTAGCGAGAGAAAGATCAATTCGTAATAGGGATCGCTGGCGTGAAAGGTCTGGAAGAAAGTCCAGATCTTTGCCCAAACCGTGTTCGGATTGCTCGGATCCGGGGGAAACGCCGCGAAAAGGCTCTGAGGCATCGAAAGAACAGACGACGCAAAGATCACCGGAATCACGCCACCGATGTTGATCTTGAGCGGCATTGTTGTCTGCTGACCGCCCACTAGTTGGCGGCCAACGTGACGTTTCGCGTAACTCACGGGGATCTTTCGTCGTGCCGCTTCGACAAACACAATGAACGCGATTATCAGAACCAGCGCCAGCACAAGGCCTATGACTCCAATGGTCTCCAGCGTATCGCCGCTGCGCACGCGTTCAAACACTTGCCTCACGCCGTTAGGCAAACCAATCACAATGCCGGCGAAAATCAGCAGCGAGATGCCGTTGCCCACACCGCGGTCCGTAATCTGTTCGCCCAGCCACATTACGAAGATAGTGCCCGTGGTTAGAGTCAAAACGGTGGTCAGCAAGAACCCCCACGTGGGGGCGCCAACTCCGTTGACCTGGAGCCAGTGAGCTACAAATGAGGTCTGAATGGCGGCCAGGCCGACTGTCAGATAGCGTGTCCACTGGTTAATCTTCTGCCGGCCCATTTCGCCTTCTTCCTGCAGCTTCTTCAACTGCGGCGAAACCACCGTCATTAACTGGAGAATGATCGACGCCGTGATGTAAGGAGTTACGCCTAAGGCGAAGATCGAAATAGTACGAAAGTTTCCGCCCGAAAACAGGTCGAGAACTCCCAGCAGTGTCCCTGCTACGTCTTGCCAGACCTGTTCCAGCCGCGCTCTATTTATTCCAGGAGCGCCGATGTGGGCCCCCAGGCGATAAACCGCCAGCATTGAGAGCGTAAACAGAATACGCCGGCGCAGGTCCGGCACACTGAACATATTGCGAACTGCGGCGAGAAACTTTTCCATATGCTTACTCTAGCTGCTGGCGACCGTCTTTCCAATCTCTACAACAGCACCACCCGCCTTTTCGATTTTTTCGCGGGCGCTCTTAGTGAAACGATGTGCGGATATCCGCAGAGCTTTGGAGAGTTCTCCATTACCCAAAACGACCACGTCGTGCCTGGCTTTTTTGATAACCCCCCGCTCATGTAAGAGCTCCGGAGTTACTTCCTCGTTAGCTTTGAAATGCTGCTCCAGAGCTGCGATGCTGACTTCGAGCCAGCGTTTCTTAAAGATATTGGTGAAACCGCGCTTGGGCAAGCGCCGGTGAAGCGGCATCTGACCGCCTTCGAATCCAATCTTGCGCGAGTAACCGGAACGCGACTTCTGACCCTTTTCGCCGCGACCTGCTGTTTTGCCGAGACCAGATCCCGGACCTCTTCCCACTCGCTTTTTCTTATGTATCGAACCCTTCGCGGGTTTTAGATTATTTAGACTCAGGGTCATGATTTTCCTTTGAGCATTGTGCTTTGATTTTGCACTTTGGATTCTCTCGCAAAATACAAAGCACCAGGTTCAAAGCTCCTTATTCTACAATTCGAAGAAGGTGAGGCACCTTCGCCACCGCTCCGCGCATGGATGCCGTATCGGGCCGTTCCACAATCTGATTAAGCTTCGTCAAGCCGAGACTTCGCACCATCTGCTTGTGCGTCTTTGGCGTAGCGATGAAGCTTCGATAATACTGAATCCGAATCTTACTTTGACTCGCCTGCCTGTTAGCCTTGGCGGCCTTAACCTTGGTTTTGGCGGTTTCGCTCTTCGCTTTTCTTGGCATAAGACCTCGCAATTAGTGAACAACGTCGCTGCGGCGCTGAAAAAGTTTGTCGATTACATTTCCTCAACTTGCTTGCCACGCAAGCGCGCCAACTCCATCGGATCTTTCATTCTTAGCAAAGCATCAAAGGTCGCACGGACCACGTTGTGCGGATTGGTTGATCCCAGCACCTTTGTACGGACGTCTCGCACACCGACTGCTTGCATCACTGCCCGGACTGCGCCGCCGGCGATGACCCCAGTACCCTCCGAAGCCGGCTTTACCATCACCCGGCCAGCACCAAACTTGCCAATCAGTTGATGCGGCAGCGTGTTATTGATCAAAGGAACGCGAATCAGATTTTTTTTGGCGGCTTCAATTCCCTTTTTGATCGCCAGGGGCACTTCACGAGCCTTGCCTGTGCCAAAGCCTACGTGGCCCCCTTCGTCGCCAACGACGACTAGCGCCGCGAACGACAGATTCTTACCGCCTTTCACCACCTTGGTGACGCGATTGATGGAAATCACCTGATCTTTCAAGTCCAATCCCTGCGCTGGAATACGTTGCTTCGGTTGTCTCATTAATTTTTCTCTTTGCTGTTATCTTCCTGGCCGGCTGACTCGCTCTTGTTTAATCCCGCTTCGCGCGCCGCATCGGTCAAGGCCTTAATACGTCCGTGATATAGATAGCCACCGCGGTCGAATACCACGTTGCTAATACCTTTGGCGAGCGCGCGCTCGGCGATCGCTTTGCCTACCCGGCGCGCCGCTTCAACATTGCCGCCCGTCGACCCACGCAGCTCCTTCTCAGTCGTGGAAGCTGAAACGAGGGTCTGTCCCCGGTAGTCGTCGATAACCTGCGCGTAAATGTGGTTAAGGCTTCGATAGACGGCCAGACGGGGTCTTTCCGTGCTGCCTCGCACCTTCCGGCGAATGCGTTTATGAATCGCCGTTCGAACTACTGCTCTGCTCGTGTTTGCCATCAGTTTATTTCCAATTTCCAATTGCCAATTGCCAATTGAACTCGTTTCCCAAGACCCGACTGCTTACTGCCGACTGGTTACTGCATACTGCCTACTTCGATATTCCCAATTGGCAATTAGCAATTGGCAATCGAAAATCATTTCCCTGTCTTCCCTGGTTTCAGCTTGATGGCAACCCCAGCGTAGCGAATGCCCTTACCCTTGTAAGCATCCGGCTTGCGCAGCTGGTGCATTTCAGCCGCCACTTGACCCAGTTTCTGCTTGTCGATGCTCGCCAGCGTCAAGGTCGTCTGATACTGCTGGATGTTGCCCTTTGTCGTCAGACGCTCGGCTTTGGCTTCTACTCCGTCAGGCAGAGGAAACACAATGGGGTGCGAGTAGCCGAGGGAGAATACAATTCTCTTGCCCTGTACGTCCGCTTTGTAGCCCACTCCCACGACGTCCATCTGCTTGGTAAATCCCTCGGTGACTCCGAGAATTGCGTTGTTGGCCAACGCTCGGGCCAGACCATGCAAGGCTGCAAGCTCTGCCGACGAGCGCTCCGCGCGCAGCTCGTCGCCTTCAAGCTTGAAACTGATGCCGTCCGGAATCGGTGTCTTCAAGGTTCCTTTTGGGCCCTTCACCTCGAGCTCGCGCTCGTGAATGGTGACTGTAACGCCCTTTGGCAAGGTGATCGCTTTTTTTCCAATGCGCGACATATTGTTATTTCCGATTTCCAATTTCCAATTGCCGATTTATTTCTCGATCGCTGGTTCCTTTTCCAATCGGCAATTGGCAATCGGCATTTGGCAATGTTAATAGATCTGAGCCAGTAATTCTCCACCCATATTTTCGCGACGGGCGGTCTTACCGCTCATCAAACCCTTCGAAGTGGAGACGATGTTCACACCATAGCCTCCCAGCACCTTGGGGATCTCGGCGGAACCTACGTAAACACGCCTTCCGGGCCGCGACACTCTCTCGAGATGTGTAATTGACGAAGTACCGCGCGCGTCATAACGAAGAAAGATACGAATCGTGCGCTTGAGGCCTTCGCCCTTTACGACAAAGTTGTTGATGTAGCCCTCTTCCTTAAGAATGCGGGCAATCTCAAGCTTAAGTTTTGAGGCCGGAATATCCACGCGCGAGTGCTTTGCCGCAATGGCATTGCGAATTCGCGTCAACATATCGGCAATGGGATCAGTCATTACTTAACTCCAAATCAGGTCTCGGGTGTCGGGTATCGGGTATCGGTGTCTAATCCGACACCTGGCACCCGACACCCGTTACCTCACTTTACCAACTAGACTTAACAACGCCGGGGATCTGACCCTGCAGCGCCAGTTCGCGAAAACAGATGCGGCACAAATTAAACTTGCGCAGATAGCCGCGCGGTCGCCCGCAACGTTTACAACGAGTGTAAGCGCGCACGGAAAACTTCGGTTTCCGCGCCGCTTTAGCAATCAATGATTTCTTTGCCATAAATCCTCGGGTGTTGGGTGCCGGGTCTCAGGTGTCAGC
>JBOGOU010000412.1:0-2479 GCA_050748205.1 Pyrinomonadaceae bacterium | reverse complement strand
GTGGTGATGCGGGTCGAGTCAGGTCGGGCTGCATTCTTCGGGGAGGCCGCGATGTTCAGCGCCCAGGTGACCGGAGCCGAGCGACGCCCAATGGGGATGAATGCACCTGGAGCCGAACAGAACTTCCAATTCGTACTGAACGTGATGCACTGGTTGTCGGGAGTACTCTAGAGGCATCCGCTCCTGTGCCGGCTAACAGGGCGATGGACGCCGACGCCGGCCCGGCAGCTCTACCGGAGAATCGTGATTACCGAAATCCGAGGGGGGACTGCCTCAGAGGCTATGGATGAAACGAAATATTTTTGATGAAGACCATCGTATCTTTCGCGATTCGTTCCGCGAGTTTGTGAAGCGGGAGATCACGCCCTTTCACGAGCAGTGGGAGAAGGATGGCATAGTCCCCAGAGAGGTATGGCGGAAAGCGGGCGAGTACGGATTCTTGTGCATGAGCGTGCCGGAGGAGTATGGCGGTGCGGGTGTCGCTGATTATCGCTACAACCTGATTGTGAACGAAGAACTGACGGGCGCTGGCGCTTCCGGCCCTGGCTTCTCGCTCCAGAGCGATGTAGTGCTCCCTTACTTGCTCAGCTTTGCCGATGAAGATCAGAAACGTCGCTGGCTGCCAGGCATGGTCAGCGGAGAATTGATTACCGCGATTGCCATGACCGAGCCTGGAGCGGGCAGCGATCTGGCGGCGATCCAAACGACGGCCGAGCGAGAGGGCGATCATTATCTACTCAACGGCAGCAAGACATTCATCACCAACGGTATTCAGGGTGATTTAGTGATTGTCGTGGCCAGAACCAGCCGGGAGGAACGTCCGCACCAGGGCATCAGCCTGTTAGTCGTGGAGCGCGGCATGGAAGGCTTTGCGCGCGGCAAAAAACTCAAAAAGATCGGCCTGACGGCTCAGGACACTGCCGAGCTTTTTTTCAGTCAGGTCAAAGTTCCGGCAGAAAATCTCCTTGGCGAAGAGGGCAAAGGATTCCGTTATCTAATGCAGCAGTTGCCGCAGGAGCGGCTCACCATCGCCGTCACTGCGATTGCGGCCGCCGAAGCGGCGCTTGAGTGGACAGTTACATATTGGCAGGAGCGCAAAGCCTTCGGCCAGCCGATCGGCAAATTTCAGAACTCGCGTTTCAAGCTGGCGGAGATGAAGACGGAGATTGAGATCGGCAGAGTCTTCGTTGACCGTTGCGTGATGGAGCACAACGAGGGAACCTTGAAGGCTGAAGAGGCCTCGATGGCGAAATGGTGGACGACTGAACTGCAAAAGCGCGTCGTGGATCAATGCCTGCAATTGCACGGTGGTTATGGCTACATGCGCGAGTATCCGATTGCCAAAGCCTTCCTCGACGGACGCGCGGCGACGATCTATGGCGGGTCGACCGAGATTATGAAGGAGATGATCGGGCGGGCGATGGGATTTTAGTTGCCCCGATTGAACATTTTGGCACCAACTTTTTTCTCGATCACCGCGGCCTATCGTAACGCGAAAGACAGTATCGCTTTCAACCGTATCATGATGCAGTTTTGATGATACTTAGAATGTTGGACTGCTTCGCTGGGAAGTTAACAAAGGCAAGACAAGTGCAGAGCAACGGAGACCAACAAATGAGCGCGAAGAAAAAGTTCAAGACAGTGAACGAATACATTGAAAGTCAGCCAGAGGATACCAAGAGAACTCTGCTGGCATTGCGGGCAATCATCTTGAAAGCAGTTCCTGATGCCACAGAACTGTTCAATTACGACATCCCGGCCTACGCATTAGTGAAAGGCGGAAAACGAGACAAGCAAATCATGATTGCCGGGTACAAGACCTTTGCTGGCTTTTACACTGGCACCGGGATTTTGCAGCATTTTTCAAAAGAACTGGCAGGCTATAAAGTCGCAAAGGCATCCGTGCAGTTCCCCAACAACCGGCCCTTGCCCAAGACCCTAATTGTTGAAATTATCAAGTTCAAAAAAAAGACTTCAACGGATTCGTCAAAATCGTAAGCGATTCGGAACCGAGGTCGAGCATACTACAAGCACGAGTACCCGATTGCCAAAGCCCTCCTTGATGGACGCGCGTCCACGATCTACGGCGGCTCGTCCGAGATCATGAAGGAGATGATCGGACGCGCGATGGGATTTTAGTTGTTCGATAGGAATTTCGGATCGCAGGTTAATGCGTGATGTGCGGGGTGGTCAGCCAAACAAGGATCGCATCACGCATAGAACGGCCGGCAATACGGAGGTTACAAGGTGCCATTAGCAATCCGCGATTTTAAGGTGTACATGCCAGCGAAGGACTTTGAGAAGTCGAAACGGTTCTACGCTGCTCTGGGGTTCAAGATGTCCGAAGGGTGGGGCGGAACCGCCGACTTCGAGCTCAATGGAAACAGATTCCGCTTGCAGAATTACTACGTAAAGGACTGGGCGGACAACTTCATGGTCGTGATGCGCGTTGATGACGTCGAAGCCTGGCATCAACACG
>JBOGOU010000411.1:0-32730 GCA_050748205.1 Pyrinomonadaceae bacterium | reverse complement strand
AAAGAACTCCTAAGCCTTATTGAGTGCCGCATCCGGTCGCTACGGCTCCCGGTTCCGTAAGTAAGTGTACTTACGCGCGTTAAAGTTCAGATAGAGTTAATCCGTGGTTCAGGTTGTTGGCGACATCAAAATTTTTCCACAACTGCCGTTAACATTTTGGTAACATGCTCGCAGTTGCGCCGACCCCGAATGGCGCTGAGATATCCTAAGCCGACGCATGCTCGAGTCGTCGCCGTTCAACTCTGGGAGGAAGCCGAATTGCTACCCAGACCACGCGGGATTTTCTTTTCTGCAATCGTCCAGTCAGCCTGGCTCGTTAGTATCTCTCTGGGTATATGTCTGCTTTCTGCTATTACTCTGTCAGCAGACGAAAAGCAGCACAATGTCGTTTGCAGAGATAGTCTTCTGGCCCAACATCGCGCTGACCTTGCAGTTAAGCTCCGGAGAATCACCGGGTGGCCCGACCTCTACTTTGATTCTCTGGGAATACTCCGGACGGGAGCCAGGGCGCCTGTAGGTGGTTCGAAGAGCGCCCGGGATCTCGTGATGAGCG
Source organism: Pyrinomonadaceae bacterium (assembly GCA_050748205.1). GTDB lineage: Bacteria > Acidobacteriota > Blastocatellia > Pyrinomonadales > Pyrinomonadaceae > PSRF01. The sequence continues at coordinate 32,177 of JBOGOU010000411.1, read as the reverse complement.
TAATCTTCGGTAGGAACGTTGTCGTTCTCGAGGATGCAAGCAGGAGTTCCGCGGTAGCCTTCTCGCAGGTGATTCCCGGCAGGTGGAAACGGGCTCCCCCCGACAATCCGCCGGCGTTCGTAGTACAAATCGATTTTGCTGACTTCGAGCACGTCCTCGGTGACGAGCGAGCATTGCAGGCTTTCGATGTAGGCTGGGCCGTGCTCCACGAGTTCGATCACATCGTGAATGATTCGAAAGATGCCACGTCCCTGGACGAAACAGGGGAATGCGAGAGTCACATCAATCAAATGCGCCGCGAATGCAATCTGCCCCAACGAGCAGACTATTTCTTTACTTTCTTGCCGCTCGCCAAAGACTCTGCTTTCATAACTAGATTGGTGCGTTTGGCGTTCGATCAGGAACAGAAAACCGCTAATAAGAGAAAACGCTACTGGCTTGTCTGGGACGCGAATGTTGTAGGCGGCATGTACGAACAGAAACAGGTTGCCTCAATGAGATAGGGATTTGCATACTTCACCTTGACCGTGAACGCTTCACTGGGACCGCGGACGTCCCGTCCGCCTGCGTACAACAGCATTCACCCCACTCCGCTACGCGCCGACTCTTCACTGGGACCGCGGACGTCCCGTCCGCCTGCGTACAACAGCATTCACCCCACTCCGCTACGCGCCGGCTCTTCACTGGGACCGCGGACGTCCCGTCCGCCTGCGTACATCAGCCCTCACCCACTCTGAGACGGCGCTGGCTCTTCACTGGGACCGCGGACGTCTCCTCCGCAATGAGCGCGCAACGCGAATGTCGGCCTTTAATCGAGATATAGCTATTCACATCTTGCTTCAACACGTGCCCGAAACCAGGCGCTGCTGAAAGGCCAATCTTCTGGCTTAGCACACAACCGAGCTTTCACTGGATTATTTTCAATGTACCGAACAGTCCTTCGGAAGTGCTCTTCATTGCGGATGTACCGGTCGAAATAGTCCTCAATCCAGAATTTACCAGTTCGTTGAAGTATTTTGTTCGCCTCATGCGCCGTAAAGGATTTTAAAGACTGCATGATCCTGCTAATTTCAAGATTCTCGAAACGCGTGAACAGCGAATGAATATGGTTTGGCATTACGACCCAAGAGTGGAGGTTGTAGCGTTGACCATCAAACTTGAGCTGTGAGTCTTGAACAATAGTTGCTATTCGCTTGTCTTTAAGAAAGGCGTTGCCGTACCCAAGATCGAGATACCTTTCAATTCGTTTTTGCAAGAGTATTTGTCTTTCCTGATCTTTGCTTCCAGTAAGCTCTCGCTCCCACCTTTCCAGGACCATTTTGGGTAAGGAATCTGCCAAATGAAGTGTTATGAACTGGGGCTGTGTGCGACCGTCGAAGTGAGGTAAGTAACCACGGCTGTGCCACCCGGCAGCACGAAGTTCATCCTGATGGGAGGAATTTGTGAGGCTCATTCGTCTAACTCGAGGTGGTGGGTGGGAGTATAGATCGATCTTGCAAGGAAGGACTAACTTTTTAAAGAGAGCTTAATCAGATTCAGGAGTTCGCGCTGCGCGCGCATTGCGGACGAGACGTCCGTGGTTCCAATGAAGAGCCAGCGCGTCGCAGAGTGTGGTGAGTGCTGATGTACGCAGGCGGACGAGACGTCTGATGGTCCCAGTGAGGAGCCGGCGCGTCGCAGAGTGTGGTGAGTGCTGATAATACGCAGGCGGACAAGACGTCCGCGGCCCCAGTGAAGAGCCGGCGTGTGGCGGCGAGTCACCTCTATTCCGCAATATTCATTCTTCCACAATACTCACGATTGACCCTTTATGAAAAACCGTTCGGCTGCGGCCGAGTTCTGGGTATCACGCTCAGGATGGCGCCGATCGGCACGGGCATTTTCTGTCAACTGTTGCAGCGTAGAATGAATTTCAAAAACCATATCCTTTAGATCACTCAGTTCGCGCGGCGACCTTTCTTTCGCCGCGAATAGTGCGGTTGCGATCTCACTGCTCAGTTCGTTGGAAATTGCCATAGGGTCACCTGAATCTGATCGGGTGTCGAAACTCGAAGGCGTTTTGAAGAGTAGGCATCGTACACGGGAGCTGTTACGACCATGTTAACAAGATGTTAATTAACGGTCCTGTCGATTGCCTAATCTGATCTCAATTCCCTCCTTACATCGTCATTCCACTCACATTAACAAACATTTAAGGCGCAATTCACAGCACCTTAACCTCAGCCAACTAGAGTTCATTCTTGAACACCAGGCGAATTTCCAAACAAAACGGGATGGCATTACCCAAGCTTCAAGTACATCGAGCTTCTCGCTTCACGATTGTAGGCGAAACACGCAACCGTTCTATTTTCCAAAATGACAGGAGACATCAGCATGAGTAGTCAGGTCCCTCAATGGTTCAACCGCAGGTTGATATTTTTATTCATCATTACCGCAATCGTTCTTTTGCCTCTCCCCGCGTTGGCCCAGACGGATCAGAGCCGCATCGTCGGCGTCATACGCGACCAGAACGGCGCCGCCGTCCCGGGAGCCAATGTGATTGTCAAGAATGATCGCACGGGCGAGGAGCGAGCTAACATTTCGAACTCGGAGGGCATTTATCTGATCCCAGGTCTGCGTGCATCTGAGTACACCGTTAAAGTGAGCGCAACCAACTTTGCAGAGACAACCGTAACTGGAATCCACCTAACCGTCGGGCAGGAGCAGAAGCTCGACGTGACGATCAGCCCGGCGGGTGTAACCGAGAGTATTGACGTGGTTGCGGGCGCATCTGAAGCGGCAATTGACACAGGCTCCGCCAAGCTAGGTGCGACCGTGGACCAGCGCGAGGTTGTCGGTCTGCCACTCAACGGTCGCCAGCTCTCGCAGCTTTATTTGCAGGCGCCAGGATCTGTCAATAGTGGTTCCGGCACTTTCGGCGACATCCGCTTTTCGGGCCGCGCCGTTAACCAGAATATCGTCCGCTACGACGGTGTCGAAGGCTCGGCGATCATTGACGCCTCGCCAGGGAACCTCAACGGTGAGATCGCCAGCCCCTTCCGCTTGCAGTCCAGCCTGGAAAATGTGCAAGAGTTCCGGGTTGACTCGAACAACTACCCAGCGGAATACGGCACAGGCACGGGCGGGCAAATCAGCGTCGTCACCAAGTCTGGCTCAAACAAATTTCATGGATCGGTCTTTGAATACATCCGCAATGACGTGTTGGACGCTCCCAACTTCTTCGACAACATCATTGGCACTAAGTCGCCGCTCAGACTCAATCAGTTTGGCGGCTCTCTGGGCGGACCCATCATCAAGGACAAGTTCTTCTTCTTCGGGTCTTACGAGGGTTACCGGCTACGTGCAGGAATCAACTCCGTTGAAGCTGTTCCGGGTGAACAAGCGCGTATTTGCGCCGTGGCAGCGTGTAATGCAGCCATCCTGCCGTTCTTGCCTGCCTTCCGCGCGCCCAATGCAGTGATTGTCTCCCGCGGCTCAGGTACCAACCTCTTCGACGTCGCGCAGCTTCAGGGCACGTCCGCTGTCAACGAGGACGCTTTCGCACTGCGCCTTGATTACAAAATAAACAAGTCGAACAGCATGTATTTCCGCTTCTTCCGCGACCAGGGTGACAACGAGCAGCCCGAGGGCGTAACTGGGCGTAAAGTAGTAACTAATGTCAACCCGCAGAACGGCGTCTTCGCACTGCAAACGATCTTCTCGCCAGACGTCCTCAACGAATTCAAATTCGGCTACAACGGCGCGAAGACTCGGGTCAACGGCCAGGCCCCAACTATCAATGGACTTGATCTCTCGGCTATCACGCTTAACATCAGTGGCAACACTGCAAACTTCAACTTACCGGGCCAAGGCACGTCGGCAGGCACCGCGGTTCCCGGTGGCCTCGTCCGCGCCAACTCAGCGACAAACGGACGCGGCCAGCCTTATACGCCTTACTCGCTCTCGCTCATTGACAACATCAACTGGACCCACGGAAACCACAACTTCCGTTTTGGCGGCGAGGCGCGCGCCATCCGGCTCTACACAGACCGGCTTGGCGGCACGACCTACACGTTTTCAAGTCTTTCAAACTTCCTGACTAATACACTGCAGTCAGTGCAGTTTGTCGGCGACCTCTCGGCCACCAGTCCGTTCACCGGGGTCTCAGGTCAGCGACTTGCCAAGCAAGAGTATTACATCGGTTATGTTCAGGATCAGTGGAACGTCCGACCCGGCCTGAGTTTGAACCTCGGTCTTCGCTACGAGTACTACACGCCCTTGCGCGAAGCGAGTAACGGGCAGGTGCTCTTCGACATCACTCGCGGCGTTCTGCGTGACCCGTCAGAAGATGCGTTCGGCTCGAAGAAGTCTAACTTCGCACCGCGCATCGCCATTACGTGGTCACCGAATGTTGCGGGCGATGGTTTCTTCGCTGGCGGCAAGTCAGTCTTGCGGGCAGGCTTCGGCATGTATTACGGACCAGGCCAGACCGAGGACCAAATCCAGCCCATCGAGTCGGACCGCATCCAGACAACCATCAGCGGCTCGACCACCTTCAACGGCACGCAGCTATTCACGTTCCCGGCGAACACCGATCTAATTGCGCAGTTCTTCGGTTCGAACGTCAATAACCGCTCGTATCAACCGCGGGCTTATGCGCCAGAGTACGTCATTCCTGAGCGCGTCTATCAGTACAGCGTTTCCTATCAGCAGGAGCTTCCCTACAAACTCGTCGGAACTATTGCCTACGTCGGCAGCCAGGGTCGCAATCTTTTCCTGCGCAGCGTCGCCAACCAGATACTTCCCGGACAGACCGTGATTGGATCCTCAGCCACCGCGCTTCCGTCCGGGTTTGGCGTCGTTAATATTACGAACGCCACGGGACAGGTGGCAGCCGTCCGTACAGTGCGCGAGTTCTCGCTTGTGACTGGCACGACCGTGCAGCAGCCTTTCGCCGAAGTAGATTTCAAAACAGCGGGCGGCACCGACAGCTATAACGCGCTTCAGACGCAGCTTTCACGTCGCTTCGGGACGGGACTAACGATGAACGCGCAGTACACGTTCGGGAAATCCTTCGGCAACACTGCGGGATCAAACGAGGCGCGCACGGCTGCCAATAACGCGCGTGCCATTTCGGACTGGGATTATGACCGCAGCTTCAACAACTTCGATGTGCGTCACACTTTCAACCTGAGCGCCGTCTACGACCTCCCCATCGGGCGTGGCAGACGTTACGACTTAGGGGGCGTCGGTAACGCAATCCTCGGCAACTGGGAGCTTGGAACGATTTTAAACGCGCGCTCTGGACTGCCTATTGAAGTTGGTATTGTGCGTCCGGATATAGTAGTGCAATGCCAGATTGCGTCGGGCTGCCCGGTCTCAAACACGCCAGGCGCCGCGATTGTGCCCCAGGGATTTGTGGCCCAATTGCCGACGGTGAGCTCCGCGTCGACACTCCCTCTGGGATTCATCGCGGTGGTCAACACGCCAGGTGGCGGCGCATCGCGCAACGTGCGCCGCCCCGACTTGATTTCCGGCGTCAGTCCGTATCTGAACGATGATCGCAGTTTGCTCAACCCTGCGGCCTTCGCCATCCCACTTCCGGGTCAGTTTGGCAATTTGGCCCGCAACGCCCTCCGTGGGCCAAACTTCCGACAGGTAGACTTTATCTTCAACAAGCGGATTCCAATTTCAGAGTCTGTTCGAATCGAATTCCGTACGGAAGTCTTCAACATATTCAACCATGCGAACTTCGCCCTGCCCAGCTCGAGTCTGAATGTCGGTTTGCCGACTTTAGGAGGTGCTGGTCTTCAACCGGGGCAGGCGTACACGCAGTCAGCGGCTGGCTCGACCTTCGGGCTGTTGAGACAAACTGTAGAACGTACGGTGGGCCTGGGAACGAACCGCCAGATACAGTTCGCCCTGCGGCTTAACTTCTAGAGTGCTCGGTGGTTCGGGGATTGTCTTCGGAAAGGATCCGGCAACAATCCCCGAACTATTCAAGGCGTGTATTTTGATTGGAAAGGCAGGCCCAGAAGCTCACATGTCACTTGCAGAGATGTCGCTAGCTAATCGTAAGAGCCAGAAGCCATCGGTAGACGAGGTCTATGACGACGGTTATCTTCGTGTCGAACACAAGAACTACTACGTCGCTTGTTCGGGCCAATCGCTCAAACTCCCGCGCACAGAGTTTTTGATCCTGTCGAGGTTAACTCGTTCACCGGAGAGAATCGTTACCGCGGAAGAGCTGTGGGAACATGCCTGGGGAGACGATAAACCACTCAACACAGAAAGCCTGCACGTCTACATCTATCGGCTGCGTAACAAGCTAATGCCGTACAACCTGAGAATCGATACGATGATCAATGTGGGCTACAGGCTATTGCTTGAGAGATCCGAAGCCCGTTAGGTCTCCCAGACCCACACCGAGACGTTACACGAAGTTCAGACAGAGTTCAGATAGATGTAACACGCCCCGCTTAGGATTCTCCGGGAAAAATCCAATTCACGTTTAGGAGAACACGAATGTTTCCTGCCTCGAAGACTCACGGACTGAAGATGTTGGTGCTGCCCTTGATTCTGGGCTTGATTCCGTTTGCCTGCAGTCCGGGAGGAAATAACGGACCGGGAACAAATGTGATTACCTTGCAGGGCGCTGGAGCAACTTTCCCCAACCCCCTCTATCAGAAATGGCTCAGCGAATATGGCAAGCTTCACCCGAATGTGCGCATCGACTACCAGTCGATTGGCTCAGGCGGTGGTATCAAGCAGATTCAGGCACAGACCGTGGATTTTGGCGCCTCCGATGCTCCAATGACCGATGAGGAACTGAAGGCGTCACCGGGAGAACTGGTACACATACCAACAGTTCTTGGTGCTGTTGTCATTACTTACAATGTCCCCAGTGTGACGCAGCCATTGCAACTCTCGCCCGAAGTCATTGCTGACGTTTTCCTGGGCAAGATCAAGAAATGGGATGATTCGCGGCTGAAGCATGACAACCCTACCGCGAAGCTGCCTGCTACGGACATTGCTGTCGTGCATCGTGCGGATGGCAGCGGAACAACCTTCGTGTTTACTGACTATTTGTCGAAAGTGAGTCCGGAGTGGAAAGAGAAAGTTGGCGCTGACAAATCGCCAAAGTGGCCGGTGGGCCAGGGTGGCAAAGGCAATGAAGGTGTGACCGGCCAGATCAAGCAACAGCCGAATACCATCGGTTACGTCGAACTCGCTTACGCGAGCACAAACAATTTGCCCGTGGCCTTGATCAAGAATGCCGGCGGCAAGTTCGTTCAACCCTCCATTGACGCTGTGTCGGCCGCCGCAGCCGCAGCAGCCGCGAATACACCGGACGACCTGCGCGTGTCGATTACTAATCCAGCGGGCGATGTTGCATATCCGATCTCCAGTTACACCTACATCCTTGCTTATAAGGATCAGAAGGATGCGACGAAGGGCAAGGCGCTCGTTGATTTCCTTTGGTGGGGTATTCACGATGGCGAGCAATATGCGAAGGATCTGCAATATGCACCATTGCCAACCGAGATCGTCAAACGAGCTGAAGCAAAAATCAATTCCATAACTTCGGGAGGCAAAACGCTTCGGTAAGTAGGGATGACATCACACGCGATTAACTCCGGCGACAGGCCGAGCTCTGCCGGCCGCTGGGCGGCTTTGCGTCACGCGCTTTCGCCCACGGGTAACTCTGGCGATGCTGTGTTTCGCGCTCTGATGTTTTCTGCCGCTCTATTGATGCTCGTGATTGTGGCCGCAATGATCTTGGCGCTCACCCTGGAGTCGATGCTTTCCATTCGTCAATTTGGACTAGGCTTCATAACCAGCACTGAGTGGAACCCGGTTAGAGGTCAGTTTGGAGCGCTGCCTTTCATTTACGGCACGGTTATGTCGTCTCTTATCGCCTTGTTGATCAGTGTGCCGCTCTCTTTGGGAATCGCCATCTTTCTTGTCGAGCAAGCGCCATACTATCTCGCCCGACCCATTACATTTCTGGTGGAATTGTTGGCCGCGATTCCTTCGGTCGTCTACGGTCTCTGGGGCATTTTTGTGCTGGCGCCATTCTTGCGCGTTTACGTGGAACCGCCGCTGGCGCACTGGTTTGGCTGGTTGCCTTTCTTTCAGGGTCCAATTACGGGAATCGGGTTGCTCACCGGCGGCGTAATTCTGGCCATCATGGTCACCCCAATTATCTCCGCGATAGTTCGCGATGTGCTCACGGCCGTTCCCAGCTCGCAGCGCGAAGCAGCACTGGCGTTGGGAGCAACGAAGTGGGAGACAACCAGAGTGGTTTTAGTGAACGGAGCACCCGGCATTGCAGGCGCCATAATTTTGGGACTTGGTCGAGCCATCGGCGAGACCATGGCGGTGACCATGGTGATTGGCAATCGCCCCGAGATCAGCCTTTCGCTATTCGCACCTTCCTACACGATAGCTTCGGCTATTGCCAACGAGTTCACGGAAGCAACGCAGGATCTCTATTTGAGTGCCTTGGTGGAGCTTGGTTTGATTCTCTTTTTAGTGACTTTTGTGGTCAACGCGATCGCCCGGATATTGGTTTGGAACGTCACACGCAAGACAGGCGGAGCTGGTAGGGCCGCGTAGTGGAAAGATGAGAAGAGTCGATAAAATTCGCCGCAGCACCAGCGCCATCATGACGACGCTCACCGCGCTGTGCACGATCGTAGCGGTGGGCATCCTGGCGATCATTCTGACTTATATCGCTATGCAGGGTATCGGCGCGATCAATTTTCGGTTTCTTGTTGAGAGCCCCAAACCCGTCGGCGAGGGTGGTGGCATCGGCAATGCCATCCTGGGTTCGCTCGTGCTGCTTTTGCTTTCCTCCGCAATTGGCCTACCAGTTGGTATTGCTATCGGAATCTACCTCTCCGAGTTTGGATCGGGTCGCTTTGGCAGCATAGCCCGTTTCGTAGGCGACACCTTGACGGGCATTCCGTCGATCGTGACAGGGGTTTTTGTTTACACGATCGTTGTACTGCCGATGAAGCATTTCTCAGCGCTGGCTGGAGGCATTGCCCTGGCCGTGATCATGATCCCGATCGTCGCCCGCACGACAGAGGAGATGATCAAACTGGTGCCGCACAGCTTGCGCGAAGGAGCTTTGGCCCTGGGTGCACCGCAATGGAAAACCACGATGGGAGTGGTTGTTCCGGCGGCGGCGTCCGGAATTGCCACGGGCGCGATGCTGGCGATAGCTCGCATTTCTGGAGAGACTGCACCCCTTTTGTTCACGGCATTTGGCAGCCGCTTCTTTAGCTACTATCTCGACCAACCGATAGCATCTCTTACGGTGCAGATCTATAACTATGCGATTTCACCTTATGATGAATGGCATGCCCAGGCCTGGGCCGCAACTCTCGTCTTGATGACCCTGATACTGTCTATCAATGTTGCCGTGCGTTTTCTCACGCGTAAGAGGTTTTAGCAGTAGCGATGTCCATGCCGACCCCCACAATCAAGACGAATATTGCCGTTCCAGATCGAGGGCTTGAGAAGCCTGCAAGTGTGCCGGGCTTCGCGGTTCCTAAGATCGACATTCGCAATCTGGACTTCTATTACGGCAAAACGCAGGCGCTACACGACATCTCGCTGGAGATTCCCGAAAGAATCGTAATGGCTTTCATCGGGCCTTCCGGTTGCGGCAAGTCAACATTCTTGCGAACGCTCAATCGCATGAACGACGTAATTCCCGGGACGCGTGTCGAAGGAAAAGTCTTGATTGACGACCGCGACATTTACGCTCCCGGGACCGATGTGGTGGAGCTGCGCCGTAAAGTCGGGATGGTGTTTCAGAAGTCGAATCCATTTCCCAAATCGATATTTGACAACGTGGCCTATGGTTTGCGAATCAACCGCTTGACCTCGAACAGAGCGGAACTAGAGAGCAGAGTCGAACAAGCTTTAAAGGATGCTGCGTTGTGGGATGAAGTGAAAGATCGACTGAAATTATCCGCCTTGAGTCTGTCGGGTGGGCAGCAGCAGCGCCTTTGTATTGCGCGAGCGCTCGCTATCCGTCCTGAGGTAGTATTGATGGACGAGCCGGCCTCGGCGCTGGATCCGATTGCCACTTCAAAAATCGAAGAATTGATCGTCGATCTGAAGCAGCAGTACACAATTGTGATCGTTACGCATAACATGCAGCAGGCCGCCCGCGTATCAGACACGACGGCATTCTTTCTGCTTGGCAAGCTAATCGAAGTGAACTCAACCGAAAAGATGTTTACGAATCCCGACGAGAAGCTGACGGAAGACTACATTACGGGAAGATTTGGATAATAGGTCTTAGGTCTTTGGTCTTTGAACTTTGAACTTTGTACTTTGAAGTGCGCTCCCGCAATATCAGAATCTGAACCTTGATTCTCAGAGGGTAGCTGGCTGCTAAGTACAAAGTACAAAGTTCAAAGTACAAGGTTCAAAGACCAAAGCCCTAAGACCAAAGACCAAAGACCAAAAGAAGAATGGAATTTCACAGACACTTAGACGATGAACTCAACTCGCTACGAGATCGAGTGTTGCTGCTCGGCGGCGAGGTCGAAGCTGCGCTGCAAAGAGCTATGCATGCGCTCCTGGATCGAGACAGCGATCTCGCACGCGGCGTGCTGACTCATGACGATGCGATAGATCGTCTGGAAGTTGAGATCGATCGGCAGTGCATAGATATCATCGCCCTGAGACAGCCTGCCGCTCGCGATCTGCGCTTTGTGATCTCGGTTGCGAAAATGTCCCCGGTGCTCGAACGCATTGCCGATCATGCCTGCAACATTGCCCGTGCGGCTATCGACCTGAATAATGAGCCCGAACTCAAACACAGCAACGAACTTAGCCTAATGGGCGAAAAGGCTTCGGCCATGTTGCGGTCAGCGCTCGACGCTTTCACTACAAACGACCCGCGAGCGGCCCGCGAAGTAATAAAGAGAGATACTGAAATTAACGAGCTCTACAATCAGATTTTCCATACCCTGATTGAGAAAATGGTATCGGAGCCGACGACGGCCACGCGTAATGCGCGGTTGATATTTGTAGCAAAACATCTGGAACGCATCGGGGACTATGTAACAGACATTTGTGAACTTACTGTCTACATGGCCGAAGCGGCTTTCATCAAGCATAGTAACTGAGATATGGCCCGCCCTGTCTTAATCATAGAAGACGATCCGGACATCTCGGAGAGCTTGAAATATAACCTCGAGCGAGAAGGTCTTCAGACCGTAGTGGCGGCCACCGGGGAACAGGGTCTGATCGAGGGTCTTAACGACCGGAATCCACCTCTGCTCATCCTGCTCGATCTGATGCTGCCGGGGATGAGCGGAACCGAGCTTTGCCGTAGGTTTCGGCGAGAGCCATCAACTCGCCGTACCCCGATCATCATTCTCACGGCCAAGGGTTCAGAATCTGATCGAGTTGCCGGTTTAGATCTGGGAGCCGACGACTACATAACAAAGCCTTTCTCCGTCCGGGAACTCCTGGCTCGGGTGCGTGCCGTGTTGCGCCGTATGGATGAGGGCGCCGCAAAGACCTACGAAGACGATCATCTGATGATTGATTTCAACGACATTCGGGTCCTCTGCAATGGCCGCAAGATCAAGCTGACTAACAAAGAGTTTAGTCTGCTCTCAGTGCTTGCCAAGAGCGCCGACCGGGTGATAACACGGCAGCAACTCTTGGATAGCGTTTGGGGCTACAGTTATTATGGCGATGCCAGAACGCTGGATGTGCACATCAGGCGGTTGCGTCAGAAGCTGGAAGATTGTGGCACTTGCATAGAAACAGTTGTCGGAGTCGGTTATCGCTTCACAGGTTGCGCCAACGGGCCGGAAACCTGAAGGTAGAGGTATTGTGTCCAGGAGTTTCAGCTTTTTGCTAGCCGCGTGTGCCGCGCTTGTTGCTGCCATCTTCATTTTTCTCGCTTCTGGCTTTAAGGCAATTGTCGCCGCCACATTTGGCTTCCTGACCGGATACTTTCTACTCAAAGCTCTCCACACCAAAGAACAGGGCCAGGTCACTTCGCTTCAGTCTCGAAACGGAAGTCGACCGCCTGAATCCCGCCCAACAGAAACTGTCGCGCTCGGAAAGCTGTTCCAGGCGACGCTCGATGGAATGCGCGAGGGCCTGGTCGTCGTCGATAGAGACCTGCGTGTGGTCGCCTCAAATCCAGCGGCCCATCGGCTCTTCAGTTTGGTTCCGGGGAAACTCGAGTCTCAGCGCTTAACAGAACTAACCAGGAATCCGGCAATCTACGAGGCGTTTCTTGACGCGCTAAGAGGCAAAGAGCGTTCAGGCGTGGAAGTCGAAACACATGATCCCGGACGCCGCGTCTTTGATCTCAGAGTGGTGCCCTTGAGCAGCGGCGAAGACAAGAACACTTCAGGAGCGATCGGAGTTTTCTTTGATATCACGCAACTGGAAAAGCTCGAGCGTGTTAGGCAGGAATTTCTCTCGAATGTTTCGCACGAGCTGAGGACGCCGCTAACGGCAATTCTAGCATTCGTGGAGACCCTCGAATCGGGAGCGCTCGATGACCTTGAAAACAGCCGGCGGTTCCTTGAAATAATCCGCAAGAACGCGACGCGGATGCAGAATCTGATCGACGATATTCTCGAGCTGAGTGCCATCGAGGCCGGCAACATGCACGTGGAGGCAGAGGAAATCGAGCTTGGTCCGCTAATCAATGATGTGATTACGTCCCTCGCCGCCAAGGCCTCTTCGCGCGGCATCGGCGTGAGCAATCAAGTCCCGCCTGGCACTGTGGTTGTCGCAGACCCAAGACGACTAGAGCAGATGCTTACCAATCTTGTTGATAACGCTATCAAATTCAACCGCGATGGGGGGCAGGTAGCAATTTTCTGTGAGATCGATGATCGGACCCGCATTCTAGTTCAGGACACCGGGGAGGGCATTCCCGCGCAGCATGTTGAGCGTCTGTTTGAACGTTTCTACCGAGTGGATCGAGCCCGTTCAAGAGAAATGGGTGGAACCGGGTTAGGCCTGGCAATTGTAAAACACCTGGCCCGGGCGCACGGAGGAGAAGTCAGAGTCAGGTCAACGCTAGGTCAAGGAAGCGTCTTTGAAATTGATCTTGCTCGAAAATTTTAGATTGGCCGCGGATTAACGCGGATGACTCAGATCAAAACATGAGGCTTTCTAACAACTTCATCTGGTCTGATCGGTGTCATCCGCGCTTATTCGCGGCTAATCCAGAGTTTTTTGCGGCTTCTCCGTGGGCGGAATTTACGGGCTAAAATCGCACCGCCCGCTATCTCGCCGCCGCGCTCTTTGGCTTGCCTCTTTTACCCAATATCGATTCGGCCAAAATTCGCAAGTTGATGGGAATATCCGGTGGCTTGCATTCACCCTTTGCTGGTTTGCGGTAAAAGGCCAGGAGCGGGATCTCGGCAGAGCAAAAGTCACAAACCGCCAAATGATATCTGACTAGAGTCATGATCTCGGGCGAGAGCGCATGGGCACGAAAAGAGAGCAGTATGCTAGAGGAGGGGCACGCGCCGGTTTTTAGAAACGAGGTTACGGTTGAGGCTTTCATTTTTACCCCTGTTGCCGCGTAAAGGAGTGAGTTCCGGACGTGCATTAGGCGAATAAAACCTAAGGCTTTGGCAGCGACGAGAGGTCAGGGGCAGTTAACCCTCGGCTGACAACAGCTAGACGTTCAGCTATTCAACAGCAGGAAAGACCCAATAGGGCCCCAATTCCAGAGATTTTTACCGCCAAATAACCCCATTTCTTCAATGCTTTCAATGCTTTTGCCGTGGTGTAAAAAGATGTTGCCCATTATTTAAAATCTTGCTAAGATGTGACGCGTTAAGTCGAAGGCCTTTGGCCTTTTGACCCTCTCTTTTCCAGGAAGAACTTCACTTTGATCATGGGCTCAGACTTGAGCCGACTTCCCTAGTGCCAGCCAAAACGGGTTTTGCGTCTTCTCCATACGAAGCAACCTGCACTTGAATTGTTATCGCCCTCGACGGTTTGAGGGAATCCTTGCTCCTGGTCCTCGGGAGACACCGGAACTAAGGCAATGGCGCGGTCCTCAGATGAACCTGGCGGGAGAATACAAGGAGTTCACACATCGAAAAATAGCAGCCCCTTGAAACCTAGGGTTTCCCACCTTTAGTAAGTCAGAACGTCAGCCAAGTTCATCAGCGTTACAACGGACAATCCTGTGAAATCCATAAGTCAAGATACAGAAAAAGAACTCGAAGTCAGTGCCGCCGATGATCAGCCGCAGCAGCCCCGCCCGCGGCGTTCTTCAGAACGCCAGGGGAAGAGTGGCAAGTGGGTCGAGAGCCTTCGTTCCTCAGACGTAAGCCGCCTCTGGTCAGAGTTGCATCGTATCGTTTCTCATCATCCCCTGGTGAGAGCGTCACGCAGCGCCGGTCTCTTGGTTGAGGAAGGTGCGACTTCGGCCTACACAGACTTAACACAGGAACTCTTCGTTCAACTTCTCAGCAAGAACCGTTTCGAACATTATCTCGACTCCGAAATGACGGATTACGAGATTGAATGTGAGATCAGTCAGATCGAGCTGACTAACTTGTTAACGGCTGAGCTGAGGAAGCGACATCCGGAGAGCTATCGCCTTGCCCGTCGCATTTCAACACTGATTCAATCCAGTTCTAATTTTCGCCGCTTCGATTCAAGCGGTATCAACGATGAACCGCACCGCAGGCTGGCTGATCGAGTTTACGGTTTGAGCGAGTGGGTAGATGGAAAACGCCGTCGCGACTCGCATGATCTCGAGCAGCGATCCCACATGGTATCAGTGCGTGCACGCGACACGCGCATGGTTGGCTGCACCGGCGATTCGCAAGTGGTAATCAGCAACTCGGATTTGGAGGACCTAATCGTCTCCGTCCTGGATGCCATTGACTCGCCTGCCGACGTGCGCACACTACGCAGCCTGGTAATGTCTCGGCTGCCGGTAATGGACATCTATCTTGTCCCTCTTGATGGCGACGACAATGACAATGAGAATCATTTCGAACCAGTCGACAAGCGAGACAATCCGGAGCAAGGGTTATTGCGTCGTGAGTCGGAGAATGTGGCAGCAGGGTTTGTGGATGAATTCTTGAAGAACTTGCACGAGACGGTGCGCGGCAAGATCAAGCAATACAACCGCATTCTCGGGGTATTGTGGCACTGTTATCTCAGTCCCGAGCAATCTACGCAACTTGAAGTGGCGGCGGTTCTGGGTGTTTCGGATTCGCTCGTGTCAGATTATCGTCGTCGAATCGAACAGGAGTTGCGTGCGCTGTCGTTTTCGGAGGTAGAGGAAGCCAGACGGTTCGAAAGTGCCCTGCGCGAGCGTGTGCGGATCCTGATGACAAACGAGCGGAACGAGGCCACCGTTCAGGTGGAGTAGAAGTGCTTCCAGTACGGCTCCCTTCGGGGCTATTCAGTGGGACGAATCCGAGGGAGTGAGATTTTGAATTTTTGTTGGGATTAGGGCTCTAAAGGATCTGAACGACGAATCTTGAATCCCGACGAGAAGTTTCAGCAGCACGAAACTGGATTCTGAAGCTGCCGCGCCAGAAGCGCCGCAGCTTCTTTTGCTTTTTTGGGGAAGGCCTTAAGATTGGCTTCATGTTCGCTCGAGTATTTCGAAGCGAAGTGAAAATACTGAGAAATGCCACATAAGCCCGAGTATTCAGACTACGAACCGGTAACGAGATCAAAGTCTTCGAAGCGTTTCGCCGAGGGTTTCGCAGAAGACAAGGAGCTGGAGCGCTGGGGCCCGGGATCAACTTCACCGTCGAGCTGCGGTACATTGCTTGATGGAAGCGCCCGACCGTTGGCCGGAAGTGAGGCGTCCGCCACTTCGGATGAGCCACTACGTGCGAAACCAGTGACCCAAACAGGCATGGCGACATACGCAGCTGATCAAAAAGTGCCAAAGGACGGCTTTCAGGAGAGTTGGATTCTGAAACGGGGCCATGCCGTTAGCTTTGCTGGTCTTTTCTTGTTCACGCTCGTTCTCTATTTTCGTCCCTATGAGCTGTTTCCCACGCTTACATGGCTTGTGTCAATCGCGTTCTGGATCGCCACCTTCACTCTGATTGTCTTCATTCCAACACAACTTGGGCTGGAAGGAACCCTTACCACCAGACCGCGCGAGGTCAACCTCGTTCTGCTGCTGGTTTTCACTGCGCTGCTTTCGATCCCGCTAGCGTTGGACCGCGGTGCCGCCTGGGGCAGTTTCATTGAATATCTCAAGGTTATTGCGATGTTCATCGTTCTGGTGAACGTAGTGCGCACGGAAAAGCGGTTGAGGGCCTTGTTGTTGCTCCTTCTGGCGGCCAGCACAATCGTAAGCGTCGCCGCGGTTAGCGACTACCGCGTGGGGAATCTGGCATTGGAAGGGAAGCGCATTGAAGGAGTGATTGGCGGGCTCTTCAGTAACCCCAACGATCTGGCGCTTCACCTGGTTACAGTCGTACCGCTGACAGTCGGCTTATTGCTCGCAAGCCGTAATCTCCTGAGCAAGATTGTTTACGCTATCTGCGGTTTGGTTTTGGTAACGGGAATTGTGGTTACTTTTTCACGCGGCGGATTTGTAGGCTTATTTTGCGTTGTTTTGTTCCTTGTGTGGAGACTTACCGGTCGCAGACGGGTCATCTTTCCCATTCTCGGGCTCACTCTCGTAATTGGCTTGATTGCACTTGTGCCCGCGGCGTTTCGTAGTCGCATTGCGACAACCGAAGATGCGTCCGCAATTGCGAGGATCGACGACCTGAAAAGGTCTGTTTACCTTGCTGTGCGACATCCAGTCTTCGGCATCGGAATGGGCAATTATGTGTTGTTTTCAAACAGGGCAAAAGCGACCCACAATGCTTACACGCAGGTCGCAGCCGAGTTGGGACTCGCGGCGGCAGTCCTCTATCTCCTGTTCCTGATTGCGCCGCTGAAAAAGTTGCGAGACATTGAGCTTGAGAACCGCGATATCCGGAAAAAACCAAAGCTCTACTACCTGGCAATTGCGATACAGGCAAGTCTGATAGGCTACATGGTTGCCAGCTTTTTTGCTTCGGTTGCCTATCTCTGGTACGCGTACTATCTGGTCGGGTATGGTGTATGTTTGCGACGAATCTATGGACAAGTCCGCGAGAAGGCGCCGAAAGAAGCGCCAACACTCGCTTTCAGAGGAAATTAGAAAGCCAATCTCTTAAATTCAAGCCCGCAATTAATGGCAGCCCGTACGCACTTCTCGAATAATGACCAAAACAGAAGATGTCCAGGTAACCCAACGAGTACTTTCCCCATTCTGGTATTCTAAAACCCGATAGGGCTTTCCGATCTGCAACTCTAATGTCCAACGAGAAGCCGCCCGAAGGTCTGAACGACTCGAACCAAAAGGGCACTAACCACTTCAGCACAGAACACCTGAAACAAAACCTGGCGGGGCGCGCAGCCCGAGGCGGGATGATCACGATGACCTCGCATGGCTTGAAGTTCGTGATAACTCTCGCTGCCACGATTGTTATGGCTCGACTCCTCACTCCTCGCGATTACGGGCTGATTGCAATGGTTGTAGTTGTGACCAACTACTTAACGATGTTCAAGGACATGGGACTATCATTGGCAACCGTGCAGCGGCCGGAAATCAGTTACGATCAGATCAGTACGCTTTTCTGGGTTAACGTGGCTTTGAGTGTCACACTCACAGCGCTAACCATCCTGATAGCTCCGGGCCTTGCTTACTTCTATGGCGAGCCACGACTTGTTTTACTCACCGCTGCGACGTCAATAGGTTTTATCCTGGGAGGCCTCTCAGTTCAACATGAAGCGCTGCTCAAGCGGCAGATGAGATTTATGGATCTGGCCACAATCTCAACCGTCTCGCTCGTGGTTGGTTACGCTGTTGGTATCGGGTTGGCCTGGAATGGTGCGGGATACTGGGCCCTGGTGGCCAGCCAATTGAGCTTGATTGGGACAAACACGGTAGGCACCTGGATCCTGTCGCGCTGGATTCCGGGCCGTCCACGTCGTTATACGGGCGTTAGGCCGATGCTGGCTTTTGGCCGGAACGTCACCGGCTACGCAACAGTCAACGTGTTCGCCAAGAACTTCGACATTCTGATGCTAGGCCGCTATTGGGGGCCGCAAAATCTCGGGCTCTACAATAAGGCCTACATGCTATTATCGATTCCCGTTGATCAGACCAACGAACCATTTAATTCAGTAGCTATTCCGGCGCTTAGCCGGCTGGTTGATTCACCCGAGCGCTACCGTGAGGCCTATCTCCGCATTCTGGAGAAAGTAGCACTGCTCACGATGCCTGTCGTGGCGCTGATGATTGCCACTTCTGATTGGCTGGTATATCTAGTGCTCGGCCCTCAATGGACAGCTAGCAGTCGCTTAATTGTCATTCTTGGTATAGCCGGACTATTCCAGCCAATAATCAATTCAGTTGGCTGGTTGTTTGTTACGCAAGGGCGAACTCGTCACATGTTTCATTGGGCGCTGATCAGCGCCCCCATCACGGTGGGTGCAGTTATTGCCGGTCTTCCCTGGGGACCGCTTGGAGTGGCCATCTCTTACGCGGCCGCAAGGCTCCTGGTCATCGATCACCTGCTCTACTGGTATGTTGGAAGGAGCGGGCCTGTTCGGACGGTCGATATTTATATTACGGTCGCGCCCATTGCCGCGGCTTCGGCCATCGCGCTGGGCGTCGCGCTACTTTTTAGAAGCCTAACGCACATCCAGCGCCCGATCATTGGTTGCGTAATTAGTATGGTCATCGTCGTGTCGATTACCTATGCGGTTCTATTTCTAATTCCCGCGGGTCGAAGGGCACTCGGCGATATCAAGAGTTTGCTGCCTTTGCTTGCGCAACGCTCCGAAGCACCAATCTCCGGAATGTGAGGCACGGGACAGTGCGGTTGGAGTCGAAACTCTCAAGGAAAGAAAATGTGCGGTATCGCGGGATTTGTAGAGAATTCAGGCCACGGAGACAGTGATCCGCGTGAAGCCGCACGCGTGCTTGAAAGAATGTGCCGCGTAATTCGGCATCGTGGACCAGACGATCAGGGCCTGTTTGTGAAGGATTCGGTGGCCCTTGGCATGCGTAGGCTTTCGATCATTGATCTCGCGGGTGGACATCAACCAATGGCCGGTGAGGATGGTTTGGTGACAATCGTCTTCAATGGAGAGATCTACAACTTCCTTGAGCTGCAGCCTCTGTTGGAAGCTCGCGGTCATTGCTTTAAAACCCGGTCCGATACAGAAGCTATCGTGCATGCATATGAAGAATTTGGCCCGGGGTGTGCAGACTTGCTGCGGGGAATGTTTGCTTTCGCGATCTGGGATGAACGCAAAAAGAAGCTTTTCATTGCCCGCGACCGGGTAGGCAAGAAACCGCTTTATTACGGGTTGACCTCGAAGGGTACGTTTGTCTTCGGCTCCGAGCTGAAGTCGCTGCTGCAGCATCCGGAGGTCGAACGGGAGATAAACCCCGAAGCACTCGATGCGTATTTTACGCTCGGATATGTTCCGGATCCGCTAAGCATTTTTCTTAACATTCACAAGCTCCCTCCAGGCCACCACCTGAGCTTCGCTGACGGACGCGTGAGCATACAGCAGTACTGGGACTTCACGTTCGAGCCAGCAGACTCGCGTCGTGAAGAAGACTACACGGATGAGTTGCGCAGCCTGCTTGATGAGTCTGTTCGTCTGCGTCTGATCTCCGATGTACCGCTTGGCGCATTTCTTTCCGGCGGTATAGATTCCAGCACCGTAGTAGCTCTAATGGCGCGGCACATGGGTCAACCGGTAAAGACTTTCTCGATCGGCTTTCACGAGGATTCCTACAACGAACTGGAATACGCGCGACTTACCGCTCAAAAATTTGAGACTGATCACCAAGAATTCTTCGTCACCCCCGAAATCTGCGACATTGTTGACGAACTTGTTTGGCATTTTGACGAGCCTTTTGCAGATTCGTCAGCGATTCCCACCTATATCGTTTCCAAGCTTGCCCGCGAACACGTCAAGGTGGTGTTGTCTGGCGATGGCGGTGACGAGGTGTTTGGTGGCTATACCCGCTACGTGGTGGAGCGAAAGCGGAGCGTCTTTTCGCATTTGCCAGGATTCGTCCGGAAGGGATTCATGGAGCCGTTGAGCCACCGCCTTCCTCACGGAACACTCGGCCGCAACTTTATCCATAACGTCGCCCTCGACCCGGTCGAGCGATACTTGGATAGCATGTCGGTGTTCTCGGGATTGAACCGTGAGTTGTTGTATACAGCAGACTTCAAGCGATCGCTTGGCGAAGGCAGCCAAACAGCCGCCCGTTTTCGCAATCTCGCCAGCAACGTTAGAACTGAGGAGGCGATCGACAGACTGCTTTATATCGACAGCAAGACCTATCTACCTGGCGACATCCTTACAAAAGTTGATCGGATGAGCATGGCTGTTTCGCTGGAGGCACGCGCGCCCCTGCTCGACCACAAGTTGATTGAGTTTATGGGAAAGACTCCAGCGACGCTGAAGCTCGCCGGCGACGCAACGAAGTATCTTCTTAAACAAGCTGTCAAAGACCTTGTCCCAGACGAGATTCTCAGCCGGTCGAAGCAGGGTTTTGGTGTGCCGATCCAGGAGTGGATAAACAAGCAGCTTCGCAGTCGCATCCGCGAAACCCTTGCGTCGTCCCAGATCAGACAACGTGACTACCTCGAACCGGGTTATGTAGAAATCCTGCTTGACGAACATGAGCGGGGCCGTCGAGACCATTCAATGGCCGTCTGGGCGCTGTTCATGTTTGAACTCTGGCACCGTGAGTTTATGGATGTTCGCGCAAATGTCGTCGAAAGTGACGGCTATCGGCCGACCGAAGTAAACGCCGGTGTCCGGTAGAGACCGAACGGGAATTCACTCTTTCGTAAGGGTTCAATCTAAGTTTCGTGCCCGCCTGCCGTCTCCCTGCGTTAGAATCTGAAACCGAAAGATGCCGCAAACGCCAACCCTCCGAGAACCTTTGCGAGTCGGGATACTTGTCGACTCCTTAATGCAACCTCAGTGGGTGCGCCGGATCATTGCTGAAGTCACGTCTTCGTCGCTAGCCAGCATTGTATTGGTGGTGCGGAACCGCCGGCGAGGACAAGAGCAGGAAAGCCTGTTTCAAAGACTCTGGAAGAGAAGAAGACACTTGCTGTATGCAGTTTACACGAAACTAGACAACCAACTGTCAAGCGTAGGCCTTGATGCTTTTCAAGAAGTGAGTGTGGAAGATCTGCTCGCCGGCGTGCCGGTTGTTGAAGTAGAACCAATAAGCCAGAAGTTCACAGACCGCCTGAGCGACGAAGATCTCAAACTCATCAGAGCATACGAGCTGGATGTCGCACTTCGCTTCGGCTTCCGCATACTCAAGGGCGGAGTCTTGCAGATTGCTAGACATGGAGTCTGGTCTTACCACCACGACGATGGACGGATTTATCGGGGCGGTCCTCCGGGTTTCTGGGAAGTAATGAAAGACGATCCCGTGACGGGTTCGATGCTGCAGATTCTTAACGAGGACTTGGATAACGGCAAGGTTATTTATCGGTCATGGGCGCCAACCATCAACAGGTTTTCGGTCAAGAAAAACAACAACAATTACTATTGGAAGTCGTCCGCGTTCGTTATGCGAAAGCTAAGAGAGCTTCACGAAAACGGTCATATCTTTCTTGAAAGGGAGGAATCTGGCGCCGCAGCAAAGCCCTATTCGCACAGGCTGTACAAAACGCCAACGAACTCGGAGATGTTTAGCTTATCGATGGGTCTCGGCCGTCGTGCGGCAGTTAGGATGATCGAGAAGGTTTTGCATTCAGAGACCTGGTCTCTGGCTTACCGTTTCAATCTCGATCCGTCGGATCTCAATAACACGTTCTATAAATTCAAAAATCTATTGCCACCTCCGGGTCGGTTCTGGGCTGACCCATTTCCTGTTCAAGTTGGTGAGAACTACTTTGTGTTCTTCGAAGAGTTTCTCTACGACCAGAATAAAGCTCACATCTCGGTAATTGAGTTGCAAAAGGGACGCAAACCAGCCGAACCGGTCAAGGTTTTGGAGAGGCCCTATCATTTGTCATATCCATTTGTGTTTGAATGGCAGGGCAGCCACTACATGATCCCGGAGACGGGATCGAACAATACCGTTGAACTCTACCGCTGCCGGTCCTTTCCGTACGAATGGGAATTTGAGACCGTGCTACTAAAGGCTAATAACCCGAGCGATGCAACCTTGGCGGAGATAGAAGGCCGCTGGTGGATGTTTGTGAACATCGAGGAGCCCGAAGTCTCCGTCAATTGGGAGGAACTCCACCTGTTTTACTCCGATAGCCCCTTTGGGCCCTGGACACCACACCGGCGCAATCCAGTCAGATCCGACGTCAGAAATTCACGCCCGGCCGGCCGGCTGTTCTGGAGCAGCAACTCCTTATATCGTCCTGCACAGGATTGTTCCAGAAGATATGGTTACGCAACGGCCATCAATGAAGTGAAACGGATAAGTTGCGATGATTACCTGGAAGAAGAAGTTTCTCGAATCACTCCTGAGTGGGACAGGAATGTTGTCGGCACACATACTCTTAACAAGACAGGCGACCTGACTGTGATTGATTGCCTGATTAAGAGGACGAGGCTGCAACACCGTTCAGTTGTGCGAGATGTCCAAGGAAACGCCCAATCCAGGGTACACGCTGAGAAGGAAAACGTTCTACAACTCATTCACAGCTTCATTCAGGGCGGGTCTGAGCGTCAGATGATTCAGCTCACCAGGCTGTTGCTCGAAAGCGGACGGTATCGCGTGCACGTAGCATGTCTTCGCCGTGGCGGCGTCCTTTGCGCCGAAGTGGACAAGTTTGGTTTGAGCGAGATTCCCGAATATCCGTTGACGAGTTTTTACGACCGCAACATGGTCCGGCAACTGCTACGGTTTAGCGCGTTTCTGAAGGAGCGGGACATTCGTCTGATTCAGACGCACGACTACTATTCAAACATCTTTGGGATGGCCGCCGCCAAGCTGGCCCGAGTTCCGGTCCGGATTGCATCCCGACGCGAGACAAGCGGGATGCGAACTTCCGCTCAAAAAAGAGTTGAACGTCTGGCATTCAGAATTGCTCACGGGATAGTTACGAATGCAAAGGCAGTAGGAGAGCACCTCGTAAAGGAAGGCGTCGCCAAAGACAAGATAAACGTCGTTTACAATGGCCTCGATCTCGATCGGCTTGCGCCCAGGCCAATGTCTCGCGCCGATGCGCTTGCGCTACTGGGTTTGCCTGCGCCGCTTGCTTCTGCGCAACGGAAGTTTGTTACAATCGTTGCCAATTTGCAGCACGACGTTAAGGACCACCCGATGTTTTTGCGGGCGGCGCAGCGGATTCATAAGGTAATGCCGCAAGCCACCTTTTTGGTAGCGGGGGAGGGTGAGTTGATCGGATCGGCCCGCGCGCTGGCCGAAGAGTTGGAGATCGGGGGCGAAATATTCTTCCTCGGCCGCTGCGAACACGTGCCGGAACTTCTGAGTATTTCCGACGTTTGTGTTCTGAGTTCGAAGGCGGAAGGTTTCTCCAATGCGATTCTCGAGTATATGGCTGCCGCTCGTCCGGTCGTGGCAACCGATGTCGGTGGTGCGAGAGAAGCGATTGCCGAGGGACAAAGCGGGTACCTTGTTGCTTCAGGGGATGATATGGCGATGGCTGAGCGTATCCTGGCTTTGCTTCGGGATCCTGTGCGCAGTCGGGCAATGGGAGAGACGGGCCGGCGAATCGTGGAAGAGAAGTTTTCTTGCGAATCGCAGCTCAATAAGATTGAGGCATTGTACCAGAGACTCCTGCAGCGGAGGCACGGAGCTGCAACTGTCGAGTCTGAAAGAGCAACAACAGAAGGCGTTTGATTCCAATGGACCAGCACACAAAGCGAACGGAAGAAGCCGGTCGATCGTCGGGGTGGGGAACAAGTCCGGGCACGACGACAAATCCGCTGCGCGTGCTGATCGTTGCGCCATCATTCGATATCCTCGGTGGTCAGTCTGTTCAGGCAGCACAACTGTTATCACGACTTCGTGTAGAACCGTCTCTCGAAGTTGGGTTCCTGCCGATAAATCCTCGTTTGCCTGGTGTATTGCGCAAACTGCAAGCGGTAAAATATGTACGCACGGTTGTCACCTCCCTACTCTATTTGGTGACTCTGCTGAGGAGTGTTTACAAGTATGACGTCATTCATGTTTTCTCAGCCTCGTATTTCTCATTCGTACTGGCGCCCACGCCGGCAATCATCATAGGTAAACTCTACGGCAAGAAGATCCTGCTCAACTATCACAGCGGCGAAGCGGAAGATCATCTCACACGATGGCGGCGCTCGGCGATTCCTACAATTCGACTGGTAGATTCCCTGGTAGTGCCTTCAGAATATCTGGTTCGAGTGTTTACCAAATTTGGGCTGAAAGCTCGGGCCATCTGCAACATCATCGACACCACCAGGTTTCATTTTCGTCGGCGAATGACGCTGCGTCCGAAATTCTTGTCCAACCGCAATCTGGAAAGTCACTATGCTGTGGATCGGGTCCTTCAGGCCTTTGCAATTATTCAGAAAGATTTTCCTGAAGCCAGCCTGACCATAGCTGGTGACGGGAGTCGGAGAAGGTCTCTGGAACAACTGGCGAAAGATCTTGGTTTGCGGAATACGAGCTTTGTGGGACAGATCGCCCCCCCCGCCATAATCGAACAATACGAGGGCGCGGACATCTACCTGAATGGATCGGAGATTGACAATCAGCCACTCTCAATCCTCGAAGCTTTTGCCTGTGGGCTGCCGATTGTCACCACCGGCGCGGGCGGGATTCCTGATATCGTCAGTGATGGCAAGACCGGCTTCGTCGTGCCGTGTGGTGATTATCGGTTAATGGCAGAACGTGCCTTGCTTCTGCTAAACGACCCACAATTGGCGAAGGAGATCGCCGAACGCGCGTACGACGAATGCAGGCGATATAGTTGGGAAGTGGCACGGGGGGCTTGGATCGGTGTCTATGGAGAGCTGGCAAATAGACAGATACGCTTCACAGCAAGCGAGACCGAGTTGACACCCGAGCCGTCCGCCGGCCCTGAGCGCAATGTCCTGACCAGATGAAACGAAGTCTCGCCAAATTGCGAACGACCAGCATTGATGAGCTCCGGGTACGCGGCTCGCAGGCGCTCGCTGCCTTCTCCGAGCGGCGATCGTGGTCCTCTCAAACGAGGCTGATGCCGGACAACGCTTTTCTGGCGCGGCTAGACTCCGGTCAGTTTCCGAACGGTCAGTTGCCTTGTGCTCTCGAATTTCGCGATCACTTTCGCTCGAGAACCCGACCGGCCTTCTTTGCCGGGTTTCTTGATCCTGAGGCTACCATCGCCGAGTTACGATGCTGCTGGCCGGAAGCTGAAGAAAGGATAATTGGGCGGGCAGATCGAATCCTCGATGGCCGTTTTGATTTGCTTGGCTTGCGCAATCTCGATTTCGGAAGCCCTATAGACTGGCACTTCGAACCAATCTCAGGCAGGCGCGCACCGCTTCTTCACTGGAGCCGCTTGAACTATCTGGACGCTCGGGTCGTGGGCGACAAGAAAATTGTCTGGGAGCTAAACCGCCATCAGTACTTTGCCACTATTGGCCAGGCCTACTGGTTGTCGGGAGACGAAAAATACGGACGAGCTTTTGTAGCTCATCTCGAATCGTGGATGGACCAGAACCCTCCCAAGCTCGGGATTAACTGGGCCAGCAGTCTTGAAGTTGCATTTCGCTCCATCTCCTGGCTTTGGGCGCTCTACTTTTTCAAAACGTCGGATGCGCTTACTCCGGAAACATTTCTGCGCGTGGCCAAGTCTCTTTATCTAAACGCGCGCCACCTGGAAACGTACCTCTCAACCTACTTCAGCCCAAACACGCATTTGACGGGTGAAGCGCTCGGACTGTTTTATCTCGGCACTCTGCTGCCGGAACTCAAAGAGTCCGAACGCTGGCGAAATACCGGCCTGCGGATTCTAACTGAACAGCTTTCGCGGCATGTAAAGGACGACGGCGTCTATTTCGAACAGTCGAGCTATTACCATCGGTACACGACAGACTTCTATTTGCATCTCTGGATCCTGCTCGGAGTTAACGGGGAGCGAGTGCCGTCCGGTCTCCGGGAAAAACTGGCATTGCTGCTAGATCATCTGATGTATGTCACGCGGCCGGATGGCACTACCCCGCTCTTCGGAGACGACGATGGCGGCCGATTGGTTAAGCTCGATCACCGTCCGGCAAACGATTTTCGATCCTGCCTTTCAACAGCAGCGATGCTCTTCTCGCGCGCCGACTATAAGTTTGTTGCCAGGGAGATTGCGGAAGAAACCTTGTGGCTAGTTGGTCCCGAAGGTCTCAGAACCCTGGATCGCATTCCAGCTCAAGAACCTGCAAAACAGTCGGTAGCTTTCGAGTCCGGTGGTTATTACGTGATGCGCGATGGCTGGACTCGAACATCTAGCTATCTGTTTTTCGATTGCGGCCCGCATGGGGCAGGCAACTGCGGCCATGCCCACGCCGACGCGCTTTCATTTGAGCTGGCAGCAAACGGTTGCACGCTGCTACTCGATCCTGGGACGTACACGTACACCGGTTCAAAGGAGATGCGTGATTGGTTCCGCAGTTCCGTCGCGCACAACACACTGACTATCGACGGAGAGTCCTCATCAGTTTCAGACGAGCCCTTTTCGTGGCGTACAATCGCTCGCTGTGAGCCTATTTCCTGGATCACACAGCAGCGATTCGATTATGTTGCGGCATCCCACGATGGCTATAGTCGCCTTCCCAGTTCGGCCAGGCATACCCGCAGCATTTTGTTTCTCAAAGGTGACTACTGGGTAATGCGTGACCAAGTGGCAACAAGTGGAGACCATTTGGTCAAATTGTGGTTTCATTTTGATTTTGGTGTGGAACCACTCTCCAGCAAAAACAACGACGCTCAAGTCATTAGTGAAGGTCACAGCACAAGATTGCAGCTAACAACATTTGCTCGAGGTGGCCAATGGACAAGGGAACGAGGCTGGGTTTCGTCGTGTTATGGTGAAAAGGAGGAGGCCCCAGTTTTCGCTTTTACGGTTCCGGCTAGGGGCGCGGAAGAGTTAGTAACCCTCTTATTGCCTCAAGTTACCGGCGCTGATCCGCAGCCCATGGTGCGTGAGATCGAAGCGATTGGGGGGCGAGCCTTTGAGATCAAGGCGGGCAACAGGCAAGACGTTCTGATGATTCGCGGTTTTCCAGGTGAGACGTCAGGCTGGGTAGAAACGGCGCGGCTGGCCTCTGACTTCGAGTGGACCTGGGCACGGTTTGCCAGTGAGCGAGCACAAACCCCCGAGGAGTTGGTGCTCATAGGAGGTCAAACGCTCAAAGTACAAGGCCGGGAGATCCTGAAGGCGGATAAGCGGATCGATTATCTCGCCATCACGAGCCTGGGCGATCAGGTTCGCGTCGAGACCAATGGAGGGACCCTGGATTCGAGCTTGCCGATAAGGGACCTGGTATCGTTGTTCGCCAACCTGCATCGGTCATCGGCGATCTGAGATCCTCAAACTTCAATGTGCGGAATTAACGGAATAGCTTTATCGAGCCGCTCAGGACGTCAATTGGATATTGGCGTGCTGGAGCGCATGCGCGATGTGATTACTCATCGTGGTCCGGACGATGAGGGCCTCTTCGTCGATGGCCGTGTCGGCCTCGGTCACCGGCGCCTCAGCATTGTCGATGTCGCGGCTGGTCACCAGCCGATGGCCAACGAAGACGGGTCGCTCCGAATTACCTACAACGGCGAAATCTATAACCATCTCGATTTTCGGGCGTCGCTTGAAGCGCGTGGACATGTCTACCTCACCCACTGCGACACTGAGACAATCCTTCATCTCTACGAAGATTACGGCGAAGCCTGCGTTAATCACCTTCGCGGCATGTTTGCCTTCGCCATTTGGGATCAACGAAAACGTGAGCTGTTCATTGCCCGAGATCGGTTGGGCGTGAAACCGCTCTACTACGTTCAAACCGACGACGGCTCGCTTTATTTTGGTTCGGAAATGAAAACTCTGCTTGAGGCCGGTGCCGTAAAACCAGAGCTCAACTTTGACGCTTTGCCCGACTACCTGGCGAACCATGCAACCTCGGGTGAAGAGACGCTCTTTTGCGGTGTGAAGCGCCTCCTACCCGGCCATACGCTGCTTTGGCGAGACGGGCAGTTGGAAGTTAAGAAGTATTGGGACGTAAGTTTTGCAAAAACCCGGGACGACGGCCGAAGCGATGAGGATTACATCAGAGAATGGACTGAGCTGTTTCGCACTTCGGTGCGCTTGCGGCTGATGGCTGACGTCCCTTTAGGCATGTTTCTCTCCGGCGGAATCGATTCATCGGCAATCGCTGCCATGATGAGCCGCATGGTCGATGAACCAATCAAGACCTTCTCGGTCGCCTTCGCTGAGCGGGAAGCGAACGAACTGGAATACGCCCGGATAGTTGCCAGAGCGTACAAGACGAATCATCACGAGGTCACCGTCAGTCCGGCACAGTTTTTCAAGGTCCTGCCTAAACTGGTCTGGCATGAGGATGAACCGCTGGCGCACCCTTCCAGCGTTGCCCTGTATTTTGTTTCACTGCTGGCTTCTCAGCACGTGAAGGTCGTACTTACGGGCGAGGGAAGCGACGAACTTCTCGCCGGCTATGCTCGCTATCGCAAGACGATTTTGAATCTCGCGCTTGGTGAGAGTTACCGGAGCATCGCTCCGCCGAGCATACGCAGCGCGGTGCGCAAAAGCATCGCCGGCCTGCCCGCCTCGAAGGTGCGGCAAAAACTCTTGCGAAGCTTCCTGACCGTGGCGCCGGAGATCGAAAGCATCTACTTTGACAACTTCGCTGTGTTTTCGCTTTCGATGCAGAATGAGTTGCTGTCTCCCGAGGTGCGCCAGCGCATCGGACCGATCGATCCTTATGCCGGCGTACGCAGTGTCCTCGGCGAAACCGACGCGCAATCGCTCCTGGATCGCTTGCTTTACGCCGACATCAAGACATATTTGCATGAATTGTTGATGAAGCAGGATCAGATGAGCATGGCTACGTCCGTCGAGAGTCGCGTGCCCTTCCTGGATCACAAGCTGGTGGAGTTTACGTGCAGCCTGCCCGAGAGGATGAAGCTGCGCGGCGGGACCACCAAATACCTTTTGCGTCAGAGCATGAAGGGCGTTTTGCCCGAATCGATCTTGTCGCGCTCGAAGATGGGCTTTCCCGTTCCCATTGCGACCTGGTTTCGCGGTGTTCACAGTGCAGTGCTGGATGAATATGTCTTGAGCGAACGAGCCCTGGCCCGCAGGATATTTAATCCGGAGTTTGTTCGTCAGCTTGTCAGGCGTCATCAGGCAGGCGGCGAAAACCACGAGGAGCGTTTGTGGGCACTGGTCAATTTCGAAATCTGGCAGCGCCAGTTCTTCGATGGCGAAGGCTCGCAGCACTCGCAAAGTCTGGCTGGGGCAGCTTTGGCAACAAACTAAGACGAACGAGAAACGGCCGGGGAGATCTGAGTTTGCGATGGGCTTCAAAAAGACTGTTGCCGTCAATCTAAGTCGACTCTTCAAGAACCATATCTACACGTCCCGTCACGGGTTGGCGAAGGGCTTGCGAAGGAAGGGTGGATTGGCCTTCCTGCCATCGTTTATTCCGCGGTCGACGGAAATGTTCAAGGAAGAGGTGTTCATCGAGGCTTTGAATCTGTCGGGAACAACTGTTTACGACATTGGTGGTGATCAAGGTATCTATACGCTGTTCTTTGCGCGCAAGGTCGGAGAAAACGGAAAGGTAGTTACCTTCGAGCCGAATCCCGTCAGTCATACTCATATCGTTGCCAACATTGAACTAAACGGGTTCAAACATGTCGAAGTTTTCAACGTTGCTCTAGGGGAAAAATCAGGCAAACTCACGTTTGCTTTTCCGGCCAAAGATCCGGGTCGTGGGACCGCTGACGAGTTAATCAAAGATCAGATTCTCAAGGAGCCAGGTTCGAGGACAACCGAGGTAGATGTGGATGCGCTTGATAGTTTGATTCCTTCGGCGGGCTTACCCAAGCCTGACTTCGCCAAGATTGATGTTGAAGGTCTCGAGATGAAAGTTTTGCGCGGCATGCGTAATACTTTAAAGGAACATCGCCCGCAACTTTTTATCGAGATCCACGGTGCGGACATGGACGCAAAACAGAAGAACATCAGACAAGTTGCCACATTTCTGCTGGATTTGAACTACAAGATTCATCATGTCGAGTCCGATCAAGAAATTACTCATTCAAATATGGACAAAGCGTGTGAGGGGCACATTTACTGCACGTGAGCGGACAAGAGCGCCTTTCATCTCTCGGATTGAATTAACGAGGATTACAACGACCGTTGGAAATCTAGAGCCCCAATTAGATCTTTCTTAACCGCCGTCGAAAGAATTGAGTTGAATATTCTCTGGCTCAAAACCGAATTGCTTCATCCCGTTGATAAGGGGGGGAAGATTCGCACTTACAACATGCTTAAGGAGCTGAAGCGAGACCATCAGATCACGTATCTGACGCTTGACGATGGCAGCGCTACTGCTGGTGAGCGTGAAAGGGCCAATGAATACTGTCACGAGCTGGAGTGCGTACCTCACCAGCACCGTGAGAAGTTTACCGGCCGATTCTACGCGGAGCTCTTATTCAATCTCGCCTCGCCCTACCCTTATGCTATCAAGAAGTACGAATCTGCCTTGATGCGCCGCCACATTAGCGAACGAATGAGTACCGGGGCTTTTGATGTTCTGATCTGTGATTTCCTCGCGCCAGCCGTTAACCTGCCGCCGAATCTGCCCGTTCCGTCGGTCCTTTTCCAGCACAATGTCGAAGCTACGATCTGGAAGCGACATTACGAAGTACAAAGCAATACGCTTAAGAAGGCGTATCTTTTGGGGCAGTGGCGAAAGATGCGTTCCTTCGAGGAGCAGATGTGCCGCCGCTTCGATTGCGTGATCGCAGTTTCAGCGGAGGATCGGGAACAAATGCGCCAAGAGTATTCAGCGACCGCAGTTTTTGACGTGCCCACCGGTGTAGACACCGACTTTTTTCGACCTCGCGAACAGGAAAAGCTCGAGCCGCACAATGTCGTGTTCACTGGTTCAATGGATTGGCTGCCAAACGAAGATGCTATTCGATATTTCACCGAACAGATCATGCCGCTGATCAAACAAAAAGTTCCGACGGTAACTCTTACTGTGGTAGGACGCAATCCGTACCCGGGTTTGCTGGAACTAAGTAAGCGCGACAATTCTATTGTTGTGACCGGGCGGGTAGACGACGTGCGTCCTTTTATGGAAAGGGCGGCTGCATATGTCGTTCCCTTGCGGATTGGAGGGGGCACGCGGCTGAAAATCTTCGAGGCAATGGCGATGGAGAAGGCGGTTATATCAACCACCATTGGCGCGGAAGGACTGCCGGTTAGGAACGACGAGGAATTGATTTTGGCAGACACGCCCGAAGCTTTTGCTAGTTCGGTCGTGCGTTTGTTGCAGGATCACGCCCTCGCGCGCCGCATGGGCCAACGCGCAGCCGCGAGAGTGAGAGAAATGTTTGGCTGGCGCCGGGTAGCTGAAGACTTTGCGTCCCTTTGCGAGAACACCGTGAATAAGGCAGCAGAGCAGGCCTCAGTTGCAGATGAAAGTTTTTTGTGAGCTGGTAAACGCGGGATGACAGGGACCTACATCGTAAAGCGTAGGAATCAAACGAAACTAAAGGGCGGATGTGAGAAGAGTAGACCGGTTCTTTAAGATATCCCCCACTGAATACGATAGCTACGTACGGGCGGAGTGGCAGAGTTATGTCGAACATCCGACCCGCGCTGAGGTGTCGCTAGCCGCGTTAGAAGGGCTGGTGGTAAAGCGGGCGTTGGACATAGGCTGTGGGAGCGGGCAGGAGCTGATCCCTTTCGTCGTGAAAGGCTCCGCGTTTGGGATTGGCATTGATGTCGTCCCGGACACCGGCCGAGCCGGACGGGCACTCTTCAACACACTTGTTGAGGGAGCACGAGTCTCTTTCGTGCGAGCTGCCGCCGAGTGGTTGCCTTTTCAAACCGGCTCTTTTGATGTTGCCGTTTGCCGACTGGCTTTACCTTATACGGAAA
>JBOGOU010000410.1:0-81772 GCA_050748205.1 Pyrinomonadaceae bacterium | reverse complement strand
GGGCAAAGGTCCTCGTTATTGATGCTGATATGCGCCGGCCGCGTCTGCACCAGGTGTTTGAAATGGGGAACGCGCGGGGTCTGAGCTCGATTCTATCCAGCGAGGCCAGCGAGTCGGAAATACTGGCGACGATCAATCAGTACAAGGACACGAACATCTATTTGCTTAGCTCGGGAGCTATTCCGCCAAACCCGGCCGAGTTGTTGGGCTCGGAACAAATGAGACGACTCCTTGAGGTAGCCGGGCAGACATTCCGCTATGTCATTATCGACTCACCGCCGGTGGCCTCTTTTACTGATGGTGTGTTGATCTCTTCTATCGTCGATGGTGTTCTCCTCGTCGTGCATGGAGGAAAAACATCGCGTCAGGTGGCGCGTCGCACACGTCAGATGCTGTTGGAGATTGGGGCCAAGATCATCGGCGTCGTGCTGAACAAGATTGATGTCAGTTCTCACAGCTATTACTACAATCATCAAAACTACAAAGACTACTACGCGTCGGCTTCCAGGGAGGAGCAGAGGGAAAGCAGCCTACTCTCCATAGCTGAGGTGATGAGAGATAAAGAATAGGTTTTATAGGACGAAGAATAGGTCCTATATGACAAATAGGTCCTATTCTTTTTTTCGTTTCTTTCGCGCCTGGTAGAGCCGTTCAGTAAATCCGCCTTCCTGGAGAAAATTCTTTTCAAGCTGCCGGAGCTGTTGGTCCAGAAGGTAGTTGGTCTGGTGGATCAGACAGATGAGGCTGTTAGCGGCAATCTCGGGCGAGGAGTTCTCGACATACGGCTTATAGGTCAAGTATGTCCTATTCTTTTCATAAGCCAGACGTCGGACCACTTGCGCCGTCGGGTGATCCTTGCCCCATAAAACCAATCCGCGCTGCCTCAGGAAGTCCTCGTAGTCCAGCAGCAGTTCCTCGAGGCTTCCTCGCGCCACGCCGACCAGCTTCAACTCGAATTTCTTCGACGTGCCAGAGGCTTGGCTGCCTTCGGCTATGTTCTGACGTCCACTGCGTGCGGCCTGCACCATCTGGTCGTGGGTCCGCGAGCGCTTGTCGATGAATCGATCACAAAAAGTTACGGTTGCGTCATAGACCAATTCGGCATGTTGAAAGGATTTGAGTTGACGATAGCCGCCGTGGGCAGGGATCAGACCGGGCGTAATGGAGTGAGGTGATTTGTTGTTCATGGTGAGGCTTTGCTCCTACTTTCCGCGGCTAGCTCGTGGAGTCGAGGGAGTTTGGTGCCGGAGGTCGGACTCGAACCGACATGAGTTTGACCTCGCCAGATTTTGAGTCTGGTGCGTATACCAATTTCGCCACTCCGGCTTTCGTAGCAATAAATAATACGGATTGTCTCTTTGCCGCGCAACTTCCGCGGAAGAAAAGAAGAACAGGACCAATAAGAAGAATAGGACCGATAGGACGAATACGACCTATTCTCTTCGATCTCCTCGACAAGCCAGGGTCTGGAGAATTAGAATAGGGCCAGCCCCCGGTACAGCTAAAGATAATCTCTCTCCCGCAAAAAATGCTGGAAAGGTAAAACGATGAGAAAAGCGCTTAGTAGTCTATTAGTCTTTACCATGCTGATGCTCTTAGCGATACCCGCGTCAGCCAGAACGTGCGGCAGATACAGGCACCGGCATGGCAATGTCACCCACACCCATTACAGTTGCATCGGGGACGGCCACAAGCATGGGCGAAGCTTCTGGGCGAAGCACCGTGATAAATTAACAACCGCTGGGGGCGCGGGCCTCGGAGCAATCGTTGGCGGAATCGCCGGCGGTGGGAAGGGAGCAGCCATTGGGGCGTTGGCTGGTGGCGGAGGGGCCGCCGTCTACACCTATGGAATTCGCAAACGCCGACGTTCCGCTCGGTACTAACTCGGTACCAATAGGTTCCGCTGAAAGCTGTGAAGAAGCGCGCAAACGCAGTTCCGACCTGTGAAGGCGCGCTTTTTGACTGGCCATCCTCACTTAAGTCGCTTATCCACAGCATGTTACCTGCCTCGGATCCCCCTTCGTAAAAACTTGTTTGCCAGAGACTGGCAAAATCGGTAGAATTCCGTAACCTGCCCTGGCGGCGCAGGTTCGATTTTCACCCGATAGAAGCACGCCGCAACTGCTCCTCCTAAGAAGGCCTTTCACATTGCATTTGGTTGAGTGTTGTTCTGCATCCTGATAATCAGGAGTTGTAAAAAATGTCATCTGAGACTTCCCGAATTCTCATCGTGGACGACGAGCCGGAGATTACTGAGATCCTTGCCGATCTTTTGAGCAGCGAACACAACTGCCAAACTGCGGATTCGGCCGAAGATGCTCTTGAGCGATTAACAGAAAACGATTTTCAGCTCGTTATCAGCGACATCACGATGCCGGGCATGAGCGGCCTCGAGATGCTGCCGCGCGTGAAGAGTATCTCACCCAACACAGTTGTGGTGATGATCAGCGGCATGCAAACGGTCGAGAGCGCGATCGGCGCGTTACGGTTAGGCGCGTTCGATTACTTGATGAAGCCCTTTGACCTTCGACAGGTTGAGGCCGTCGTCAAGCGAGCACTTGAGCACCACGAACTGATCGTGGCTAAGCAGCGTTACGAAAACCACCTGGAAGAATTGGTCGAGCAGCGCACGGCGGAACTTGATCGAGCACTCAACTCGCTCGAAGATGCCTATCGCTCGACGCTGAAAGCGTTGACAGCCGCGTTGGAGACGAGAGACTCAGAAACGCACGGCCACTCGGAGCGGGTCGTTACCTACAGTTTGCGTTTGGGTAGAGAGTATGGATTGGCCAGTGACAAGATGAAGGCCCTGGAGTTTGGCTCGTTGCTGCACGACATCGGCAAGATTGGCGTGCCGGATTCAATCCTGCGAAAGCCCGCGAAGTTGACCGATGAGGAATGGGTGAGAATGCGTGAACATCCAGTTCACGGCCAGCAGATTTTGCGCGGCATCGAGTTTCTCGCGGGTGCGGCAAAAGTTGTGGGGCAACACCACGAAAAATGGGATGGGTCAGGTTATCCGCTCGGGTTGCGAGAAGAAGATATTGATGTGTGTGCCCGAATCTTCGCTGTTGCCGATGCTTTTGATGCGATCACGAGCGACCGGGTCTATCGCAAAGGCAAATCGTATCAAGAGGCCGCACAAGAATTAGACGACTGGGTCGGCAGACAGTTTGATCCGAAAGTCGTGGAAGCGTTTCATCGAGTTCCCCAGGAAGACTGGGATGAGCTGCACAGGCAGTCGTTGCTTCCGAAGCAGGACGAATTCGAAGTGCGTCGCATGGCCCAGATACTTGAATCTCAGTTGGAAGCTGTTGTCACGTAGGGTCTGCCTGCACTCCTCACATCCGTATCACACATAAACTCATTCATTGCCTTCTGATGGCACTATATATCCGCGTCGCGATCGCAGACTCAGTCCCACTCTGCGCGAGGCGACTTCGATCCGCCGGTATTCACCCTTTTTTGCGACAGCAAGAGGACGCTTGGGACGGTAGGTGACCACATACTCCGCGCCGACTTCGCGCGCAGCCTCCTTCGCCTGAGCGATCATTTGCTCGCTCGACTTCGGCAAAAAAATACTGCCACCGGTTTCCTCGGCCATATCTTCCAGCTGCTGCTGGCTCTTTTTGAGATCCGCTTCATAGGCCTTACGTTGACGTCGCATCGCCGGATCGAATCGAATGCTCACACCAAAAGATGGAGTACGGGTCGTCCCAGGCGGCAATGTTGGGTCGGTCGCCGAGATGGGGTCTGACGCGGGCGGCAATTGACCTCCCCTGATAGAGGAAGGCCTTCCCTCTTTCTTTTGTCGCACGAATTCCGTATAGCTGATGATATGAACAGTAGACCTCGTCGCAGCCAGCCGCCTGATTGCCTCCGCGCGCTCAATTTTGCTACCGGGAGTGTCGACGCCGTCGGTTATGAAGACAACGTGCCGGCTTCCTTCGGGCCGATCGCTCATTTGACGAGCGGCTGAAGCCACCGCCTCCGAAAAGCGTGACCGCTTTCCTGAAGAGAGTTTTGTTTTGAGGACTTTGAAGACAGCCTGCTTGTCATGCGTCCACGGCTGAATAAGCTCGACCGAGTTGTTGAACTGCATCACCGCAATGAGTGTCCCCTCTTGAAGCTGTTTAAGCACCTCAACAGCAGCTTCGCGCGTGAGCCCGGTTCGCTTTGACATTCCTCCAAGTCCACTTAGCTCGCCGCCCGTGTCGAGAACCAGGAGTACATTCGCCGGGACGTGGCGCACACTCCTGATTTGCTGCGCGACACCATCCTCGAGCACAAGTATGTCGTCGGCCTCGAGGCTCGGATCATAGTGACCGTAGTGATCGAGAGCGATGACCGGCAAACGCACTTCTTCTGTAAAGACTTTGACCGGCTCCTGTCCCTCATTTGGCGGAGTCGGCGAGGGCGAAGGTTTGAGTTTTGCCTGTGCAAAGACCGAGGTTAATGAACTCAGAACGACAATCAACAGAAGAATTGCTTTAGATAACTGGTGTAACAACGCGGTTAGCCTGCTCTCTGGACAAATGAAATTTAGGAACCTTTGATGCTGGAAAGGCCTCCGCGGCGTTGCCTCGAGGCAGTTAAGGCGAGGATTTTCGCGCCTGGGCCTGCACGGCTGTAATGGCCACGGCGTCTACGATGTCTTCCGCTTTGCATCCGCGTGAGAGATCGTTGGCTGGTCTGTCCAATCCTTGAAGAATTGGCCCAATCGCTGTTGCTCCCGCAAGTCGCTCGGTAAGCTTGTAGCCTATGTTTCCAGATTGGAGGTCGGGAAAGATCAGTACGTTGGCCCGGCCCACCACACTGGAACCCGGGGCCTTCGCATTCGCAACGGAAGGCACAAGCGCTGCGTCAACTTGTAGCTCGCCATCGACTATTAACTCAGGCGCCCTTGCTTTTACCGTTTTAGTGGCTTCGACGACCTTATCGACGAGACGATGTTTGGCGCTGCCCTTGGTCGAGAATGAGAGCATTGCAACGCGGGGCTCCGTGCCGAGCAAAGCACGGCACGAGTCTGCCGACGCCACGGCGATCTCAGCCAGCTCGGCCGCGGTGGGTTCGATGACTACGCCGCAGTCGGCAAAGATCAAGGCCCCGTCATGTCCGACACTCCTATCGCTCAGAGCCATGAGAAAGAAACTCGATACCAGTTTGAATCCGGGACGAACGCCAATACAGTGAAGCGCCGCACGAACTGTGTGCGAGGTGGTATTCGTAGATCCGGCCACGGAACCGTCGGCCCTTCCCAGCCGCACCATTAGATTCCCGTAGTACAGCGGATCTGAAAGCATAGTTCGAGCTTCGTCTGCCATCATCCCCTTGACGCGGCGCAGATCGTGAAATTGGGCGGCCATCTTCTCAAAGTCTGGAGAGCGCTTGTGGTCTATTACTTCAACGCCCCCTAGATCGACTCTCTCGCGATCTGCCGTTTCACGTATGATGCCTTCATCTCCCAGCAATGTGATTCGCGCAATGCCTTGACGCGAGCAAGTGGCCGCTGCCACGACGGTGCGGGGATCGTTGCCCTCAGGCAAGACGATGTGCTGGATATTGCCGGCAGCGCGCTGCCGGATTCGTTTTAGAATTTCCATAGGATAAGGGTTGAACGCGAGCAATCCGAACGTGGAGTCTAACCAACTCGGATTGAGAGAACAAGGTGTAATTGATTGCCGATTGCCAATTGCCAATTGATCTTTTGAGCAGATGAGCATGCTCCTGGTCCTTTTGCGAGAGCAGGTTTGAGCAGCGACGCAAAAGGCCGGCTTTCAGATAGTGGTTAGTTGGCAATTGCTAATTGGCAAGCAGCAGCTGTGACGGCATACCACCCAAGTCGGAGTCGTGGTAACTTTAACTAACAGCGTAGAAGTCCTTGGCGAGCCGCCGGTTCACTTTATGCTTGGGAGAAAACGATGTCAGCCCTTCAAATAAGACGACGAATGAAGAACCTCCTTCTATTTGTTCCGAACCTGATCCTGCTTTGTGCCCGGCTGCTGACAGATTCCCGCGTGCCGGCAACAGAGAAAGCTCTTGTTGCGGGTGCGATACTGTACGCGATTATTCCGCTGGATCTGATCCCGGACATGATCCCTTTTGTGGGGCAGATTGACGATGTTTATCTGATTTCCGTGACGTTGCTGCGGCTTGTAGACCGCACCGACGCGAGAGTAGTTCGAGAGCACTGGAATGGCGGAGGAGATGTTGTCGAACTCATCGAGGCGATGGTTTCCGTGGCGGCAAAGCTGCTGCCTAAACGGATCCGGCGCGTACTCACATCGCGAGTAGACATTGCGCCTGGTCAAGACGGTGAGAAGGCTTTGCCGCGGCCTTTACTTGTCGTCCAACCAGAACTCGAAAGCGACGCCCGCGCTGAGGTCAACTAGAAACCAGACAACTCAGAAACCTCACAGGTCAGGAAGGTGGGCTTGCCCCCGCTCAACCTGGAACAGCCTCCAAGATCACAGAATACTATTCAAGTCAGAGAATCTCACAGGTTGGGAAGGTGGGCTTGCCCCCGCCTCAAGATGGAATAGCTTTCAGGGTTCCCTGACATAACTCAAGCCTGACGGTGTCCAGGGACCCTGAAAGCTATTCCTTCCTTGAGGCGGGGGCAAGCCCACCTTCCTGACCTGTGAGGTTCCTAATCTTGAATGGTTCTCTGTGACGCTTGAATGCTGTTCCAGCTTGAGCGGGGGCAAGCCGCCTACGGCGGTTCTCTCAAAGCGGC
Source organism: Pyrinomonadaceae bacterium (assembly GCA_050748205.1). Classification (GTDB taxonomy): domain Bacteria; phylum Acidobacteriota; class Blastocatellia; order Pyrinomonadales; family Pyrinomonadaceae; genus PSRF01. The sequence continues at coordinate 75,036 of JBOGOU010000410.1, read as the reverse complement.
GAGCAACTTCTCGTGAATTCCGCCAAACCCACCGTTAGACATGATAGCGACCACGTCCCCCTCGCGAAGCTCGGGAAAGAGGTGTTGGATAATCTCGTCTGCACCAGGCAGGGCGAGGGCCGGCTTGTTGAGTTTTGAAATCTCCTCAATTAACCTCCTGGTATCAAGCGCCCGACCCTTCTCCATAACCTTCTGACTATCGAAGACATTGGCGATCACTACGTAGTCTGCCGGCTCAAAAGCCTCAGCGTACTGGTCCTGAAAAACCGCCAGACGCGAGGACCAGGAGCGCGGTTCAAAAACCGCGAGCAGCCGCCGCTTTTGGTATTTGTTACGCAGAGCACGAAGCGTTTCCCGAACGGCCGTGGGATGATGGGCAAAATCGTCAATCACTGTTATGCCGCGCTCTTCACCGCGCACCTCAGCACGGCGCCGCACGTTCTTAAAGCTCGACAGCGCCTCTGCAACTGACTCGCGTTCAATGCCCCAGGCGTCGGCGGCAACGATTACCGCCAGGCAGTTGAGCAAATTAAACTCACCAATCAGCGGTGTCTGGAATCGGCCCCATTCCTTACCTTCAGAGACGACTGTGAACCTGGACATCTCACCCGTGTAGTCAATATTGCTTAGCTGCCACTTCGCCTCCGTGCTGGTGCCAAAAGTTTCCAACTGCGTGAACAACTTTTGGCCCATTGAAGCGACAACCTCACGGACCGCAGCGCTGTCCCATCCGGCAATGAGCCGGCCATTCGCGGGAACCAGGTTCATCAATCTGCGAAAGGCCAGCTTCACCGCGGCCAGATCGGGGTAGATGTCGGCGTGGTCAAACTCGATGTTATTGACGATCGCGATCTCCGGCAGGTAATGCATAAACTTCGGTCCTTTATCGAAGTACGCGGTATCGTATTCATCTCCTTCAATGACGAAGTAATCACTGTCGGTAACACGAAAACTGAGGTTGAAGTTCTGGGCGATGCCGCCGATTAGAAATGTGGGGTTGAGACCGCCCTGATCCATGAGCCAGGCAGCGATGCTTGTTGTGGTTGTTTTCCCGTGTGTGCCGGCAACGACGAGCGAACGCCGGCCGCGAATAAACTCTTCCTTGACCACTTCAGCTTGCGAGCGATAGACGAGTCTCTGCTTCAGTGTCTCTTCAACTTCCGGGTTGCCGCGGGGGATCGCGTTGCCCACAATTACGCAATCAGGTTTAGGGGTAAGGTGCTCTGGTTTGTAGCCCCGGAGCACTGAAATACCGAGCGACTCGAGCATCGTTGACATCGGCGGGTAGACGTTCTCATCAGAGCCCGTAACGTGGTGCCCCCGGGCCTCGAGCATTCCCGCCAGTGAAGCCATTGCCGTTCCGCAGATTCCAATAAGATGGTAGTGCATAGTTCAGGCCAACAAATCTTTGATGGCGCTATAGACGCCGTTGGAGTAGAGGTGATAGCGCGAGGTCAAAAGCTCTCTCAGCACGCGCTGGGAGCGCTGAAGGTGGCCCTTCGGCAAGGACGCGCGCGCTTCGAGGTGTGCAATCCTGGCCTCTAAATCTGGCAGAGTCTTTCCCACGTCGAAAGTGTCATGCTTGTCGAGCAGTCTCTGGCGGACGCTCCGGGCGATGGCCAGGGTCTCGACGTAAGGGTTGGCCCTTTGTAGGGCGTCGCTTACTCCGCGCCCCGGATCCTTGCGTGCGAGTGGACCAACCTGCTGCCCGCCGTGCTGTCGATACTTTACTAGCGGTTCGGCGATGAAGGAGATGCCGGCGACGGCGCCGACGAGCAGCGCAAGCCAGCCATCATGGATGAGCGCAAGCTCCTCGGGAATCGGCAGTACAAGGCTTCGGAAGCGCGCGCGAAATGCCGTCGTCGCACCAGTGACGGTTGAACCGGTCAGAAGGTCCCTGAAGGCGTCGATTCCGGTGAGCCGCTTCTGTTCTTTGTTGCGGAACCCGATACTTTCCCAGAGCTTCCGGCCCGTAGGGCGCGAGAGTTCGTCAATCAGCTCGGCATCACTGAAGACCAGTCCGACCTCAGGCCTGCGCGCAAACTCGGCCGCGAGTCTCTCAAGCTTCCGGGGCACCCACACATCATCCTGGTCACAAAGAGCGATGAGAGCTCCGGCGCAGAGACCGACGGCGCGCTCAAAGTTTCTCGTAGAACCGAGGTTGGTCGCATTGACATGAAGGCGCACGGGAAAAGGCGCGTCCGTCGCGAAACTTTCAACAATCCGCGCGGTCTCGTCGCTCGAGACGTCGTCGCAGACGACCAGCTCTTCAGGTAACAGCGTCTGCGCGGCGATGCTTGCGAGCTGCTCCTCGACGAAGCGTTCTCCGTTATAGGTGCACATTGCTACCGAGAAGCTGCCGGTCATTGCCTTATGATTTTACGATCGACAGTAAAATATCCAAGAAAGCCCGCTTGCGGATGTTGATGTCCAGCGATCTCTCGGCGAATTGGCGGGCCTCCACGCTCATTTGCGTCCGCGTTTGCGGCGACGCGATCAAACTTTTGAGTGCACAGGCCAGCGAGGCAGGATCATCAGGCTCAACCAAAATTCCGGTTAAGCCATCTTTGATCAAGTCGGGAATGCCGCCAACACGCGATCCAACAATCGGCTTCCCTAGAATCAATGCTTCACGGACGGCGTTAGGATAGGGGTCGGGAAACACCGATGGGTGAACGACAATGTCCGCCATGGAAAGATACGAGAAGTCGTCTGGATCGAACTCGAGAAACCTCATACTCGCTTGCCACGCCTCGGGCGCTTTCGCAAGAATGCGGCGCAACTCTTCTTTGTCCTTGACCGTGCCGAAACCCAAAAACAGAATTGAGCATGGACCTTGTCCTTCGATCGCCAATTGCGCGCAAGCGCGCGCCGTCACTTGTTGACCCTTGGCGTGGGAAAGGGCGCCGGTCTGCACAATCACAAGCTGTGTGGGAGGCAGGCCCAGCGACTCAAGAACTTGTTCTCGACTGACATAGGCAGCACCATTTTTGACTGAGCGGAGATCGTTTCCGTCGTGCAGGACACGAACACGTCGGCTAAATACTCTGGCGACAGATTCGGAAGGCACAATTACCACATCACTGAGTTTCTCGATCAGCCATGCATAGCGGCGGCATTCTGCAACTTCAGGATCGAGAAACTCTTTGACGCACCACACGTGAGGGAGTCGCGACAATAGCGAAAAAAGGGCACCGACCAATACTACAGAGGTGTTGGTAATGACTACATCCGGTGGATCATTTCGCATTTCTCGCCGCAACTGGCGGAATGGTCGCCGCAGACCTTTGGCGACGCCGTATATGAGAGCGGTCCACTGACGAGCGCTACGCCGGCGATACATCGATTGATGAAAGAGTTCGTAGAAGGGCGCAAAATGGAGATTGATAAATCGAGTAATGAGCTTGTCGCTGAGGTGGGCCCGCAGCCATTCAGTCTCGCGAACACCTGCCCAGGAAACGCGCACGCGTTCTGGTCCCAGCGCGTTCAGCAAATTGACCCAATCGCGATCGGCCCCTTGTATGTGGGTTGACTTCTCGGTGTTACTAAGGATCAGCAGATGTAACGGTCTGCCGAGCGCAGAGGAACCAGTCGGCATTTCAGTTTGACTTCTCTTTCGCGTCTTTTGAACCGGGGATCAGACGTTGTCTCAAGGTTTTGAAGATTCGCATTGTGTTGTTGAGCAGAGAGACTGCGCCAAACAGCGAATCTCCAGCGACATAAGGGGCGCAGATGCACGCAAATCTTAAGACCGCCTATCGTGGCCCGGCTCCCTGTCGACATAAATGGCGAAACGTGTTCCTGCGATATTGAAAATGGAGCGCCTCGTCTGGAACTCGTTCAAAAAGAGCGTTACTCCAACCACCTCCACGTGACAATCAAGCCAACGATAATCGTCCCACACTATCACGCCACCCGGTCGCAGCAGCTGGAAAGCCTTTTCGGTGTCCGACTTGACACCGTCATAGGTATGATCAGCGTCGATGAATATCAAATCCACACTGCCGAGGAAGGGCGCGTAGTCAAACGTCTTTGAGTTTCCGTATAGCTGACGGATTTTCGAACTGTGTTCCGTGTTTCGGTACGCCGAGCCGACCGTTTCTGACGGCTCCAGATCGAGGGTCAGAATTTCAGTCTGGTCTGGGACATTGATCGCCATCGCCAAAGTGGAAGAGCCCGTGTGTGTGCCAATTTCAAAGACCCGGCGCGGTCGCTTATGCCGGCAAATGGCCGCGAGCGTCAGCAATTCGGCCAAAGGGACGACCATGTCGCGCGGCCGGTAGAGTTCTGACACCGGCGTGGTCACGAGGACTGAGTTGATGCCCGGGAACAATTCACTCAGTGTTCCTGGAGGCAAGGTGAATTCCACATCGCCCGTCTCGATAGCAAGCCGGTCTAGTACCGACGTGTTGGCGCGGCGATACGCATCTCCATACCGCGCCTGCCTGTAGATGCGAAGCAAAAGGGGCGGAAGCAATGGCTTGATGCGCTCGCTCCAGGACTTCTCGTTAGACGACTCCATAGTGATTTCCATAGCGATAGAGAAGCGTCATAGCGTTGCGGGCCGGGTGAATCAAGTCCGGAGACTGATCCGATAAAAAGCGGCAACGACCGCCGAATTAAGCCGTCAATGCAAGCGCGTATTCCAGCTCAAGCGACCTGCGCCAACTTTTGAAGCGCCAGCTGCAAATCGTGCTCGTGTCTAATCCGGCCGCGAACGTAGTCTTCATAGAAGAACTTGCTGACAAGCTCATTGCCGAAGCCGATTATGGGTCCGAGGTTGAAGAGGACCTCGAGCGAGAGACAGGCCGTGCTGAAAGTGACGATTTTAAGATCGCGCAGCGCCTTTTCAGTCTCACCTCGGAAAGTCTGCATCAAAAATATTTCAAACGGGACAAAGAATAAGTTTGGGTCTGTCAACAAGACCACATCAGAAAAGAGGTGGCCAAGCGCCCGACCCAGCTCTTGGATCTTTTCCTCACTATCTCGGGGGTGAGGCTTGACGATGAGCGTGGATTCCCGAGGGAACTTCAGCCGCTCCAGGAATTTTCTGTATGCGACGATCTCCTTCTCACCGGACATCCTCGCCGCCTCCGAAAAATTTGACGTCATCAGGACGACCGTGGGAACGCGCGAGATATATCTATATCTATCTGCGATGTGGTCAGCGTCAAGCGCTCCTGCCAGCTTCCGAAGGATTCTTTCGGTTAACTCTTTCCTGACGAGCCGCGTCTTCATGGGCGGCTCCTCGCCAAGTATGTCCGGCAGGAGGAAATAGCCGAGGTCGAAGTCCACCTCTGCGAGTGCCGCAATGTTGCTGTTCCTGTTGACTACTTCAGGAGCTGCCACAGGGCTAACTCTGGCTCTCAAGGAATTCTTCAGGTGTCTTAGATTTCTCCGGACCAGAGATTTAAGGCCCATGCCGTTATTTCCGACTGCCGGTGAGAAATACGCTTCTGAGAAATAAATACCAATGCCATCGCCGTAGCATATCTTTTCGGCCCCTTGGTAGGCATTAATCATAAGCTGGTTGCCGAACTGCCAGTTTCGGCACAAGTAGATCTCATCTGCCTTCGTGGCGCCTACCAGTTCGTGAACGCGAGCAAGGATAGTTGGTCTGCTGGACATGTCGAGACGCGCCGCCAGCTCGTCCAGCTGCTCGGGTTTGAGATATATGACCGCCTTCCAGTTGCAGACTGCCAGCGCCATTTTCCTAACGAAGAGAAAGAATTCTTCGCCCTCGCCGTGTGGCGCGCAAAGGTCGTAAACAACGAGAAAGTCTTCGTACTTGTACTCGTAACCCGAATCTTTCTGCTCGCTCTCGCGGGAGCTGAGTGCTGCCAGGGCCGCAATCAACTGGATGCCACCCTGGCAGGTAACAATTCGCGTCAGCGTCTTCGGATGTGTCATGTTTCTGCTAATGTTAATAACTAAGCAGAGGCTCAGGCGATGCTAATTCGTGAGGCCACATCCTTGAGAACTCTCTTCACCGGCGCGGCCAACTGCTTCACCAGACTCGGCGAAGATGCTTTAGAGTTTCCATCTAACAAGTCGCGCCTGACGTAGGATCTGATCATACTCAATTCTATATCTTCCGCGGTGACGTATCCCTCCGCCAAGGCCTCATTAAAGTAACTGAACCACAGCTCTCCATAAGGATGATTTGAGTATTTCCAGGGCTGTGTATAAAGGTTTGTGTAATGAATCAACTTGGTCCGATTGTCCCACTGGTCGAACACGTTCCACACTGGATCTAAGCCCCCTATTTTGTACCGGTGATATGCGAGGAAACGAGGAGACATGCACGAAAAGTCTGAAATTGAATATAGGCCCGCGTCGATCTCGTCGACAATGCCTTCCAAATCGAACCTCGCTCTCTGACAATCAATGAGCATTACGCTCAGGCCCCAAAGTTCTTCCCCCGGATAGGCCTCGCGCTTTGCCAGGAAGTCGGCACCGTCCATTTGCGTGTCGAAAAGTTCACCGATATCGGAAAGGCATACGGTGTCGGAATCTATATAAATAGCCTTACCCTGGTATTCACATAACTCGGGAATTAAGAATCGGTAGAGGCTGAATTCGGTGATGTTTCGGTACTTTATCCTCAAAGACATGGGCGCGAGGAACGGTTCCTGGTCATTTAACCGAATGGCATTATGCGTCCCGTTAAAGACGTAAATATCGAGATCTCTTTTCGTGTTCTTGCGAAGGGAGTGAACCGCGGTCTTGCACTCTATCCGGCTCGCTTCGCCTGAACCGATAAATACTCTGACGGTAGTTTGGCTGTTCACTTTATGACGCTCTTCGGACTCTTTGTAACATCAGCGTAAGGCCGCCACGAACTATGGTTGTTGCTGTATGCTATGTCAAGAAGGGAGTTGACTTATGTCACGTGTCTTGAAACAGACGGTTCATAGAGGGCTTCGCAATCTCTTCGGGGTCGATGAAGTTCGCACCAAGGCGACAGTTTCTCTTGACGAGGGCTGGGCGGAGGAGCGGGAGTACTGGCTCAATGTCCTTCGAGACTTTTACCAAACTGAGTATGGTTTGAACCTTCATGTGTCGCAAACCGACCTGTCCCTTGTTCCCCCCCTCGACACGGTCGTGAAGATACAGCGCGCTAACAAGGCTGACGCAGACGCATTCTTTGCTTCCGGCTACCGAACGACCTTAGCGTACCAAACGGAACTACGTGACTACGACTCCCCTACCAATCGGATGCAGAACATCCTGGAAATGGGCGTGGGCTTGGGGCGGCTGATCATTCACTACTTTCCCTTCGAGGCGAACCTATACGGCTGCGATGTGACGCCCGACGCCATTGCATGGACCCGTTCGAAGCTAGGCCACCGAGTGCAGACCGAAACCACCGGCATTGAACCGCCGCTGCCCTACCCCGATGGTTTATTCGACTTCGTCTACGCCAACTCCGTATTCACTCACGTTCCTTGTTCCCTAATGGATCGCTGGGCAGCCGAGTTGCGGCGGATTATCCGACCAGGAGGGTTCCTGATCTTCAGTGTGCTGGACGCGAACCATTACCTTCGGGACATCACTTATCGGGAATTCCACCGTCGCTTCCAGGGCGTAGGCTGTCGCGACTGGGACCACGACAAGGGCGTGCTAATGCTCACGTACTTAAGTCGAGACTCCCTATTCACCACTTGGGGCAAGTACTTCCGCGTACTGGAACTCCGAGCACACTACCGTGAACAAAGCCACCTAATCTGCCAACGGGAGGCCTGACCATGTGGCAGTGCGGCTGCTCCGTTCCAATTGTTCGGAGCACCCGGCTCGATAAAACTAGGTAGTTCCTTTTATCTTTCTAATGACTTTTGCCGGTGTCATTCTGCGAAGCCTGACCAGGTTGTTTTGAACGGAGTTTTTGCCTGCACTCAGTTTCTCCAGTAGTTGGCCTCGACACAAACCCAGCGAATATAGCTTTTCAGTCCTTCGCAGATACTGAAGCATCTTATTGCCGTGGCTGCCTCCCGCCGGTATGGCAGACACTCTTTCTGGGCCACTAGCGCCTTCGTCAATCCCTAACTCCACCCACAATTCCGGCATATGCGAGCAAGGCGTTTTAATCTTTGGATCAGGGGTTAGCCGGCGCACCTGATAACCCCCTTGGCCGCCCAACCTGCGTAGTCCTTCCAATGAGAAATTATACTTATGGGCTATGTGCAGGAATTGAAGCAGGTCACCCGCGGGACATGTAAAGCTGTCGATCCCACTTACGTCAGGGACAATAATGATAATCTTTCCTCCCGGCGCAAGCTGATTCCTGCACTCCTCCAAAAAGCCGAGTGGGTGATTGACATGCTCGAATACATGATTCAGGTAAATCAGATCGGCCTTCGCTCCGTCCAGGTGCGGCTGAAGATCTTTGAGCGAGCCGTGGTAGATATTCCGAACGCCACGTTGTCTACCCGCTGCGATCAATTCGCGACTGTAATCACAGCCGGCAACCTGATGGCCTTTACTCTGAAAGACGTCGAGTGCGCCACCAGCGCCGCATCCAATTTCAAAAATCCAGCTTCCCGGTTTGAGGTAATGTTCGGCGACAGCGAGGACTTTTTCACCGTAGCTCCTTTGTCTTGAAAAGTAGCTCTCGACGTCCGTTGCTCTCGCATACATCTGTTGATAGAAGCGCGTGTAAAAATCTTCCAGGCTCGACGTATCCAAATGAGGATCAATACGAATCGTGCCGCAGACTGTGCACAGAACAAAAGTTAAAGGAAGTCCATACCGGTCGACCTCTGAAATGACCACTCCTGTCGCATCACCGCACGGGCAGGGGGAAGTTTCAAGTCTGTACGCGCCGCCTTGCAGCCTTGATTTGACTTCAGCGACTAACGGCAGTTGAGATGGTTGAAGGTTTACTGGCCCTGATGATGCTTTAACCGAAAAGCGAGGCGAAATCAGAAACTTTGGGTGGGATCCGGAACTTGCGGCCAATAACATTTTCTTGTTGCCTGTCACCTTTCAACTGACGACGCGGTGGCTTTTGCGAGCCTCACTCTTTGTGATGTTAGCTGTCCGAGCTATCCAACTCTCTCAATGTTAATCGTCAACGTCTTCCGCATCAGATCATGACCCTGTGCGGTCATCGGCCGAACAGCGTGCAATGAATTGAAAGTTTTGATGAAAATGACGCAGTTGTTTGGCGAGTACTCGAATGTCGTGAGTGTCTCGACATCGTCAAACTCCAAGTACCTGTTGTTGTAATTAAAATTGTTGGTTATGTCCTTCGGTCTCAGGACCTCAGTCCCTCCCCCGAACAACGGGTTCCACTCCCCTTCGTGCAGGATTCCTATCACGAGAGTAACGATCTTTTGGGGGCTGTCCGTGTGGGGTTTTATGAACCCTCCGTCAGCGGGCAGCATTGAAAACTCAAACCTCGCGCTGAGATTTGAAGTGGTCTGGGCTGACTGGCGGAGTCTCAGCTTCTCCAGTATCGTGCGTCTTGAAACCGTGGCGCCGTTTCCCTGAGGGCTTGGCAAATCGAGGTCGATGTTGTGTTGGCACAGCATCGTGAGTATCTCGGTTGGGAATTCCTCTCTTTTTATCCACTTGTAGAAGTCGTGCCAGGGGCGACACGACCGGACGTATTGGTGATAAGCGTCCGGGTTATTAAGCTCCGAGAGGGAATACTTGTTGCCATGGTAGGCCATGAAGTTGAAAAGCCTGAGCGGCGGGAAGGAATTTACCAATTCATCGTAAAAACTCTCTGCAAAAACACCGCGAGCCACCCCGATGGGGTAAGGTTCATAAAGGAAGTCTACGTTCTTGAATGACAGCATTAGGCGGAAGTGTCTTTCTGATGAGAGTGATTCACGGTGGCGGTTACGTTGATGTTCCCACAACCGCTGGCGTCTTGCGGCAGCAATCCTTCACAGGCTTTACCGGATAAAGATACAATTTAGCATCCCGGGCGTCCACCTCTTGTGCTGGGACTCTGGTTTGAAGCCCTTCCCCAGAAGCAACTCGGTAATCTCGCGTTGTCCCTGTCCCTCTTCCAATTCCACGATTACACTCCGAAGCGAAGGGCTGGAGAGAGTGTCTTGTGCGCCTTCCAGCACAGCTTTCTCAATTCCGTCGACATCGATCTTGATATGACTCGGCTTTGGAATCTTGAATTGATCAATCAAATCATCAAGCCGGTAACTCAGCATTCTCTGAGTGAAGACCGGCGTGAACATTTCCCCCTTATAATCAATGGCCTCGCCAAGAGTGTGGAGCGAGCCACCGGGCACAAGATCGTGATAATTGAACTCGCCGATGCTCGTCTTGTCGGAGAGCGCTACTGAGAGCGGAAACACTGCCTCCTGGCAGTTGTTGAGGAAGAGGTTCCGACAAAGCTGACTGAAATTTAAGAACGCCGGTTCAAAGGCATACACCTTTACCGCACCAGCAAAGCACTTGGCGGCTACCAGCGAGTAAGCACCGACGTTAGCACCAACGTCGTAAAAGATGTCGCCCGGCTTCATGAAGTCTTCGATCCACTTAACGGTGTCAGGTTCCTTCTGACACGAGTGAAGCCGAGTCTCATACTCTGTCATCGAATCCACGTGCAGGTAAATGTCGTGTCGCGCATAGTCCATTTTACCCGTCACATTGATGCAATTCTTAAGTTCGAGCAAAGCCGTGTCGCTTAACCCCTGGTGTTCGATCACCTGCTTCACCACGAGCAACGGATCCTTTTGTGGGGAGCTCACGTGCCGGCGCAATCTGGCCAGCGATTCGTATCGTTCCTTTGGCAGTAATCCTCTGAGCAACTTTTTCATTCGCTCATCTAACGCGGTCATTTCTTAATCAGCACCCCATTCCCCGTCGTCAGGGAGACCGGCGTGATCATGTGGTTCATCTGACAGAATTCATCGACAGCCTTTCGCGCACCCGGCCAGCGGGGAATACCATATTCGTCTATGACAATGATCCCTCCTTTCACCATTCGCTGATAAAAGTACTCGACGGCTCCTTTGGTTGGCTCATACAGATCGAGATCGATGTGAACAAACTTGTAAGTTCTTTCAGCGACGCTGGCTAAGGTCTCGGGTATCCAGCCGGCATGGTATTGGACAAGAGGATAGTCCTGGAGCGTCGACTTGACCGTTTCCAGACTTCCTTGAAAATCGCCGGCCGGTCGGAAATGCGTGCCAACCACGCCATACTCCGGCTTCGAAATAACATCTTGTTCGGAAGGGCGGCTGAGTCCCTGAAACGAGTCAAAAGCATGATAGCCCTGACCTTTAAAGTTGGGATTAGCCAGCCGGAGGTAACTGCAGAACATGAATGAGAATAGACCACGGAAGACCCCGCACTCAGCCACGTCGCCCTCGAGGTCTGACGTGTGCCTGAGAAACTGGACCGTGTTGTACATTCTCTGGTGAACTACTTCCGGGTCATGCGTACTTCCGCTCGCCTTGACGGCTTCTCGGAAAATGGCCTTAAACGTTTCATCCGTCTCGAAATCATAGTTGTAATAGTTCTTGTCAGCAGCCATGGGAGTTCGGTTCCATCCCAAGTCCACTCCGGCAGCGCGGAAGATTCTTTTGACCATTCTCTTAGCTGGATACATGGATTAACTTATTGCGAAAACGCCACAGTCATGCGTTTGAGGCTTTCCAGTTGCGCGGCTGGTAGAAGAGGTTGTGTTCCGTAATGCCGTCCGAGTTGACGCGAAACCGAAACGACTCGACGACATCGAGGGTGTTAACACCTTTTTGAGTAACGACAATCTTCGCGCTATATAAGCCGGCCGATAATCCGCAGTAAGGCAGTTGAAGTTGAAGTTCGACGTCGCCCGGTTTGACGCTCATAGGCTGGCTGTCATATTGGCTGCTCAGATACAGAACTCGCTCATTTTCCACCGACAAGTTCGAGACAGCGACGATCAGATTAACTTCAATCATCTCTCTGTGGGCTTTGCAGCGGACGCAGACTGAAGCTGGTTTACCCGACAGGGGTGCTTGCAATACGGTTCCATGCTCGTCTTTGAAGCATACACCAGTAATGTCCAGGCCCAAGCTTTCTCCGGCGGGTTTTTGCGGCAACCTCAGCGGTCCATTTGTGTGTGCCTGCGAAATAGAAAACAGATCCTCCTCATACTGACTCATCACCGAAGCAGTATCGCCGGCGGCGGCTACTTTTCCCCGTGAGAGATAAATCGCGGTTTGACACACGGTAAGGATGGCGTGCGGGTTGTGCGAAACCAGGATGAAGCAGGTACCGCGTTCCAGCAACTTCGCCATGTGACGGAAGCACTTCATCCTGAACTTCATGTCGCCTACCGCCAAAACCTCATCAACCAGCAAGACGTCAGGATCTGTGTGCACGGCACAGGCGAATCCGAGCCGAGCGGCCATGCCCGAGCTATAGGTTTGGACCGGAGCCTCCAGTGCATCTCCGATTTCCGCAAACGCCACAACCTCATCAAATCTCGCATCGATCTCTTTTCGGGAGAGGCCCAGAATTGACATGTTGACGAATATGTTTTCACGGCCGCTGAGAATTGGATTAAACCCAGCGCCCAACGCGATCAGCGGAGCGACGCGTCCCCTAACCCTCAATGTGCCCACGTCCGGCTTGATCAAGCCGCTGATGAGCCTGAGCAGCGTGCTCTTGCCGGCCCCGTTTGGGCCCACCAGGCCAAGGGCCTCTCCACGTCTTAGTTGAAAACTCACTCCGTCCAGTGCCCAAAATTCACCCGGTCGCAGGATCTCGCTGTGTCTGCTTCGGCCGGTCAGCTCGGCGGCGATGTCTCGCATGCCGTAGAAGAGAGAGCGCTTCAAACTGCGGCAGAATTTCTTTGACAAGTCTTCGACTGACAGCCGCTCTTCAGTTTCATTGGACGCCGCAGCGACCGTCCTGACTCTCCGCGCATTTTCCATCAGGAACTCACCCGCTCAATCGCGAATGGCATCGCGAGGCGAAAGACCACCCACGTCATGAACAAGCCCACGAGCGTGGCCGCGCTCACGATCAGAAAACGATGTGGATCAGAGACGACTCCGGTAGTCGCCAGCTCTCGAGTTGTCACTAATAACGGCGTGACTGGATTAAGTTTGACGATCGTAGCAAAGGTCCCGCTCTGCGGGACGGGGTAAATGATCGGTGTTAGAAAAAGCCATAATCCTGTGAAGGCAGTCAGTCCCTGTGTTACATCCTGGTAGAGCACTCCCAAGGGGGCCAGCAACAAACCAAAGAAGGTGCCGAGCAGGATTAGAGAGAGCAAGGCCAGCGGAGCCAGTAACGCCGCCCATGTGATGGGCATCTGGTACCAAACGAAAACAGCGATGATCAGAAACAGCTTGATACCAAAGTTAAAAGAAACCTCCCCCAACTTTGCCAGCACAATAGCCTCTCTAGGAAAGTTGACGCGCGCAAGCATCTGCTTTGCATTCGTCACCGCAACTACTGGTCCGTTTAATGCCTCGACGAATGTTTGCCACAAGATCATGCTGAACATTACATAAGCTGGGTAAGGAAGGTGGGTTGCGGCAATGTTAATGACTTTGGCGTTGCCGGCCAGCGTAAAGCCGACGGCCATTACGATTGGCGGCAGGAAAGCCCAGGCGAAGCCCAGGAACGACTGCCGGTAATGAGCGCTGATGTCCCGGACCATCAACCGCCAGGCCAGCCCCCTTGAAGTCAGTAAGTCGCGCCACATCTCAACGAATAAGCGTCCTGGATGCCGGAGTCCACTCGTAGGTGTGTATACCGCCTCCGCAGCCGCGGAAGGCGCGCTGTTCCGTGACGAAGTCTTCATATGGTGCTAACGGTGAATAGTTGTGATGGGACCCGTAGGCGCGGCAGTGTCCATTAAGCATACTCCCTTCTGGGCACCTCAATTTTTAGTCGACTTATCTTTGGAAAGGAAACAGTCTATCGAGAGCTGATTAAGCGCGTCAAGAACAGACTGAGGAAGCGAAAGTGCAGGACGGTCAGACCAGGCGTTGAGGACTTCTCGGGGAGAATAAACGAATCCCTTCCTGACCGTCGAGTCGACGGTCAGGAAGGGATTTGAAGTTCCGTGCCGGCTCTTGCGGCCGTAGCGGAGTTAGTTCTGCGGGAACGGAGATGGACCAGCCGGGGCGGTGTTGGTCGTGTTCCCCACGATGTTGTTATTACCGCCGCTGTCCACGTTCGCCGCCGGGGCTAGCGATGTTCCGTTCTGGAAGATATTGCACCTGGCGATGCGCGCCCTGGACCCGCCGACCACATTTACGCCGGTGCCGCTGTTATTGGAGATGGTTGTACTGTCGATGTTCACCACGCTGCCGGCGGTCGGTTCAGCGGTCTGGATACCGGTGGTGCCCAACGAAACCACGGAGTCATGAACACTGCCGATCGTGCCGTTTACCTGGTCGATGCCGGTGCCGCATTTGGTAATGTGGACATTGCTTATGATTGATTTAATCTGGCCGCCGGTGAAGGCATTCGTGCGAATCCCGGCGCCGACGCAGTTTCTGACGGTCGTGTTATGCACCGAGAGAACGGTACCCGTGTTGGCTGCGGTGTAGTTTAGGTTAATGCCATTACTAGTGAAGCCGTCGATAAGCGTGTTCTCGACGTGGAGCGTATTGCCTGCGACCATCCGGACGCCGTCAATTCCCGTGCTCGCCCCATTGATGTTGAGCCAGTCGAGGCGCACTGATTTACGGACGTCCGCGCCATCCGTGATGTTGATGATCACTCCAGTAACTAACGATGCGAGAATGGAGCCATACCCCTGGCCCCCACCCCCGCCATTGATTGTAATGGACTTTGTGATGGTAACCGCGCCAAACCCGCCCGGGTCGAGTGTGCTGATCTCGCCGTCCTTAGCGGTCTTCGAGATCGCGCCCGCGTAAGTCTTGCAGGGAGCCGTCCGGCTGCAAGGGTTAACGTCGTCGCCAACACCGGATACCCAGGTGCGAGTAGCCTGCGCCTGTGCGACGGAAGAAATCATGAGTGTGAAGGCCATAATCGCCAGGGCCATCAAGGTGAACCGAAACTTGTTCATTTGGAGTCTCCTTTTTCCTTCGAAGTTGGGGTGGCCACCAGTAGAACACGGATCGTTCCGGCCAACTGTTGTGCCGAGTCTTCCCAGGGTTGACAAAGATAAATCATTACTAAGCGCTTTTGCGTAAGGGCTATCACGGCCCAAAGATCAAGGTCCAGATGTCGGGCCAAACAGTTTTCAGCTTGATATCGTAATGGAGCTGTCCACTATTTGAAATCGTGACCGTCTTACCCACAATTGTGCCGAACAGTGGAGCCGCTCCCGAATTAGTGACGTTCGTCCTCGGAGAATAGAGCAAGAAGTAAACGGTGGTGCCGTTACTAATGCTCACGCCATTACTGCCGCTGAAACTCGAGAGTATCCGAAGATTCGCCGGAATCGCGGTCGTATTGGTTATGCTTGTTGCGCCGCTGGCGCTCAACGTACCCGTCAGCTTGATGGTGACCGGGCCATTGACTTTTAGCTGTGCACTATTGGTTAGCGTCACGTTATTGAAGCAGTAGACGCCGTTCGCCAGCGTGGCAATGTTGATGCCACTCAGGGATAGGTTACCGGTGCTCGGGTTATACGAATAGGTCCCGCTAATTCCGCTGTTCGGACTGTAGGGAGGCCCGCAAGTCGGCACTGAAGGCATCGTCATGACAGGTGCCAAGGCGTTATTCGTTATTGTCCCGGTAATAACTGCACTAGGAGCCTTTGTGACGGTAGTACCAGCGGTGGCATTGCCGTTTACCTGGCTTGTGCCCAACACGCTCACACCAACGCGAGTAGAGCGAACGTTTCCGAACATCTTGGAGCTTCCTGAAATCGTGATGGTTCCATTGCTCAGTAGATTCGCCAGGCTTCCCTTGCTCGCCGGATATCCAATCGTGGAATCGTAACTGTCCACTAGGGCGTTGCCACTCAAGGTAGCGCTGTCCAGACCAATAATTGAGGTCACGGCGACGGTAACCTTGAAGGAGCACTCCGCGGTGTTACCGGAAGCATCAGTCACCCTAAAGGTGTTGGTGGTGGTGCCGGTTGGGAACGTTGAGCCGCTCGGCAGCCCCGCAATTTGCGTAGTCGTCGATGGGCAATTGTCTGTGCCTACCGGGGCGACGTACGTAACAACTGCTCCATTAACTGCAGCGTCGAAATCGGCAATGATGTCCGCCGGACAACTGATTGTCGGCAGTGTGTTATCTACCACGGTGACTACCTGGTTCGCAGATGACGTATTGCCATGAGCGTCGGTTGCCGAGTAACTCAGGGTAGTTTGGCCGACCGGGAAGAAGTTCCCTGCCGGCACTCCACCGCGCGTGACCGGACCCACGCCCGGACAATTGTCGGCAGCCGATCCGGTCCCGAGCGTGCCGTCTAGATTGGTAACAGTGACACCGCATGACATAGCACCTGGGCCGGTGAATAGCGTAACCGGTCCCGGTGGCGTGACGACTGGCGGAGTGTTGTCAACCACCGTCACGACTTGCGTGTCGCTGGCCATATTGCCGCTCTTGTCGGTCGCGATGTAGGTGATTGTCGTATTACCTACGGGGAAGACATTCCCAGCTGGAACACCGCTACGCGCCACGGTCACGCCCGGACAATTGTCATTGGCCGTCGCCGTCCCTAGTGTCGCGTCGAGGTTGCTGACGGTGACACCACAGGATGTCGCGCCGGGTCCAGTAAAGAGCGTAACGTCGTTGGGAGCGGTAATCGTAGGCGGTACGGCTGGACTTTCCGTCACCATGACAGTCTGCGTTCCCGTGGTTGTGAGCCCCGCGGAATTTGTCGCCGTGTAAGTGATGATGGTCGTTCCGGTTGGGAAGACGAAGCTCTCACACTGCTGATTAGGATTCTGTGGCGTCGGACACGTAAAGGTCGGAACACCGGTCCGGGTGATGTTTACCGTTCCACAGTCCTCGTCGGCCGTTGCCACACCCAACTCGTCATCCAGGGTTGCGGTGCAGGAGCTGGTCGTGGCCGATACATTCGGCGGCACGTGCAGCGTAGGAGGTGTAGTGTCCGTCCCGGTCACGGTTACGGTCTGCGTACAACTGGCTGACTGAGAATCCGTGTCGTTAGCGGTCCACTCGATAGTTGTCGTCCCCACCGGGTATGGATCGTTCAATGCCTGACCGTCGCTTCGCTCCGAGGTTATCGTAGCGGTCTGTGAATTAGACGTGGCCTGACCGGGATTGACCCCGGTTGCCGGATCGCACCCGTTTGGAGACGGCACGGTCACGTTTGCCGGACACGTAATAGTCAAAACCTGATTTGGGAGGACGGTGATGCGTTGGGTACAAGTGGCCTGGCGACCCGACGGGTCTGTCGCGAGCCAGGTGATGTCTGTAACTCCAATTGGATACGCGGTGGTTAAACCTTCGCCGTCTTCTCGGCTGCCGGTAACTACTAATGGCTGGTCGCCCGTAGTTGTTGGCGAGCCCACATTAGACGAACTTCCATTCGGATTTGGGACAAAGGCTTCGCCTTGGCCAGAGTTGGCCGTCACGGTGATATTGGCCGGGCAGGTGATAGTCGGTGCCGCAGTATCGACCACGGTAACCGTGAAATGGCAGCCACCTCCGCCGGTAGCGGATGTGACGGTAACTGTGGTTGTTCCGATAGCGAAGAACGATCCGGAAGCCGGATTACTGGTGATTGTGCCGCAGGTGCCAAAGCCCTCCGCAGCGCTGAACGTAACATTGGCGCCTCCGCCCTGGCCATGAGTTGTTGCGGTTGTAATGATATCGTTCGGGCAGTCAAGGTTGCATTCTGCCGCAGGAGCACCGCCGACAACCGTGCCCGAACCGGTACCGCTGTTGTCCGCTGTGTGAGTTTCAGCCGTGGTGCTGGTAACTAAAGCAGTGTTGGTGATTACCGTACCAATTGCAGCGCCACTATCAACCATGTAGGTAAACGTAAAAGAGGCAGAAGCGCCGGCGGGAAGACTGGCGATCGTCCAAGTCGTCGTTGGCGTCTCCGACGTGCGAGTGAAAGTGGGCCCCGAATCTTGCGTCGATGAAGCGTAGGTTGTGTTGGACGGTACAGCATCGGATAGTTCGACGGTACTTGCCGTATCAGGCCCCCGATTACCGACTACTATCTCGAACGTAATGAATCCCCCTGCCACAACATCTGTGGACGTTATTCGGTTCTTGAAAACCGACAGATCCACGACGAGCGCCTGCGGATCGCTAACAGTAAAGGCGTGTTTGGATCTCAGCGAGCCGTCCGAATCAGAGAAATATACCCAGTAGTTTCCGCTTGCGGTCATGGTTCGCGTAGCACTGGCGCTGGTCGAGCTGATTACGTCGGTCTGGAGCGCTATGCCCTGAGAATCTACCCAATAGATGTACCGGCTACCGGAGAAATTAGGATCAGCCTTCGCGCAGACCGTAGCTCCAACGGTAAAGTTGTCTTGCGCCAGGTTACAGGTGCTCTCGTACGTTGCAATAGATTCGGGAGCAAGGCTCACGGTAAAGACTGCCGGAGTCTGAGAAGGATCGCCGGTTTCCGCTATCGTCACCTTCCAGCTGCCTACCTGATCCGGAGCGAAGGCAAAGAATTGCGGATTGGCCGTAATTAGTGTGGTTCCGCTTCCACCATGGGCGATAGAAAGATCCTGTCTTAACCAATGAACCCAACGACCCCCTGGAAATCCCAGGTCGACTCCATCAGTTTTCGCGCAAACGGTTTCGCCCAAAAAGAACGAAGTCTTCGGAGTAGTACAATCAGCGGCGAAAGTATCGATGCTTTCGGCAAGTGGCGGGGAGAAAAACAAAGGCACGCGGTTACCAGGGCTCAGATACTCAGAAAATACACGGTCTAAACGGGTGGTTGTGCCTCTGTTCATTACTGCTTTTTTGACCGGGAGAACCCCCGAACTCGACAAACCTCCAATAGACGAGGCCCGGGATGATGAAAATAAAGGAATGATAATTAGACCAATGAGCGCAATTAGAATTGCAACACGTGTTTTGGATCCGAAAGAGAAGTAACGCGTGGCGACGGAGGGAGTAGAATGGGATTTCATTGTATGGTCTCCTGGGCTCCTTTTTCGCTCGCGAGGCTGCTACCGCGTTAATGGAGCGACAAGAAGGGGCTTGTTACACGAAGGTTGATGAAGTGTGGTTTTGAGCGCTGGGAATCCTCTCAGTGGTTTTTAAGTTTTTGGATCGAACAAAGGCGTAGGTTTTCTTCTTCAACTGCAACAATAGCGAGATGAAAGCTCGTTCTACTCTTTAGGAGGAAACATACACGGGACTCTCGAGCGAGCGCGAGAAGCAACTGCGATAGACGAAAACGAGGACGGTTTAATAGACCATTTCGCATCATAAGTCAACCAAATTTTGGCAAGAATCCGGGCCAGGTAATTTTTACTTTGGGGACGATATTGACAGTCTCGCAGCTTTCTCATTAGTGTGACCCGTTCGATTTGGTCCCGTTTACTGACAAGGGCAGGTGATGAGGCCTGGCCAACTGAGCAAACATGACTAGGTTTTTCATTTCCGGTGGAGCTGGGTTTATCGGGTCGGCCTTCCTACGAGTCCTGCTGGAAGAGGTTCCCGCGTGCCAGATTACCAACTTCGATGCGCTTACTTACGCCGGCAACATAGACAATGTTGAGGGGTTGGACGAGAGCCGGCACCACTTCATTCGTGGGGACGTTGCTGACCGGACGGCGGTGCTCCAGGCTCTGGGGGATCACGATGTGATCGTCAACTTTGCTGCCGAGAGCCATGTGGATCGAAGTATTGCATCCGCCGATGAATTCCTGCGCACCAATGTGGTTGGCACTCAGGTACTGCTCGATTGCGCGCGAGAGAAGGGAGTCCGGCGATTTATCCAGATCTCAACGGACGAAGTGATGGGAAGTCTGCCTGAAGACCAGGATGCATTCTTCACTGAAGACTCATCATTCGCTCCCAATAGTCCTTACGCAGCTTCTAAGGCCGCCGCCGAACATCTTGTCCGTGCCGCGCATCACACCTTTGGTCTCGACACGATGATAACTCGTTGTGGCAACAACTATGGCCCACGCCAGTTTCCGGAGAAGTTCTTGCCGCTTGCAATATCGAATGCCCTTAACGACGAGCCTATTCCCGTTTATGGAGACGGCCAAAACGTGCGGGACTGGATTTATGTTGACGACCATTGTCGGGCGATCTTATTGGCCCTTCAAAGGGGAAAGCCTGGGGCCGTCTACAACATTGGAGCGCGCAATGAGCGCCGAAATATTGAAGTCGTCGAGTCTTTGCTCTCCGCGCTCGGTAAACCAAAATCGCTCCTGAAGTTTGTTAATGACCGACCAGGTCACGACCGCCGTTACGCAATAAATCCATCATTGGCGGAAGCGGAATTGGGGTGGAGTCCACGCGAGACCTGGGAAAGCGGATTACAAAAGACAATTGAGTGGTACAAGGAAAACAGCAGGTGGCTGGAACGCACTCGAAGTGGTGCCTATCGGGAGTATTACCGCACACAATACGGCACGGAGGTGGGCGCGGCTTGAGAGTCCTGGTGACAGGGGCTAGCGGAATGGTGGGACGTGCAGTCTGCGAGCATTGCACTTCATGCGGGGACACGGTCCTTCCATATGATCACGAGAGCGTGGATATCAAAGATCAGGATCTTGTCACGCAAACGCTCGCCGGGGAAAAGCCTGACGTTGTCATTAATTGCGCTGCCTGGACCGACGTGGACGGTTGTGAGCTGGATCCGGAGCGTGCCTTTGCAGTGAACGCTCAAGGCCCGGAAAATCTTGCCAAAGCGAGTCGCCGGGCCGGCGCTCTATTGATAACCATCTCCACCGACTATGTATTCGACGGAGAGAAGGAAGGCTTCTATACACAGCGGGACGATCCCAATCCCCAGAGCGTTTATGCAAACTCAAAACTCGAGGGCGAGCGCCGCGCGCAACTGGCACACGCCCGCACGATTGTAGTGCGGACGGGATTTGTTTTTGGTCCTCGCGGAAAGAATTATTTGAGCACAGTTGTCCATCGCGCTCGCCAAGGAGAGACTCTCGTAGCGATAGGCGATGCCTATGGCACGCCGACGTATGCGTTGGATCTGGCAGCGCGCCTCCGCGAGCTGAGTCAATTAGATCTTCCAGGGGTTTATCATGTCGTGAACGGGGGTCGTGGCGCGAGTTTCGAAGAATTCACGCGCGAGGTTGTCAAGATTGCCGGCCGTGACGGTGTCAAGATCGAATGTATTTCGATGGACTCGCTCAAACGTCCGGCGCCAAGACCGCGCAACTCACGTTTGCGTTGCCTCCTGTCCGAAGCCATTGCTCTGGCGCCGCTGCGCGACTGGCGCGACGCTCTTCATGAGTTCGTAGAGCAACAGTAAAGCCCGGTGACCTTTTCCGGACTCCCGGCGTATACATTCATGTATTTGGAACCAATAAACGCAGGACAAGGACAATCTCTTTCTGTTGTAGTTCCGGCGTACAACGAGGAGGCCACGCTGGGGACGGTCGTGGAAAAGCTGCTCCAACTTCCACAACTCCTGGAGGTTATTATCGTAGACGACTGTTCGTCGGACAGGACAGGCGATGTGGCGGCCCAACTGGCCCGCGACCACTCGCAGGTCCGTTATCTTCGACATGCGCAGAATAAGGGTAAAACCGAGGCGCTGAAGACTGGATTCGCATCGACGAGCGGCGACATCGTGATCATTCAGGACGCCGACCTGGAGTACGATCCAAGTGAGATACCCATGGTTATTGAGCCGATCGCCTGCAACCACGCGGACGTGGTTTTTGGATCGCGCTTTCTTGTTCGCAGAGCGACGCGAGTGCTCTATTACTACCATTTCATCGGCAACCGCTTCTTGACCACTCTATCGAACATGTTTACCAATTTGAACATGACCGACGTGGAAACCGGCTACAAGGCATTTCGCGGCGACATAATTCGAAACATGATCATTGTCTCGCGAGGCTTCGGATTTGAGGTTGAGGTGACAGCGAAAATCGCCAAGCTTGGTTGTGTAGTTTATGAAGTACCGATTAGTTATTACGGAAGGACTTACGAAGAAGGCAAGAAGATCGGGTTTAAAGATGGGCTCGACGCGCTCTGGTTAGTCTTGCGCTTCAATCTTTTTACAACGCGACGCCGCTCGTTTCGCCAACTGCCGGCCATGAGGCAAGTGAAGGCTAAGGGATATGCGGGGGTCCTCGACAGTGAGCCGGGTAGCTGAAAGTGTGGACTACCACGGCCGCGACCTCGAAGCGATGTCGTTCGCCAGCAACTACCACAGCTGGATTCTTGAACTTTTCCAGCCGTACCTAGGCGCCCGCGTGGTCGAAGTGGGCGCCGGTACGGGGTTGTTCTCAGAGCTGCTGCTGAGGCGTGATCCGGAGACACTCACGCTTGTCGAGCCTTCCTCAATGTACGATCAACTCGTAGAGCGGATCGGAAAACTGCCGACAGCGTCTCGGGTCCAAACTCACAATTCAACATTCAGTCGGGTAGCGGATCGAATCCGCGACGAAACGCAGCCGGATTCCATTGTTTACGTCAACGTGCTGGAACATGTGGTTGACGACGAAGCCGAATTAGCAGTGGTGCACGCCACGCTGAGTTGTGCCGGCCGTCTCTTCGTATTCGTCCCGGCGTTGAGCTGGCTGTATGGAAGTTTCGACGAAATGGTCGGACACCATCGACGCTACTCGCGGCGCGAGCTGGAAGGTAAAATCGAGCGCTCGGGGTTTTGCGTCCTGAAGTCAATTTACTTTGACTTAGCGGGCATCGTGCCGTGGTGGTTGCAATACCGGCTGCTACGATCGCGGCGGATGGAGCCTGAAGCGGTAAAATTTTACGACCGCTTCTGCGTTCCCTGGCTGAAAAAGGTGGAAACCTTCGCCTCACCCCCAATAGGTAAGAATCTTTTATTGGTTGCCGAAAGGAAGTGACAATCAGGAGCAGACGACGAACACGAAGATTTGTTAGTGATATTTCGTGGTATTTCCTGGATCGCTTTTGATTTCGGCCCTACCTCACTCAAAGGAGGGAAAGAAACCGAAATTAGTGGACTACCCGGCGTTACCTTGCCTGACTGGGTCTCTGCTATTATTCTACTCCCCTGATTATTGCTCCGGAAGAAGGCTGAAATCTATGATGTCGCAAGATAATCGTCTACTGCCAGTAAGTGCACTGGACCGCCGTCTGGATCGGCCGTTAGCCGAGATCGCGCAATCTAAACCCTATGGTGTTTCGGCCTTCGAGCCCACAACACTGCGCGATTATTTGTTTATTGTACTTAAGCGCAAGTGGTTGATCCTAAGTCTAGTGTTAGCAGTCACTTCGTTGGTAACAATCCAGATGTTTCGCTCCCCTTCGATTTATGAAGGAGAGACGACAATCCGCATTGAGCCCAGGCCAAGGAGTGTGCTGCAGACTAAAGACATCGTAATAAATGCCCAATCCGATCCCAGCTTCTGGGGCACGCAGCTCAAGCTTTTGGAAAACCCGGCCTTGGCTCGTCAGGTAGTGTTGACGCTAGACCTCCAAAACAACCCGGCATTCTTTGGTGGTCAGTCCCAGGGAGGGCTCTTTGCTTCACTTCGCAAAATCTTTTCAGGGTCAAAAACGAAACCTGTCGCATCGCCGGCCGCCGGCTCGGGACTTTCGGTTGTGGGAGAGGACCAGGTAGGAGACCGCTCCCTTTCTGCGGAAGAACTCTTGAAACTCGAGCCCTACGAAGATGCGATCATTGCGGGCGAGGTCATTGAGCCGATCCCGGCAACGAGTCTGGTTAAGATAAGGTTTTCGCACTCAGATCCCGAACTGGCCCAGAAGGTCGCCAACACCCTGGCTGAGGTCTTCGTCAACAACAACCTGGCGCGAGCTACTCTCGGATCCACTAAGGCCGAAGATCTGTTGGCCCGGGAGATTGCTAGTCTACAGACGAAGATTAAACAGCAACAGGAAATGCGGTTTAACTACGCCAAGAATCATAACCTACCGCTAACGAGCGATCCGGCAGGTAATCTCGAGGCCAAACGACTTGCCACTCTGAGCAGCCAGGTACTCGAAGCAGAGAATGATCGCAAGAATTTTGAGGCTCAGTATGAGGCTGCCAGGAAGGAAAGCGATTCTTTTTCGATTCCAGACGTGCAGACTTCCGCGCGCGTGGAAAAATTGAGAGAGAGGATATCCGCGCTCAAAGAGAGGCGTGAGGCATTGCTTGAGGTCTATACGCCCGAATGGCCTGAGGTAAAGAAAATTGAGGCCCAGCTTAAGCCGATAGAGGCGGAACTTGCCAAGGCTCCCACCGAAATACTGTCTTCGATGAAACGACGATATGAGGCGGCTGTGTCAAAAGAGAGGAGCCTCAGAAGGGCCTATGAGCAGCAAAAAGGCACTACAACTCAACAGACGCGCGATGAGATCGATTTGATTGCCATTACCCAGGAGTTGGAAACAAATAAGCAGTATTACAATACTCTTGTGCAACGGCAACGCGAGTTGCAAGTAACCTCCGGCGACAGACCAAACGAGGTCAGTATTGCTACTTACAGCCGTTTGAAGACCACGCCGGTTGGACCGCCGCGCATCCGCAACATCTTCATCGCGTTTTTGTTGTCCCTGGTTGCTGGCGTGGGCTTGGCCTTTCTGCTGGATTTTCTTGATGACACAGTGAAGTCCATAGAGGACGTCGATCGCTACATTCATCTGCCAGCGCTGGCCCTGATTCCCGCCAACCGATCTGAGCGGGGAAGATTGATGGGCCTTCCCGGAGCGCCTCCGCCCGGACCTTCCGAGATAACTGCGCTCGCCATGATCGACGACGCGCGGTCTCCCATTGCCGAATCCTATCGACATCTGCGCACATCCCTGTTGCTGTCTTCGGCTGGCCAGCCGCCGAAGACGATACTCGTTACCTCCAGCCAGCCGTCGGAAGGAAAGACTACGACCGCGATCAATACGGCGTCCATGCTGGCGCAAACCGGCGCTGAGGTGTTGATTGTCGATTGTGACCTTAGACGACCCAGGTTACACACTCATTTTGACCTGCCAAATTCGAAAGGTTTGACTAGCTGGCTGTCAGGCGAGACTGATCTCGACCAGCTGCTTCAGACTTACGACAAACAACCCAATTTGAAGCTGCTAACGTCCGGTCCTGTACCTCCGAATCCTGCTGAGCTTTTGGGTTCGGATGAGATGCGAAAGTTGCTCAGCCTGCTTGGCGAACGCTTTAGTCACATAGTCATCGATTCGCCACCGGCGATCTCCTTTACTGACGCTTCGATTCTCTCGACGATGGTGGATGGTGTGGTCCTCGTCGTGCACAGTGGCCGGAGTTCCCGTGCTGTAGTCCGGCGAGCCAAACAGCAATTGCTGGATGTGGGCGCTCACATATTTGGCGTGGTTCTCAACAATGTGAAGGCCGATACCCAGGACTACTACTATTCGGGCTATTACTCCGGCTACTACTCGGACAGTGAGGTCGGCGATAAGCCCGAAGACCCATCCTCCGCAGTAACTGATGCGCGATAGCTCTTTCCGGCCTGAAGCCGGTAGGCAGTAGGCAGTAGGCAGTGGGCAGTTGGCAGTAGGAGGCAGCGGTCAGTCAGTCAGTTGTAAAGTAAGCATTGGTCAGTCGACTTGAAAACTTGGATGCCAACTGCGAACTGCCAACTTGCGAACCCAACTGCCAACTGCGAACCGCCAACTGCGAACTGCCAACTGCGAACTGCCAACTGCCAACTGCTAACTGACATCCCGTGCAACCCAGTTCTTCGCTGTCAAATCTCCAGCAAAAATCGCTGCACTCCAGCCCAATGAAGGTCCCTCTCTTAGACTTGCGAGCGCAGCACGAATCTCTGCGTGATGAGTTGCTTGCCGCAGTCAAACGCATTATAGACTCGCAGCAGTTTGTTCTCGGTCCCGAAGTTCAGATGTTTGAAGAAGAGATTAGACGGCCCCTGCGAATCAAGCATGCAATTGGGTGTGCTTCTGGCTCAGATGCCCTACTGTTGGCTTTGATGGTGCTTGACGTCACGGCGGGCGATGAAGTGATTACAAGTCCGTTCACGTTTTTTGCAACTGCCAGCGCAATTACACGTCTCGGAGCGCGACCTGTTTTCGTAGATATAGATCCGCGCACATACAACATTGACGCGGCGCGTGTTGAAGCGGTTATTACCCCTCGGACCCGGGCAATCATGCCCGTTCATCTTTACGGTCAGTGCGCAGATATGACCCCGTTGTTGAAGATCGCCGACCGGCATCATTTGCCGCTGATTGAAGACGCTGCCCAGGCTATTGGCAGCGACGACAGGGGTCGCCTTGCCGGCTCGATGGGTGATATTGGATGCTTCAGTTTCTATCCGACCAAAAATCTTGGCGGCGCCGGCGATGGCGGATTGGTCTGCACAAACAGCGACGCCCTTGCCGAACGTTTGAAGACATTGCGAGTTCACGGCGGCGCCACGGAATATCATCACCGGGAAGTGGGTATTAACAGTCGCCTTGACGCACTGCAGGCCGCGGTTTTGCGAGTAAAGCTCAAATTTCTGGACGGTTGGTCCGCGGAACGTCGAAGGAAAGCCGAGCGCTACACCCAACTTTTCGAAGAGGCCCGGTTGCAATATGCACTGATTCCACCATTCATTCGCCCGGATGCGCAACACATCTTTCATCAGTATGTGGTGCGTGTGCCGCAGCACCGCGACGCGCTCATGAAGCATTTGGCTGAGCAGGGTGTAGGCACCAAAATCTACTATCCGGTCCCTCTTCACAGGCAAGAATGTTTCGAGTATCTGGGATACATGGAAGGCGCCTTTCCTGAAGCAGAGCGCGCTGCTCGGGAGACCTTTGCCCTCCCATGTTTTCCCGAGCTGAGCGAGGAACAACAGCAGTATGTTGTGGATGCTGTAAGCAGCTTTCAGGCGTAAGGCTAGAGGATAGCAGTCTATGTCCAGGCAGATACGAGTACTTGTAACGGGAGCCGGCGGATTTATCGGTCATCATCTGACCAAATATTTGGTTGGTCGAGGCTATTGGGTCCGGGGCGTGGATATAAAAGAACCTGAGTATGAGCCGAGCGCGGCTGACGAATTTGAGCTTCTGGATTTGTCTAAGTGGGAGAATTGTCTTCAGGCTGCGGATGGGGTGACTGAGGTTTACGGACTGGCCGCGAATATGGGAGGCATCGGCTTTATCGAAAGTAATAAGGCTGTCATCGTAAGAGACAACACCCTGATAAATCTGCAGTCGATCGAAGCGTCACGAATCAATGAAGTGAAGCGCTATCTTTACACCTCGAGCGCCTGCATCTATCCAGGCTACCTCCAGAACAAAGCAGATGTTTCTCCTTTAAGGGAAGAGGATGCCTACCCGGCCGATGCGGAGGACGGCTATGGCTGGGAGAAGCTCTACATGGAACGCATCTGCCGTCACTACTTCGAGGACTTTGGACTGGATACGCGGGTAGTGAGATTTCACAACATATTCGGGCCTTACGGTACGTACGATGGCGGCAGAGAAAAATCCCCTGCGGCAATCTGCCGCAAGATTGCTCTGGCTGACGATATTGACGAGATTGAAGTTTGGGGAGACGGTGAGCAGACGCGCTCTTATTGTTATATCGACGATTGTGTTGAAGGTATTTACAGGTTGATGCAAAGCGATCATCGTGCTCCCATTAATCTTGGCCAGGACCGAATGATTTCAATCAACGAACTGGTTGACATGGTGGCCAGGATCGCTGGTAAGAAAATCAGCAAGCGTTACGATTTGACAAGACCCCAGGGCGTCAGAGGACGCAATAGCGATAACACTCGATTGCGCGAGGTGCTCGATTGGGAACCCACCATATCTCTCGAGGAAGGATTGCTGCAAACATATCAATGGATTGTCGGTGAGCTGGAGAAGAGAACAGCTCCCGCCAACGCCGGTGCGTAAGGCGCATTCGCTTACCCCCTCCCCCGGTTGTATAATCCCTTGTACACAGCATGCAAAAGCGCTCCTTCAGAGTAGAAAGAGACTTTGGACTGATCGTGGGTGGTGTTTTCACTCTGCTCAGCGCCTGGTGGCTCTATCGCGGTAAGTTTACCAACATCGCCCAGGTAACCTTGACGCTGGGCGTCGTCTTGATGTTTCTGGGACTGATCTTCCCTCGATCCCTGGTTTATCCTAACCGGGCCTGGATGTTACTGGCCGAGGCGCTCTCCTTCATCAGCACGCGTATCATTCTCGGTCTTGTTTTCTTTCTGGTTGTAACTCCCATTGGCGTGGTCAAGAGACTATCGGGTTGGGATCCGCTGCATCGTCGTGCGGGTTCAAGTCCGTCATACTGGAAACCTTATTCCGAGCGGCAGCGTGATCCGCGTCACTATGAAAAAATGTTTTAGAGAGAGTGTTAAGGAGCCGACATGTCTAAATTGCGAGTTGTTAGTGAGCTGTGGGAGTTTATGAAGCAAAATAAGAAGTATTGGCTGGCTCCGATTGTCATCACTCTCATCCTGGTGGGCGCCATGCTGGTGCTTGCAAAGAGCTCGGCAATCGCGCCCTTCATCTACACGCTGTTCTAAAATAATCCCGGGAGAGGCTTTGACAAGCATTCTTGGCATCTCGGCCTTCTATCACGACTCCGCGGCGTGCCTTGTTGTCGATGGTGAAATCATAGCCGCGGCCCAGGAAGAGCGTTTTACGCGCATCAAGCACGATGCGGGCTTTCCCCTTCACGCCGCTCGCTACTGTCTCAGCGAAGCAAACCTCACCGCCGATAGCCTTGATTACGTAGGGTTTTATGACAAGCCGCTGCTGAAATTCGATCGCCTGCTGGAAACTTACCTCGATTACGCGCCCTCAGGATTTGCCTCTTTCCTGAAGTCCATGCCGCTGTGGATGAGAGAGAAGCTATGGATGCCGGACCTCATTAAGACAGAATTGGCGAAGACTGGTGGCGAAGAAGACGAACGGGTCGCCAAGAAGGCTGGCAAGAAGTTTCGCTGGCAATTGCTCTTCGGCGACCACCACGAGAGCCACGCCGCCAGCGCTTTTTATCCGTCACCTTTTGAAGAAGCAGCTATTCTGACGATCGATGGCGTTGGTGAGTGGGCCACAAGCTCCATCGGCTTTGGCAAAGCTAACGAAATCACTCTGCTGAAGGAGCTTCGCTTCCCCGATAGTCTGGGATTGCTCTACAGCGCGTTTACTTACTACACCGGATTCAAGGTCAACAGCGGCGAATACAAAGTAATGGGATTGGCGCCTTACGGTGAGCCAAAATACGTGTCCGGTATCAAGGATAAGTTGGTGGAGATTCGCGATGATGGCAGCATCAAGATGAACCACGACTACTTCAGTTATTCTCAAGGCCTGCGCATGACCAACGGTGCCTTTGATAAATTGTTCGGCGGGCCGCCTCGCAGGCCTGAATCGAAGATCACGCAAAGAGAGATGGATCTGGCGCGTAGCATCCAGGTAATCACCGAAGAGGTGATACTGAAGATGACACAGTTTGTCCACAAAGAAACTGGATTGGACAAGCTTTGCATGGCCGGTGGCGTAGCGCTCAACTGCGTTGCCAATGGACGGGTGCTGCGCGAGGTCCCTTTTTCTGATATCTGGATTCAACCCGCGGCAGGTGATGCAGGCGGAGCCGTTGGTATCGCCCTGGCCATCTGGCATCGCTATCTAGGCAAGCCCAGGCTCAGTCCCGAACATGCTGGAACGTGGCAATCAACACGAGCTATTCAAGCCGCTCCGCAGAATGGCCTGCCACGTTATGCCGACGGAATGAAGGGCTCTTACCTGGGACCGCGTCACAGCGAAGAGGAAATCGAAGCATTCGTGACAACGCGCGACTTGCCCTGCAAGAAGTTTGCGCGTGCTGACTTGCCGGAGGCAGTAGCCGGTTTGCTTGTCGAGGGAAAGATCATTGGCCTCCATCAGGGCAGGATGGAGTTTGGCCCGCGTGCCCTGGGTGGTCGCAGCATCATTGGCGATCCTCGTTCCTCGACGATGCAGTCGGTGATGAACCTGAAAATCAAGTATCGCGAGAGCTTTCGGCCGTTTGCTCCCAGCGTCTTGCGCGAGCAAGTTGCCGATTGGTTTGAGCTTGATGCAGATAGTCCTTATATGTTGCTGGTAGCTGATGTGGCTGAGCCTCGCAGAAGGACAATGACAGAGAAAGAGCAAGAGCTCTGGGGAATTGAGAAACTCAACGTCAAGAGATCTGAGATTCCCGCCGTTACTCATGTTGACTATTCTGCCCGAATCCAGACTGTAAGGCGGGAGACAAGCCCACTTTACTGGGAGATCATTGAGGCCTTTCGCGAAAAGACCGGCTGCCCGTTGGTAGTAAACACAAGTTTCAACGTGCGAGGCGAACCAATTGTGTGCACCCTGGAAGACAGCTACCGGTGCTTTATGAGAACGGAGATGGACTTTTTGGTCCTGGAGACTTTTGTGCTTGACAAGAAAGCTCAGCCGGCATTCGCAGATACCAGGGACTGGCAGAAGCAGTTCAAACTCGATTAACCATTCCTTTCGTTTTCCTGCCCGGCCTCTGCTGAAACAGATCCTGTCGCTGTGCGTCCACGACTGAGATTGTGGATGGAAGGTGAAGAAGTGGAGCCGGAATTATCCATCATCATCGTCAATTGGAACGGAGGCGCGCTGCTGCGCCAATGTCTGCGCTGCCTCGCAGAGCATCCTCCTTCGGTCGTCTACGAAATCATCGTCGTTGACAACGGCTCGTCGGACGAAAGCGTAGCCTGGCTCCAATCGGATGAGGCGCACGCACTATTTGGCGAGGCGGCCCTTCAGATTATTGAAAACCCCGACAATCGAGGTTTTGCCAGGGCGAACAATCAGGCCATCACGGCCACCAACTCTCCGCTGGTCTTGCTGCTTAATTCCGACGCGGATGTGTCTCCCGGCGCAATTGACACGCTGATTGCGACGCTTTGCTCGGAGTCGCGTATCGGAGCTGTCGGTCCGCGCTTGCACAACACCGACGGGACGCTACAGCACAGCGTATGGCGCAATCCGCCGACCGTGAGGGAGATTCTCTTGAATGGTTCGGGAGTGTGGCGCTTGCTGCCGAAACGCATGAGAGGCGAGCTGTTGCTTGGCGGTCATTGGGACCACGACCGCAAGCGCGACGTGCCTATGCTTTTCGGGGCGGCAATCCTGGCGCGGCGCGAGATGATTGAGGAAGTCGGAGCTCTGGACGAACGTTTCCACATGTACAGCGAAGATGTCGAGTGGTGCCTGCGCATTGTGCGCGCCGGCTGGCGTTTGGTGTTTGAGCCGGCAGCCGTCGTCACGCATCACGGCGGACAGAGCGCGCTCCGGCGTTGGACAAGCGCGGAGAAGCGGCGCTTGCAGTTAGACACGTACTTCCAGTTTCAGCAATACGCCCTGCCCCGTAGGCAGGTGATTGCCAATCAACTAGCACACTATCTGGTCGCCTGGCTGCAGAAGGCTTGGAGGCTTTTGCGCGGGCGCCCGACTGCGGAAATCCAGGTAGTGCTTGACGCGCACCGCGAACATCTCAAGCGCGCGATGAGTGTTGAGGCGGCGCGGCCCTCACGGTCTTGAGAAGTAAGTTATCATTGGACAAAAGCCCGGTGCGTACGTCGACTAGTGTTCACGTAGGAGTTCACGCATAGTCGCAAAGGGGCAAAGACGCAAAGAAAGCCGAAAAAGAACGGACCACACGTTGTAGTGCATCCAGAGAAGAGAATCAATGTCTCGGTTGTTATTCCCGTGCGCGACGAAGTGCAGTCTCTGCCTGCTCTGGTTGCATCCCTTCAGGCACAAACCTTTCCCCCGGCGGAGGTGGTCATCGTTGACGGCGGTTCGACGGATGAAACCGTCGCCCTTGGGCGTCGCTTAACTGAAGGCGATGGAAGATTCCGTATCGTCGAGGCCGGTCCGGCGACGCCAGGTCGCGGGCGAAACGTGGGGACAGTGGGAGCACGCTCGGAGTGGATTGCTTACACAGACGCGGGCATTCAACTCGAACCGACGTGGCTTGATCGCCTGGTGCAGGAAGTCGAGCGAGACCCAACGGTCGAAGTGGTGTATGGAAATTATGAGCCGCGGGCGCAGACTTTCTTTGAGCGTGCCGCGGCCCTCACATACCCGTCTCCGAAGCAGGAGCGTCCCGGAGGATGGATGCGTGCTCCGTTCATAGGGTCGTCACTAATGCGCCGCGACGTGTGGCAACGCGTCGGAGGGTTTCCTGATCTGCGCGCCGCCGAAGACTTGATATTCATAGAGCGGATTGAAACGCATGCGTGCAAGACCAGCTGGTCGCCGACAGCGACAGTTTGGTGGCAGTTGCAACCAACGCTCGGGCTCACGTTCCGAAAGTTCGTCCTCTATTCCAAGCATAATGTGTGGGCCGGACGCCAACGCTTCTGGCATTACGGTATCGCGCGGCAATACGCCATCGCCTTCATCTTCATCCTGCTTGCGCTCCTTCATAGCCCTCTGTGGCTCGTCGTACCGATGCTGGGACTGGCGGCACGAGCACTGAAGAGCATTTGGCAGCATCGGGAAGGTCGCGGGTTCCTCTGGGCTCTCAATCCGATTCAGTTTCTGTATGTGACGGTAATTATCCTCACCATCGATCTCGCCACTTTTACTGGTTGGGCGCAGGCGCTAATGTCGGATGCGGGGGCCCAGGGAGATGCTGGAAGACGCGCCAGCGACCGCGACGATGAGACGGGTGTCAGCAATGGCGCTTGAAGGGCGGCGAGTGCTGTTCATCTCCTATAACGGAATGCTTGACCCTTTGGGGCAAAGCCAGGTGATTCCGTATCTTCGAGAGCTGGCAAAGAGGGGCGTATGTTTCACTCTGCTAAGTTTTGAGCGAGCGGCAGCCTTCGAATCCGATGGTCCTGCAAGATGCGAGGAACTTCGCAAGCAACTGGCCTCGGAAAATATTGAGTGGCACTGGTTGCGATATCACCAGAGACCGACACTTCCCGCTACGATTTATGATGTGTCAGCTGGCATCCGTTACGCAGCGACACTCGTGCCCAGAAACAAGATTGAGCTGGTGCATGCGCGAAGCCACATCCCGGCCACCATTGCCCTTGCGCTAAAAAAAAGATTCCCACTCAAGATGATCTTTGACCTGCGGGGGTTATTGGCGGAAGAGTATGTCGATGCTGGACATTGGACCAAAGGAAGCATCCCGTATCGAATTACAAAAACGATGGAAAGGCGCGCGTTGGCAGCTTCAGAAGGGGTAGTCACGCTCACCAGAAAGATTTGGCCGGTAATTAGGAATTGGGAAGGGCTGCGCGGAAGAAGCGTGGTTCACGAAGTAATTCCCTGCTGCGCGGATTTGGAATTGTTTGATTTTCGCCCTGAAGAGCGTACCCGTCGACGGGCTGAACTCGACCTCGGTGATCGCTTGACGATCGTCTACAGCGGTTCGCTCGATGGTTGGTACTTAACCGAGCAAATGGCGGATTTCTTCGTTCACCTTCGGCATCGCAGGCCCGATGCGCATTTTCTTTGGCTAACTCCGGGGAGGCACGAACGGATTAAGAGCTTGATGAGTGAACGCGGGATAGCGCCTACTGACTATACAATTATCGCCTCTGCATCCCGGGATGTGCCATCTTATTTGGCCGCGAGTGATGCGGGATTAGCTTTTATTCGGCCGTGTTTTTCGAAACTTGCTTCATCGCCTACGAAGAATGCCGAGTATCTGGCGTGTGGTCTGCCTGTAATTATGAATGCTGGTATTGGCGATTCCGATGAGCCGCTGAGAAATTCCGGCATTGGCGCACTTGTCAATGACTTTACTGATCCGGAGTACGACAGAGCAGTTTCAACCATTGAGACACTGGCGTCGAATTACGGCCAGACGCGCAACCGCACGCGCGAGTTTGCCAGGAGATCTTTTGACCTGCGTGGCGTTGGCGTCGAGGGCTACGCTCGCCTTTACGAAGCAGTCCTGGCCGGGAACAATTAGGCTGAGGTCCGAAGACCACAGCTTCGCACAACTTAGACGCCCGATCCTCCTATGAAAGTCCTGGCGTTGGCTTCGTATCCAATTCAAGCAGCCGCCACTCGCTATCGTTTGCATCAATTTGTCGAGCCACTCTCCGAACGTGGCGTTACGCTGACGATCCGCCCGTTTCTGAATTCCAGACTTTTTGCATCGCTTTATGAAAGGAGCGCAATGCCTCGAACTGCGCTGGGGCTCGTAAAGGCAGGGTTCCTGCGGTCCAGGGACGTGTTGGCGGCGCGTCGAGCCGATGTCATCCTGGTTCAGCGGGAGGCAATGATATTTGGACCGCCGCTGATCGAGTGGTTGTCGAGCCGGGTAATCAAACGACCGCTGGTGCTCGATTTGGATGACGCCACATACCTCCCCTATACTGGACCGACCTACGGTCGCCTCGGAAAAGCCCTTAAATGGTTTAGCAAGACGGACGATTTGATCCGTTGGGCCAGCATTGTGACGTGCGGTAATCGCACTATTGCGGATTATGTAGCGAGTAAAGGGACCAAGACGCGGGTCATCCCGACTGTTGTCGATGAGAACCGGTTTTGCCCTGTTGCGCGGAGCGTTGGGTCTGCGACTCCGGTTGTAGGTTGGATTGGTACTCATTCGACATTTCCGTACCTGAAGTCGATTTTTCCCGTTTTGAGTGCGCTGGCCGGCGAATATCGCTATCGTTTGAAGGTTGTAGGCGCCGGCAGAAGTGAGATCAGAATTCCCGGCGTCGATGTTGAGAATCTAGACTGGAGGCTCGATCGCGAAGTGGAAGATTTCCAGTCGTTCGATATCGGTCTCTATCCCATTGATCCGAGCCTATACGCCGCTGACTGGGCGGCAGGGAAGTCGGGATTCAAAGCCATTCAGTATATGGCTGTGGGAATACCTTACGTGGCTACTCCGGTCGGAGCGGTTAAAGAGATTGGAGAGGTAGGCAAGACCCACTTTTGTGCTACTGATCCGAGCGAGTGGCGTAGTGCATTGTCCCTTCTACTTGGCGATCCGGAAAGGCGAGTGAAGATGGGAGCCGCCGGGCGCAAATTTGCTACCACCCACTACGCACTCGAGGCCCAGGCCGACAAACTTGCAAGGGCCTTGCGAGAAGCGGCTGAAGGTTTCAAATCCCGGTAGACAATGAATCAAACTGGCAAATTCAGGTTCGCATTGCTCGCTGCTATAGCGGTGTTGCCGTCCTTTGCAAAGCGTGCTTTATATCGTCTTTTCTTTGGTTATCGAATCGGCAAACGGGTTAAGATCGGCCTCAGCGTCATCGACGCGCGAGAATGCGCCATAGATGACGACGTCCGAGTTGGGCATTTCAATCTGGTGTTGGGCGTCAAGAAACTGATGATCGGAGATCATGTCAAGGTAGGGCACTTCAACATCATCCGCGGAGGGGACGAAGTCCACCTGGGACGCTATTCCGAAATAATTCGCATGAATGAGATAAACTCGATTCCCGATGCGGACGTTGTTAACCCGACAGAGCCCAGGTTTCTGCTTGGAGATGGAAGCATTATTACCGCCGGGCATAAAATAGACTTTACAGATCGGGTCGAAATTGGCTGCCGCACAATTTTGGGCGGCCGAAACTCTTCATTGTGGACCCACAATCGACAGCGAACGCTTCCGATCGAAATAGGATCTTTTGCTTATATCGGCTCCGAGATCCGAATCGCCCCGGGGGGGTCTATACCCTCAAAGTGTATAGTAGGAATCGGTTCGGTCATTACCGGCCGGTTAGAGCTCGAAGGATATTTAATAGCGGGAGTTCCTGCGAAATCGATCAAGGAACTGGATGAATCAGATAGATTCCTCATTGAGCGAAAGACGCGGAACGATTTGCCAGACGAGATCCGCTGATTAGTGGCCTATGAACGGCGTTCTAACATTCGTTGCCCTGGTGGTTTGCGGGCTAATAGTATTCGCAGTGCCCCCTTTGGCCCTCCCTTACGCGCACCTTTATGGCGCCGTCAATTATTTTGATACCAGCAAGGCTGTTTTGCTTTGCGGCGCCCTTGCGGCTGTCTGCGGTTTCCTCTTCTATCGTCAGGAGCAAATTGGCGCCGTTCTTTTGAAGTTATTCATAGCAGGTCTACTTGTCAGAATGGTCTTAGCAGCCACCATATTTTGTTTCAATGGGCAGGTATTTTTTGGTGGTGATGCACTTACCTATGATTTTTATGGCCTCGCTCAACTACAAGGCTGGTTTGGAGACAAATATAGCCAATCTTTGGTAGACAGATTTGTCTCCGGCGGGGTGGGTTGGGGGATGGTCTACTTAGTGGCGGCGGTGTATGGCATCGTGGGCCGTAATATGCTGGCCGTCCAGCTAGTAAATTCGGTTTTGGGTGCGGCTACGGCCGGAGTAATATTTCTCTGTGCTCACGAAGTCTTCAATAATGTGAGAGTGGCGCGCCTGGCAGGAATCGCCGTAGCGTTTTTTCCCTCCCTGGTCCTTTGGTCCTCACAGGGCCTCAAAGATGGCCCTATCGTATTTTTTCTGGCGTTATCAATTCTGGCCACTCTCAAGCTCGGGAAAAAGCTAACCGTCAAAAACCTCGCCGTATTGGTGTTTTCACTCTTCTCGCTTTTGAGTTTCCGATTTTATGTCTTTTACATGATCGCGATTGCCATCGGCGGAGCGTTCGTTATTGGAATGCAGACGCTCTCCTCAAAGAGTTTTGTTCGTCAGTTCATAGCGGTAATTGTGCTTGGTCTCGCGCTCACCTACCTGGGTGTCACAAGGTACGCAAATGTTCAGTATGAACGTTATGGCAGCCTGCAAAGTGTTCAGCGGAGTCGAGCTAATGCTGCCACGGCGGCGCAATCCGGTTTCGGGCAAGAGGT
This sequence comes from Pyrinomonadaceae bacterium, assembly GCA_050748205.1. Lineage (GTDB taxonomy): Bacteria > Acidobacteriota > Blastocatellia > Pyrinomonadales > Pyrinomonadaceae > PSRF01. Next base: position 38,207 of record JBOGOU010000410.1, on the reverse strand, counting down.
TGACGTATCGACAACCAGGGGCGCGCTGGGAACAATACCGCTCGGTCTGATTTATCTACTCTTCGCGCCGTTTCCCTGGCAACTGGTCTCGCTGCGCCAGAGTATTACGTTGCCTGAGATGGTCATCTGGTGGGCCTCTGTCCCGTTGCTAGTTCTGGGGTTGTGGTTTTCGATCAGGTATCGACTGCGGCAGATCTCACCCATACTAATCTTTACTGTAATGCTCTCGATCGCCTACTCGGTCTTTCAGGGAAACGTAGGTACGGCTTACCGGCAGAGAGCTCAATTGCTGGTCTTCTATTTTATCTTTGTGGCCGTGGGCTACGTCTTGCTGCTGGAAAAGCGGGAAGAAAGGAAGCGGCGGGCCCTCGCGGAACGAGAGTACCTTGCGAACAGAATGGCAACCTCACCGGCGCCGCGGCGTTCACCTTAATCATTACGCATCTTTTTGAGAAAGCCGTGCTCCGTTAGATAAGCCATTACCAGGCGGGCATTCTCCTCTGCTGACCGGTCTATTGTTTCAAGTGTAAGTTCCGGTTGCTGGGGAGGTTCGTAAGGGTCGTCTATTCCGGTAAAGTGTTTGATCTCGCCGCGACGGGCTTTGGCGTACATTCCCTTGCTGTCTCTGCGCTCACATTCTTCCAGCGGCGTGTCGACGAAAATCTCCACAAAAGAATCGTTCCCAATCATGTTGCGGACGTCGTTACGCGTCGCCCGATAAGGACTTACTGCGGCGCAGATTGCCGCACCGTCGTGACGGACTATTTCCGCGCCAACAAAGCCTATGCGGCGGATATTCAAATCACGATCTTCCTTGCTGAACCCCAATCCTTGTGAAAGGTGCGTGCGCACAACGTCGCCATCAAGCAAGGTTACCTGACGACCGCGCTCCTGCAGCAGTACAGTTAGAATCTCAGCGATTGTGGACTTTCCAGCGCTACTGAGACCCGTAAACCAGATACAGAAACCTTGTTTGTGAGCGGGCGGATAGGTTTCACTCAGAATTTCGGCAACCTCGGGCCTCGTAAACCACTCAGGCAGCGCTCTGCCATCTTCGAGATATCGTTCGCGCACCTCGGAACCGGATAGTGAGGCAACTTGAGCGTTACCCGGCAATTTCGAAATCTCTTCGTAACGGTCTTCTTGAGGCAGGTAAACAAACTCGGCAAATGGCAAAATTCCCATGCCGATCTCGTCTTTGAATTTTGTGGCCATCTCTTGCGCTGCGCAAGGAGGGTAGAAGGGCTTGCTACTGGAATCGAGGCCAGGACTCGCGTGATCGCGGCCTATGATGATGTGACTGGCTCCGTAGTTGCGGCGGATCAGCGCATGCCAAAGGGCCTCACGTGGCCCGGCGAGTCGCATTGCCAAAGGTAAGAGCGAAAGCAAGATGCGCGAGGGATCGTAATAACGATCGGCAAGTGCTTTGTATGTTCGGACGCGAGTGTAATGATCTACGTCACCCGGCTTAGTCATGCCAACAACGGGATGCAACAACAACACGCCGTCCACCGCGTCGCAGGCGCGTTTTGTTATTTCCTCGTGCGCACGATGCAACGGATTGCGAGTTTGGAAAGCCACTACGTTGGTCCGTCCCAGGGCCTCCAAACGCTTGCGAGTTTCCGAAGGCGTCAGCCGCAGCTCGCGGAAATCATGATGCAGCGGAATCCGAAGCACTTCCAACCTTCCGGAAATATTCACGTGTCCCCAGCGATGCATCTCGGCAACCACGGGGTGACGCAGATCCGTAGACCCGAAAACCTGGCGGGCGACAGCTTCCAGTTCCCAGTCGTAGATTTCCTCGATCGACATAACGCCGAGAATCTCATTTCTCGCGTCTCTTAGCGACACATGTCGATCGAATCCGACGGCGGAGCTCTTTTCCACACTAAGGGCAATAGGAATCGGGAAGAGCGTACCGTCGCTCAGACGCATCTCTTCCACCACTCGTTGATGGTCCTCGCGACCCATAAACCTATCAAGAGGGGAAAAGGCTCCGACCGTCAGGAGCTCGAGATCACATATTGCTCTTTCCGACAATTGAATCGACGGCAGCTCTTTGGCATACCCTCGCAGATCTTCAATCGCCTCGGCAGCGACTTGTAGATCAACAAGCGTCCCGCCATAGGGCGCAATTAGTTGCGTCTCGGTTGCATTTTGATTGGCAGCCAGGTAATCCCTCCTTCAGGAGAATGCTCGCGCACTCTCTCGCTGAGTATCGTCATCGTTACCACGTCTTACCACCCCATCTGGGCCGTCATTAGTAAGATTCGGGAATAGGGCGGTAGTTTAAGGCACTTGGTGCGAAGTGGAAAAGGGCGTCTAACTCGTACCGAGTCAATTAGGCGGCGGCATTTTGGACAGCATCGTCAAGGTTCGTTACTATCTATGCGATTTCTTGCCGGAATCATGATTAAGGAAAAGTCGCCAAAGTAACGACGCTCGCGTGCATCCAGGGAATGCCGGAGGTGTCGTTGATCAACCGGATTAGATAACGTGTGTGGAATCGTAGGCATAGTTGGTAGAAGCACCGAGCCGGTAGACGAGATGCTGCTTGCGCGCATGTGCGAGGCGATACGGCATCGAGGTCCTGACGAAGACGGCTTCTACGTGAACGGGCCCGTGGGCCTGGGAATTCGTCGCCTTTCAATCATCGACCTCAAGGGTGGGCAGCAGCCGATCCATAACCAGGATCGAACTGCCTGGATCGTCTTTAATGGAGAGATTTACAACTACCTCGAACTCCGCGAAAAGCTGGAAAAGCTTGGCCATAGGTTCTACACCAACAGTGATACTGAAGCCATCATTCACGCCTATGACCGTTACGGCGCAGACTGTCCCAAGCACCTGCGAGGAATGTTTGCGTTTGCAATTTGGGACGAGAGAACTCAGGAGTTGCTGCTGGCGCGGGATCGCGTAGGCAAAAAGCCACTGCTATATGCGCAGTTGAACGGAGAGTTTGTATTCGGTTCCGAATTCAGCGCGCTGTTACTTCATCCCAAGCTCAGCCGTGACATCGACACCGAAGCGTTGGATTACTATCTCTCGTTCATGTGCGTGCCGGCCCCGCTCACAGCTTATCAGGCAATAAAGAAACTGGAGCCGGGCCACACTTTGCGTTGGGCCAGGGGAGAGATCAAGCTGGAGCGTTACTGGCAGCCTGATTTTTCGCAAAAGTTAAAGGTCACTGAGGAAGAGGCGGGCGAACGCGCGCTCGAAGTTCTGCGAGAAGCGGTGCGCGTGCGATTGATGTCAGAAGTTCCATTGGGTGCATTCCTCTCGGGCGGCATCGATTCCAGCGCGATAGTGGCGCTGATGAGTGAGGAATTAACCGAGCCAGTGAAGACTTTCTCGATTGGTTTTGAAGAACAGGATTTCAGTGAGCTGCATCATGCGCGCCGAGTCGCCAAACATGTCGGCGCCGAGCATCAGGAATTCATCGTGCGGCCTGACGCTTTGGAAGTTTTGCCGATTCTGGTTGAGCATTACGGGGAGCCCTATGCTGATTCGTCGGCAATTCCCACCTACTATGTTGCGCGCGAGACCCGAAAGCACGTGACTGTGGCGCTGAATGGCGATGGCGGAGACGAAGCGTTTGCGGGTTATGAGCGTTACGCCGCAATGCGGTTGGCACAGAAATATCTCCGCTTACCGGCAGTGCTACGGGAGTCGTTTGTTGAACAGGCCGTGAGTCTGATTCCGACTTCCGCATCACGGCGCAGCCGCATAAGGGATGCGCAACGTTTTCTCAAGGTCGCGTCGCTACCCAACGTCGAGCGTTACATGCGCTGGGTCGCTGTCTTCGACGGTGAGACTAAGCAGGAACTCTATTCAGAAAGCTTTCAGCGTGAGACTGCCGGCGTTCACGCGAGTGATTTGCTGAGCCCATGGTTTGGCCGGGTCAATGGCGCGGGAATCGTCGATGCGTCACTGCTGGCCGACATCATGACTTACTTGCCCAACGATCTACTGGTGAAGGTCGACATTGCGAGTATGGCGGTCTCCCTCGAGGCGCGTTCACCTTTCCTGGATCATCATGTCATCGAATTTGCGGCTAGCCTGCCGGAGAATCTCAAGTTGCGCGGTCTGACGACGAAGTATTTGCTGAAGCGCATGCTCAAGAAACTGCTGCCGGCCGAGAATCTTGGGCGAAGAAAGATGGGATTTGGCGTGCCGATTGGACACTGGTTTCGCGGCCGCTTGCAGCCATTCCTTCGCGAAACGCTTCTCTCCGAGAAAGCGCTGAATCGCGGTCTCTTCAAACCGCTTGAAGTGAAGCGTTTGGTCGAGCTACATACATCTTCGGAACGTGATTATTCGCACCAGCTTTGGACGCTGCTGATGCTTGAACTTTGGTTCGAGCGTTTCATAGATTGAGAGGCTGGGCAAGAGATCGTTCGTGGCTTTCTAACTTACTACTGATAACCAGGAGGGGTTGATGAAGGGCGTCGTACTTGCTGGAGGCTTAGGTACGCGATTGCGGCCATTGACGGCTGTCACAAACAAGCACCTGCTGCCTGTTTACGATCAGCCAATGATCTACTACCCGATTCAGACGTTGGTGAACGCGGGGATTACCGACATCATGATCGTTACCGGCGGCAATTCGGCCGGAGACTTTCTGAAATTGTTGGGAAACGGTAAGGCTTTTGGTCTTAAGCATCTCAATTACACTTATCAGGAAGGCGAAGGCGGGATAGCTGACGCCCTGGCACTTGTGGAACACTTTGCCTCGGACAATCCGGTGTGCGTCGTTCTTGGTGACAACATCATCGAAGGCAACATAAGGTCCGCCGTGCGCGCCTACCGTCATCAGGGTGGGGGAGCGAAAATTATTTTGAAGAAAGTTCCCGACCCGCAGCGTTTTGGTGTTCCAGCGCTGGATGGGAGGCTGGTCGTGCGTATTGAAGAGAAGCCTGCGCAGCCAAAGTCGGAGTACGCCGTAATAGGTATCTACATGTACGACGCAGGCGTTTATGAGATCATCCGGACGCTAAAACCGTCTGGTCGCGGCGAGCTGGAAATTACAGACGTCAATAATGCTTACATCGAGCGTGACGAGATGACGTGGGAGGAGCTTGAGGGTTGGTGGACTGACGCCGGAACTTTTGAAAGTCTTCTCCGCGCATCGAATCTTGTGGCGGAAACCGGAGCAAACAGACTGGAGTTAAAGCATGGAGCCGAAATCAACGCAAATGTCTAAAGACTTCGAGGTAGGCGAAATCCAAGATGTAGTGATACGTGACTTGCGAAAGATCACGGATCCGCGAGGGTGGCTGGCAGAGCTTTTTCGCAATGACGAATTGTCTCCGGAGTTTTTTCCTACCATGGCATACATTTCGTCAACTGAGCCGGGTGTCGCTCGCGGCCCGCATGAGCACGTGGATCAGGCTGATCTTTTTTGCTTCATTGGACCGTCAGACTTCAAGCTGCGCCTCTGGGACAACCGCAAAGATTCGGTGACCTTTAAGCGCTTGATGACCGTGATTGTCGGCGAAGGGAATCCGAAATCCGTACTCGTGCCTGCAGGAGTGGTTCACGCTTACCAAAACATTGGTAATGTTCCCGGCATTGTAATCAACTGCCCCAATCGACTCTATATGGGAGACGGAAAGCGCGAGCCAGTGGATGAGATCCGGCACGAAGACGATCTCCAAACGATATACCGGCTGTGAGAATTGCGGATTTCGGGAATAAGAATTTCGGATTTCGGATTGCGAATTTCGAATTTTGTGCTGACGGAGAAGTCGCGCGCTTCCTTAGAGACGTAAAAATCGGATCAGCATCAATTTGAGAGACAACACTCTTTATTGAAAACACGAAATTCGCAATTCGAAATCCGAAATCCGAAATTCCTATGAAGATCGTTCGAGTCATCGCCCGGCTTAATGTCGGTGGACCCGCCCGGCACGTAGTCTGGCTTACTGCCGGGTTACGAAGCGCGGACTTTGAGTCCCTGCTCGTTGCCGGAACAGTTCCACCGGGCGAGGAAGACATGGGCTACCTCGCTGCCGAGCAGGGAGTGGAACCGATTCTGATTCCGGAGATGAGCCGGGAAATATCTCCAAAAGACGCTCTGACAATATGGAAGCTTTACCGGCTTTTTTGTCGCGAAAGCCCGGACATAGTGCATACGCACACAGCGAAAGCGGGCACCGTCGGCCGGATCGCGGGATTGCTCTATCGCTGGCTCACGCCCGCAACCATCGTCGGGCGGCCACGCCGTTGTCTTTTTGTTCACACTTACCACGGCCACATTTTTCACAGCTATTATGGCTCGATTAAGACGCGGCTGTTCATTCTTATAGAAAAGATCCTGGCGCGACTGATAACAAATCGAATCGTTGTAGTTAGCGAGCAACAGCGCCGGGAAATCAATGAAACATTCGGCGTTGGCCGCCCGGAACAGTTTGCTGTAATTCCCCTCGGACTCGATCTCGGCATTTACACGAACCCCGGCGAACGCCGCGCTCTTTTTCGTCGAGAACTCGGCGCCAGAAACGACGACGTTTTGGTGGGAATCGTGGGCCGGCTGACGGAAATCAAAAACCACGAGCTTTTCCTGCGCTCAGCAGTGCGCTTCAAAGAAAAGCGACGAGAAGAAAACTCCGGGCTGCGAGTGAAGTTTGTTGTCATAGGAGATGGGAACCTGCGCGACAGTCTCCAGGCCAAAGCCCACGCTTGGGGTTTGGCTGAGGACGTTGTTTTTGTGGGCAGCCGCAGGGATCCGGAGAACTTCTACGCCGGGCTTGATATAGTTGGGCTGACATCACTTAACGAAGGGACGCCGCTGACGCTCATTGAGGCGATGGCCAACAAACGCCCCGTTATCGCGACGGCAGTAGGTGGAGTTGTCGATCTGCTGGGTGAAGTTACAGCTGAGGGTCAAAGTGAACGCTATAAGGTCTGTCGACGAGGGCTTAGCGTTCATACCAGCGATGCGGACGGTTTTGCCGCCGGCCTCTTACGCCTCATCAAGGATCCCGATTTGTGCCACGAGATTGGAAACAATGGAATGAATTTCGTTTCCAGCAATTATTCCAGAGAGCGGCTATTAGAGGACATCAGAAACCTTTACGAAAGTCTGGAGTCGAGAGTCCGGAGTCGAGAGTCAAAAACACACCGTCCCGAGTCTGGAGTCGAGAGTCTGGAGTCGAGAGTCAAGACCAAACCACTTGACTCCAGACTCTAGACTCTAGACTCCAGACTCCAGACTCCAGACTCTAGACTCCAGACTCTTGACTCCAGACTCTTGACTCTTGACTCTAGACTCTAGACTCTCGACTTCCAAAAAAGGAGCTTAACAAATTGCGAGTATTGATCACAGGAGGAGCTGGATTCATCGGATCTCACCTGGCCGATGCATATCTCGAACGCGGTGACGAAGTCTTCGTTATAGACGACTTGTCGACTGGCACGTTTGAAAACATCCAGCACCTTAAAACTAATCCACGATTCCGTTACACGATCGATAGTGTTCACAATCAACCTGTTACTGCCGAGCTTGTTGACCAGTGTGATGTAGTGTTTCACCTCGCGGCCGCGGTGGGGGTAAAACTGATCGTCGAAAGTCCTGTAAGAACGATTGAAACAAACGTACGCGGCACGGAAGTCGTGCTGGCGATTGCCAACAAGAAAAAGAAAAAGGTTTTGCTTGCTTCTACCTCGGAGGTTTATGGACTAAGTACTGACGTGCCCTTTCGCGAGGACGGGAACTTGGTGATGGGAGCGACGACTAAGGGTCGCTGGAGTTACGCTTGTTCTAAAGCGATAGACGAGTTTCTCGCTCTGGCTTATTGGCGCGAAAGAAAACTGCCCACAATCGTTGTGCGTTTATTTAATACCGTGGGGCCACGGCAGACGGGTCAATACGGCATGGTAGTCCCGACTTTCGTGAAGCAGGCCCTTGCAGGGCGTCCTCTCACCGTTTACGGTGACGGCTCGCAGAAGCGTTGCTTTGGATACGTGGGCGATGTGGTTGGGGCCTTGGTCAAGCTGATGGATCGCCCCGAAGCCGTCGGTCAGGTCTTCAATATTGGCTCCAACGAGGAGATAACAATTCTCGAGCTTGCCCGGCGGGTGAAAGAACTGACTAAGTCCGACTCTGAAATAGTCTTCGTTCCTTATGACGAAGCTTATGAGGAAGGCTTTGAAGATATGCCTCGTCGCATTCCAGACATTACCAAAGTCAAAGAGCTGGTTGGCTTCCGGCCTCTGATGAGTCTCGACGGAATACTGCAAAGCGTGATCGAACACCAAACCGGCCGGCCTGCGGCAGTCGCCCTGCAGCAACCAGCGAGAAAACCCTAGACATTTTTCATTTATCATTTGACATTTTTCATTTGGCCATTTGTGTTCACGAGGCTTGATTCTTGGTAATGCGAACCTCTCAAATGGCAAATGAAAAATGTCAAATGATAAATGGAAAATATCGGCTTCGTGACTTGCCTTTGCAGCCTTTGATCGACTAGCTTTCCACTTTCGCTATCAAATTCGAGCCGTCTTTCGCTCCCCCATCCAGGACGTATGTCGTTTAGCTCGCTAAACCTTCTTCCGATTGGCGCCGCATTTGCCCTGGCCCTGGTGCTGACGCCACTGGTTCGTGTCCTCGCGCGACGCCTCGGAATGGTCGCGAAACCCAAGACAGACCGTTGGCACAAGAGGCCGACAGCCATGCTGGGCGGAGTTGCTATCTGGCTCGCTGTGTCAATCAGCTATCTCGCGTTTATTCCGCGCACGCCTATCAACTGGCGCATCATTGTCGCCAGCACATTCCTCTTCCTGGTTGGCCTGGTGGACGATCTAATTCATACAAAACCCTACCAGAAGTTGATTGGCCAAATCATGGGATCGGCCTACATCATTTATTACGGCCTCAGCCTGCCCTGGACCAGATCGCTGCCGTTGAATATGGCGCTGACTATCTTCTGGTTAATTGGAATCACAAATGCTCTGAATCTTCTCGACAACATGGATGGGCTGGCTACCGGGATCGCCGCTATCGCCTCATGCTTCCTTGGGTTGAGCTTCCTGGCAACGGGGCAGCTTACCGAAGCTTTGATGGTTTTCGTCTTCGCCGGAGCGCTCTTAGGTTTTCTGATTTACAACTCCAATCCGGCTTCGATCTTCATGGGAGACAGCGGATCCCTCTTCGTCGGGTTTTTTCTTGCGAGCACAGCATTGGTGAACGTCTCCGGGGGCCGATCAAGAAGCTTTTTACCCGTTCTTGCAGTACCCATTCTTGTTTTATTTATTCCAATCTTCGACACAACTTTTGTGACTGTCTTACGAAAGATTTCCGGTCGCGCTGCATCGCAGGGAGGTCGCGACCATACCTCGCATCGGCTCGTGGCCCTGGGCATGTCTGAGCGCCACGCCGTGTGGATGCTCTATGGCTTCGCGGGCCTCTCGGGACTGCTCGCTGTGTTTGTGCAACGCATGAAGCTGGACGTAAGTCTCGCTGCTATTGCCGGCTTCACAATCGTCCTGACGCTGGTAGGAGTCTATCTCGCGGGAGTCAAAGTCTATGACAACGAAGAAGACGTGGGGTTGCGAGACAAATCCCCCTATGCCTTCCTGATCGACTTTTCCTATAAGCGGCGAGTTTTTGAGGTTTTGCTCGATGTTGTGCTGATCATTCTCGCCTACTGGGGGGCGTATGCCATCAAGTTTGGCGCGTTCTCGGGGAGCACAGCCTGGAAGTTGTTCCTCCGCACGCTGCCGGTTCTGTTATTCGTGAAGATGGCGACTTTTTTGGTGATGGGCGTCTACCGTGGCCTCTGGCGTTACACAAGCGTTGACGATCTAATCGTCTTCGTGAAGGCCATAGTTCTCAGCTCAATTGCAAGTGTGTTGGCAGTCCTTTTTGCGTTCCGTTTTGAGGGCTTCTCGCGCACGGTGTTCCTGCTCGACGGACTCTTAATGCTCATGTTTCTAGCCGGCAGTCGCATGGCTTTTAGACTCTTCCGGCAACTGCTCCCGACCGCAAATAGACAGGATGGCCGGCGGGTGCTGATTTATGGCGCAGGCGATGGCGGGGAGTTATTGCTCAGAGAACTTCTCAACAATCGCGAGTTGAAGTATTCCCCCGTGGGATTTCTTGACGACGATCCTGCCAAGAAGGGCAAAGTGATTCACGGACTGAAGGTATTTGCCGGCAATGGCGACCCGACGACCGTTTGTAAACAGAACGAGATTGACGAGCTATTGATTTCGAGTTCCCGAATGCCCGCAGAGCGGGTCCAGGAAATCGTTCGTAGTTGTCACGAACAAAACATTACCGTAAAGCGCATGCGCATTACGATCGAGGAATTGGAACTGAATTAGAAGTCCTTTGGAGTGCGCCGGCAAAGCGAAGCGGCGACGGCGCTTTGGATCACACTCAACTAAAACCACCAGTTATGGCCGCTCCCGAGGATCCTGCTGTCGCCGACAAGTCAAAAGCGGTGTCGCGCTGCGCTTGCCACCGCACTCCATAAGCAACTTATGACCGAACAGCTAACGCACTTTGACGCCACCAGGCTGCTGACACGTGCTCTCATGATTCTGTTTCTATTGCTCGCGTCGCTGGGAACGTGGTTTGTCGTGCGCTGGTATCTTGGCGATTTGCTTGCCGAATATCACGACCCCGATGAGTACGGAGTTGAGATGGCTACGCGGGCCGTTGCCTGGGCTCCGGACGATCCTCTAACTCACTGGAAGCTGGCGGCAGTCGCGCAGCGAAAACTGCTTCCGGATCAGCTTACGCAAGTAGTAAGGGAGTACGAAAAGGCAGCAAGTCTTTCGCCGAATGATTATAGATTTTGGGTTCCGCTGGGCACCGCGCTCGAGCAGTGGGGCGATGTCAACCGCGGCGAAAAGGCTTTGCGGCGGGCCACTGAGCTCGCGCCCTCCTATTCTTTTCCTCGATGGCATCTGGGCAACTTGCTGCTGCGCAGCGGCCGGTATGATGAGGCTTTTGATGAACTCAGGCGCGCAAGCGAAGCCGACTCCGCCCTGAGAGGTCAGCTCCTCAATCTCGCTTGGGAGGTCTACAACAAGGATCTGGAGTCGTATACAAAGGCCGTTGGCACGTCCCCGGGGGCGCGCGCTGAGCTCGCTGCGTACCTTGCGTCGCGCTACAGGCACGACGATGGCGTTCTCTTGTGGCGGGGTTTGAGTGAAACTGAGAAGCGTGCCAACCGACCATATGGTGACGCGTTAGTAGGCGCTCTTGTCGCAGCGAAGCGCTACCATCAGGCCGTTGAAATAGCGAACGACCTTGTTCCTGCTCCTGCATACCGCGCCGCCGAAGGAAAGTTCGTTGACGGCGGATTCGAAGATAATCTCAGCTCTCAATCAGGATCGGTTTTTGGATGGCAGGTAAAATCCGTGCCACAAGCGCAGGTGGGCATTGATCCCAACAGAGGCCACGCCAGCAGCCGCAGTCTTCGAATCTTCTTCCAGGTTCGCTCTCGCCTCGATTCGCTCGGTATCGGGCAGCTTGTGCCGGTCAAGCCCGGCACTCAATACGATTTTGAATGCTATGTAAAAACCGAGAAGCTTCAGAGTGGATCCACTCCTCAGATCGAGATCTTCGACGCCACTCAGGACACTGTGCTGGTATCTTCGGCGTCAGCACCAAGCGGAAATAATGACTGGCAGCGCATCGCTGTGACTTTCAAAACTGGCCCTAAAACCGAAGCTGTAATTGTGAGAATCGTTCGGAATCCCTGTGAGGATCCGGCAGTTTGTCCTATTTTCGGCTCAGTTTGGTATGACGACTTCAATTTCCAGCGCCGAAGTTAGTTCTCTCCAGGAGGAGAGATCGGAGACTCCAGCCACGCAGGCGGTAGCGCCTTCTGTTCACCGCGTTCCGCATACATTGGCGAGCAGGTTTATTTTCCTGAACCTCTGCGTCGCAATCGTTCTCTCAGCCTTGGCCTTTGGCACCGTCCACTCCTGGGCCATGGCCCTCTTCAGTCTCGGCGCTTTCGTTACTCTGGTCCTCTGGCTTGTCGACGGACTGAGGTTGGGAACACTTCGCATTAGCAAGAATCTTTTGCAAGTGCCATTGCTCGGAATGTTGGCTCTTGGTCTTGTCCAATTGCTGCCCCTGCGTCAAGCGGACACTGGCGGCGTGCTGACCATCCCCACAACCGGAACACTTTCGTTAGACCCCTACGCAACCCGCTTAGTGATCGTTCAAGTAGCGAGCTTGCTCATCTATTTTGCCGCGACTACGGTTTTCACAGATACGCCGCACCGGCTGCGACTGCTGGTCAGAACAATCACAATTTTCGGCTTTTTCCTTGCCATTTTTGGCCTGACGCAATCCATCGCCAGCCCAACGAGAGTGTATTGGGTGCGTGAGTTAGCTCAGAGCACGGCCTTTGGTCCATTCATCAACCGCCACCACTTTGCCGGTTACATGGAACTGACAATCGGGTTGCCCCTCGGCTTGATTTTCGGCGGAGCATTGGAGAAAGAGAAAAGATTTATCTATCTCTTCGCAGCGGGTCTGATGGGAGTTGCGCTGATTATGACCGGCTCCCGCGGCGGAATTATCAGTCTGATTGCTGAAATATCGTTCCTTTTAGGGCTCGCTGGATTTCGCAAGCGCAGGAGACGAACGAAAGAGGTTAAGGGTAGTGGTGTCAGAAGGGCTCTCGTGCGAACCGGGCTCGCGCTTGTTTTGATTATCGGACTCTTCGCCGGCGTGGTGTTGCTCGGCGGTGAGTCGGCACTGGTGCGGTTCCTGGGCACAGTAAATTCGGATGACCCGACCACGGGACGCGCACACTTTTGGAGCGTGACGCTCGACATTATCAAAGCGCATCCAGTCGTGGGCGCCGGACTCGGGGCCTTCCCCTCGGTTTACACACGCTACGATTCTCGCAACGGTCTTTACCGGTTGGAGCAAGCACACAACGATTACCTGCAAATTCTTTCTGACGGCGGCATTGTCGGGGCCGCCCTGGGGCTTTTCTTTGTTATAGCTTTATTCCGCATGGGCTTCTCCCGCCGAGAATCTCGCGATGAGTTTAGGAGCGGCGTCGCGTTGGGGGCCCTGGCAGGGTGTTTTGCGGTGCTCGTTCATAGTTTTTTTGATTTCACCTTACACATAACATCGAACACACTTCTGTTTTTGGTGCTGGCGGCTCTGGCCACGATGAACGGCCGCGTCGAGCACGTTACTTCTCATCGCAGACGACGGCGCAGAACAAGCGAGGCTGCTCCGATAATGATTAAGCCCTAGGCAGTGCTTTGAACTTTGAACTTGCTCTTTGAACTTTGCGCTTTGAACTTTGTTCTTTGATCGTGAGGGATGCGAGACAGTCCCCCATCACTCTTGCTGTGGTCCCATGAGGTCTGTAGCTGCTTTTTGAGATCTGAAATAATCTGAAATCTGTAGCTTTGCCTCAAAAGTTACGAGTTGCCGCTGTCTCCCCTACAACGCATCTCAATGTAGAGAGGCTGCTCACCCCCGCCGCATTGCGTTAGTTGTCAAAGCATTGCGATCTGCGGAGTGTGTCTCGCGCTGACGGGTTACTCTCCTTCGAGCACTGACAAGATATTGCCAGCGGGGTCTTTAAACCAAGCGATTTTTGGGCCCGGACCTCGAGCAATACCTCTCTTGTCTGTCTTGAGGTCAGGTAAGTCGTACTGCTCAAGGCGCACGCCAAGTCCGATGAGTTCGTCTACGGCTTCTTCAATGTCATTCACTGGAAAATTCAGGACAGTAAAAGAAACCGGTGTGTGGTTCGGATCACACGAAATAACATCAACAATTTTCGTGTTTGTTAGTGAGGTGCGCGTAGATCGGTTGTTTTTCACCAAGCCAGATCTCAAATTAGGTGACCACCCAGGCGCGACGCGGCTACGTGAAGAGCTGGTCAGTGTTGTATTATTTGCAGTAAGTAGGTCTCACGGTGACTCCGAGCTTTCCCCTGATGAAACGATTAAAGGAGATGCCAGGACGTGGCTTCGGCGGCTTCTGCCAAAATTGAAGTGAAAGACACTGCTGCGCCGGCCAATTCATCGGTCCCGAGTCTTTGTCTTGCGGCTACCTTGAAATATGGCAAGCAGGATGCTTTAAACCATAAGATTGATGGCGAATGGGTCAACATAAGCGCGGAGACATTCGCTGAGCGTGTGCGTCACGTGGCCCTGGGCCTTGCCGCGCTGGGAATCAGGCGGGGTGATCGCGTTGCTCTGCTCTCTGAGAACCGGCCCGAGTGGTCTATAACCGACCTCGCGATTCTGAGCCTTGGAGCCATCAACGTTCCCCTCTATACCACGCAGGCCGTAGATCAAGTTCGCTATATTCTTACAGACTCCGGAGCTCGCGCACTTTTCATCTCTAACCGCCGGCTCTACAACCACGCGCGCAAAGGACTGGAACGCCTGGGGTTTCTTGAGAAGCTTGTTTTTTTCGACGAAGATGCGGGCGAGGGAATTGAGGACTCAATGTCGCTCAGGGCCCTCGAAGAAAGCGGCAAAGAGAAACTGCAACTTGAGCCGGACGCCTTTGCCGCACATCTGAATTCAGTCCAACCCCAGGATCTCGCCACTATCATCTACACCTCCGGCACCACGGGCGAGCCGAAGGGGGTGATGCTGTCACATTACAATTTCATCTCAAACGTGCTGGCAATTACGAGCGGATTGCCCATCACTTCAAGCGACGTAGCATTGTCAGTCCTTCCCCTCTCGCACATCTTCGAAAGAACTGGTTTCTACGTCTTCTGCTACAGCGGAATGTCGGTCTATTACGCCGCGTCTTTCGATCAGGTTGGCGAGAATTTGCGCGAAGTCCGCCCCACAGTCATGACTGCCGTGCCGCGTCTGTTCGAAAAGGTCTACCACCGAATCGTGAAGAAAGGGATGTCTCAGAAAGGCTGGAAGCGCAAGGTCTTCTTACGCGCTCTAGTGGTGGGCCAGCGTTATGCTGAATTGAAAGACAAGCATCAGCGGGTCCCTGCATCTCTCGCCTTGCAACAGAAGATTGCCGAGAGGCTGGTGTTTTCCAAATGGCGCGAAGGCGTTGGAGGCCGGCTCCGGTATTTTGTTTCTGGTGGTGCTCCGCTTTCACCGGCCCTCTCCTATTCATTTCTTGCCGCGGGAATTCCCGTGTTGCAGGGTTACGGCGCCACAGAGTCATGCATTGTTTCAGCCAATCGTCCGGACAACAACCAGGTTGGCTCTGTCGGCCTGCCGTTTGACGGAATCGAACTGGCGATTGCCGAGGACGGCGAGATCCTGTTGCGTGGTTCGAATGTAATGCAGGGTTATTACGGGCAGCCTGAAGCTACAGCTGCAGTGCTGAAAGATGGTTGGTTTGCCACCGGCGACGTGGGGCACCTGGACGAAGCCGGACGCCTTTGCCTTACCGACCGGAAGAAGGACCTGTTCAAGCTCTCGAATGGCAAGTATGTTGCCCCGCAGCTTATTGAAAGCTTACTCAAACAGAGCGAGTTTGTAAGCCAGGCGGTTGTAGTGGGCACAGGCCGCAAACAACCTGCTGCTCTGATCGTGCCTGAATGGGAAGCGCTAAAGCAGGCACTGTCAGACGCTGAAGAAGAGTTTCCCGAGAACCGGGCGGAGCTCAGCCAATTTCCGGCCGCTATCAGAATTGTGCAACTCGACATCGCTGCGCTGACGGGCGGCTTGGCCGACTATGAGCGCATTCGTCGCGTTGCTTTGTTGCCTGACGAGTTCACTATCGACAACGGGGAATTAACGCCTACCTTGAAAGTGAAGCGGCGAGTTATCGATGAGAAATTCGGTGCGCTCATCGAAGATCTATACTCGTGAGCCCCAAATCAGGGTAGTTTCACGCAAAGACGCAAAGGCGCAAAGACGCAAGTCCAATACATCTTCCTCTTTGCGTCTTTGCCTCTTTGCGTCTTTGCGTGAAATTCTTGCCTCTACAAAAAACAAGGTTCGGATTTCTGTTTCGCAGCGCTTGCGCTTCCTAGAAATCAAGTCAACAGCCCCTTGTCTTTTTGAGCAAGATTTTAATTTGAGAGCAATTCTGGCCCGATTCACACCGATTTAACATCTCGTTAAGGTTGAGTTCATTCCCCGGCACTAGTCTGTTTTTCTTCAATGACACCTCAGGGAGGACAAGATGCAAACCATAGGGAAGTCTGGCTTTGGTCTATTGACTGGCGCGCTCGCATTCTGCTTTCTCACCGCGCCCGCTGTTTTGGGACAGACGGTGGCGAAGGTCGAAACTCCATCGGCAATTGAGAGTACTGGAGCAAGCGCGTCAGTTGTTTCCTCAGCCTCCTCCAAAGAACACGTAAGCGATAGCGAGAGAATCACCGCCCTCGAGGAAACGCTGCGCCAGCAAGCCACGCAGATAGGTGAGTTGCGCAAGCTGTTGGTTGAACAACAAGAAACGATCAGGCTGCTGGCGGGAAAGTTTGCCGGCGGGTCTGGCTCTGCGCTGGACGAGGGAGCAATTGCAGCAAAAGCGAATCCAACCAGTGATACGCAAGTAAAAGCCGCACCGCAAACGCCGGCGATCGAAGATCGTCTGAAAAAAGTAGAGACTCGTGTGTCAGAAATTGGAGGCGTGAAATTCAGCGGCGACATCCGTCTTCGGGGAGAATCGATTTTTGGACAATCGAATGCGCTATCGAACGGTAGCAACCCGGCTGTGTTGGGCAATGACCTGAGTGCGCGTCATCGCATGCGTTTTCGCGCGCGCTTGACGATACGTGGGACGATTAATGATGAATTTGACTGGGGCTTGCGCCTGGCAACCGGCAGCTTCGCTGACAATATATCGACCAACCAAACCCTCACCGACTTTTTTAACCGCAAACCCTTTGCGCTTGATCAGGCTTTCGTCACTTATAAGCCACGCCGCGCGCCTGGCCTGCGCCTCCAGGGGGGCAGATTCGAACCGCCGTGGACATTCACTGAAATGACAATCGACAACGATCTGATGGTCGAAGGATTCAATGAATCGTATACGCAATCATATAAGAGGTCCGCGGTCAAAGACCTTACACTTGTTGCCTGGCAACTGCCTTTCCTCGAGCGAAACTCTGCTTTTGTAAGGAATAGTGATGGGACAGTTAACGTCGAACAGTCTCGACGCGGGGGACGCGATTTAGCGCTCTATGGAGGTCAGTTGCGCACTCGAATAGAACCGAGTAACAAAGTAGCACTCAATCTTTCGGTAGCGGATCTCTATTTTTCCGGCACGCAATTCATCTCACCGGTCCAAGTCTTTGGAAATCAGTTGCAGCTTCCCTTAACAATTACAATTCCCGCGACCGCTACAACGCCGGCGCAGACCGTGACGACTCAAGTATCAATCCCAAGAGATCTACTGGTTGCCGGCAATGCCAATCTGGGTCTTACGAACGCCGGTAACAATGCGACGAACCGAGACGGGCGTCTCTCGTCCGGCTTTAACCTCGTCGACATGCTCGCTCGTTTGGAGCTCAAATACAGCAAACGTTTTCCCTTCACGCTCCTCTTTAATTTCGTCACCAACACGCAGACACATGATGTCGTTACGGCGGGGCCCGGAGGCGCCAATTTGATCCTCCCCAATAAAGAGAACAACGGGTTCTGGGGTGAGGTTCAGGTAGGGCAAACGAGGGCCCGAGGTGACATGTTGTTTGGCTATACGTTCCTGCGGGCTGAAAAGGATGCTGTGTTAACGCCATTCAATTTCTCTGATATAACCCAGCAGTCTGACATGCGTGTACATCGCTTCGTCTTCGCCTATGCTGCCGATCCGCGCGTGACGCTTTCCTTAACCGGCATTGTGACGCAGCGTCTTCATGGACTGCTCGGTCCATTTGCTGCGACGCCGCCGGGCTCCTTAGATCGCGCGACGACGCGCCTGCAATTCGACACCGTCCTCAGGTTCTAATCCGGCGGTAGTCACCAACGCTGGGAGGAGTTTCTGCCGACGTTGAAGGCGAGCTAGCTTCTCGTAAAGGAAACACAGTCGTTCAATAATAAAGACGATGCAATTGTTCTGAAAGCTGCTTTACCGCCTCACGCGGTCGCAGCAATCACAATAGAATTTGCGCCGGAGCAAAAATAGGCATTCAAGATGAAAGTATTAGAGCCATCACTGAACGACGAAAAACTGGCGGAGCTCGAACGCGATACTTTCAAGTACTTTGCGAATGAGATGAACGCTGAGAATGGGCTCATCCCGGACAACACGCGTCAGGGAGCGCCGTGTTCGATTGCTGTGGTGGGGTTCGCTCTCACTGCCTACCCGATTGGCGTCGAGCGCGGCTACATGACGAGGGCGGAGGCTGTAAAGCGGACCTTGATCAGTCTGCGATTTTTTCATGATGGGCTTCAGGGAACAGAACCAGACGCGATTGGCTACAAAGGCCTCTATTATCACTTCCTCGACATGAAGACAGGCAGACGCGTCTGGAA
The DNA here is from genome assembly GCA_050748205.1 of Pyrinomonadaceae bacterium. Taxonomy (GTDB): domain Bacteria; phylum Acidobacteriota; class Blastocatellia; order Pyrinomonadales; family Pyrinomonadaceae; genus PSRF01. Next base: position 19,802 of record JBOGOU010000410.1, on the reverse strand, counting down.
CTGTGAGATTTCAACAATTGATACCACGTATCTCCTGGCCGGAGCCCTTGCGGCCGCAATGTATTTCGATCGTGAGGCAGAGGAAGAGCGCGAGATCCGCAGGCTTGCAGAGGCGCTTTACACCCGGGCCGACTGGCATTGGGCGCAAAACCGCGGTCTCACAGTCACGCATGGATGGAAACCGGAGACGGGATTTATCAGGTACCGGTGGACAGGATACAGCGAAGCCTTGGTCCTGTACGTTCTTGGTCTTGGATCACCTACTTTTCCGCTTCCGGAAAAGAGCTATCACGCGTGGACTAGAACGTACAAATGGAAGAAGCTTTATGGACACGAGTTTCTCTATGCCGGACCGCTATTCATCCACCAACTATCGCACATGTGGATAGATTTCCGCGGCATTCAGGACGAGTACATGAGGGACAAGGCAGTTGATTATTTTGAGAACAGCCGCCGTGCGATTTACGTCCAGCAGGCCTATGCGATGCGTAATCCGCAAGAGTGCATGGGCTATGATCGCTATTGCTGGGGAATCACTGCGAGTGATGGTCCTGGGCCTGCCGTTCGGCGAATCAATGGTAGAACGCGACGCTTTTCCGATTATGTTGCGCGCGCCATCCCTTATGGCCCTGACGACGGCACACTTGCGCCCTGGGCCGTCGCTGGCTCATTACCATTTGCCCCGGAAGTGGTTCTGCCATCCCTCAGACGCATCAACCAGAATTATCCGGAGATGACCAGCAAATACGGGTTCAAGTGCAGCTATACCCGACGTTTACTTCCGGTAATCGTAAACACAAAGGCTGGGTGTCACAAGGGTACTACGGTCTCGATCAGGGTCCGATTGTCATGATGATCGAGAACTATCGCTCCGGCCTGCTTTGGAGACTGATGCGGAAATGTCCATACGTTGTCAACGGTCTGCGACGTGCTGCATTTCGAGGCGGCTGGCTAGGAAACTGGTCGGATCTTTAGCTGCGCCAAGGAAGGCGAAAGAAGGAACGAATGCCCAAGATGAAGGCCGTCGTGACCTACCCGAAGCAAAAAGGCAAGGTCGAGATGATCGTGGCGGCAATCAATCAACGGTTAGTACTAGGCGCAATGGAGTCGTCTTTGGTTCCGTGAATCCCAGCCCGGTGCACTTCAAACGCGCCATTCGCGATCTTCAGTCCTTCAATGAAAACTGGCCGGGCTTTGTCGTGAGGCTGATCACGCGGCGAGTCTCGTTCGAGAAATTCAACCAGGCGCTGAAAAAGAGACCATCCGACATTAAAGTGCTGATCCAGGTAAGCACAGACAGTTAGAAAGCCTCACATCGAAAAGGCTCCTTACGGCTGGTAACTGCACTGTGTTTTAGCACTTGGTGTGCTCGTTTCTAAGAACGCCGAGTCGGGAAAACCGATTACGGAAATGCAACGCCAAGGCCGGCCTTTTTTTGTAAGAAATTTTCGCGAAATTTTCTTGACAACGAGTGAGAGCAGTAATAGATTGCGTCCACTTCGCAATACCAAAAACCCAAGTTGAGTGCTTGGGTTCTAAGCCCAGAACTCGAGAGATAAGTTTTTTCCACTCACCGGGAATCTCTTGGTCAAATTTACTTGGCGTCGAATGCGAGCGTAATAGTTCGCGCATTCCGACCATCACTGCTACCGAGCGTTTCCCGTCGCGCGCGGTTCGCACCTGGAAACTCTCCAACGGCATTAATCAGGGACGAGCGTCCAGCTTGACTGAGATCCGTCAGCCAAGCTTTCAGAGGAGGATTCCCCGTGGCATACATCTCTAAGCGCAACAGAAGGCGTGAGAAGGACAAACAGATTGCGGCGAACAACCGTCGAGAGTTAATTGCTACCGGGCTGAAAAGGCGTGACCTGCTCAAGATGGGGTTGTTGACCAGCGCTGGGATGCTGATCCCCAAAAAGGGATTGAGCGCACGCCCACTTACCAGTGCCGGCTTTGTAGACGACTTGCCAAACAGTCCCCCCACGACGCCATTCGTCGAAAACATGCCTCGCCTGCAGGTGCTTCAGACGGTTCCTGTACTCACGCCAGCGCCGACGATCGCGCCGAACACCGCCGCGGGTGAAGCTCGAACGGTTTCCCACCAGGCTTTTGCCCAGTTTCCTCCGCAAAGATTCTATGAGATGTCCGAGCAGCAGGGACTGGTTAGTATGGCCCCACCAGGTGAACTCCCACTACAGCCGATTTGGGGCTTTAATGGGATCACGCCGGGCCCTATGATCGTCGAGAGATACGGCGTGTTAGGCAGCCCGCAGAATGGTTCAGTCCTTCTGCGTCTGCGCAACAATCTTCCCGTCAATAATGGTGGCTTTGGGCTGCCGTCCGTCACGGAACACTTGCACAACGGTCACACGCCGCTTGAGAGTGATGGCTTCCCTTGCTTCTTCATGGAGCGCGGCCAGTTCTATGACCACCACTACCCGAACGTCTATGCCGGCATCAACTCCACCCACCCGGGTACCGGCGATATCAAGGAGGCAATGGCGACGTTGTGGTATCACGATCACCGTATTGACCACACGGCAGAAAACACTTACAAGGGACTCGCCGGAACTTACATTCTCTTCAACGAATTTGATACCGGAGATGAAAACACCGGCTTCCGGCTCCCCAGCTTTGGCGATGGCCAGAACCCCCTCACCAGTTTCGACATCTACATGGTGTTTAATGACAAGGTCTTCGATAACCAGACCGGACTGCTAGCTTTTGACCTGTTTAATACGGACGGGATCCTGGGCGACAAATTCCTGGTCAATGGCAAGATCCAGCCGGTCTTGCACGTCAGCCCGCGCCGGTACCGCTTCCGCTGGTTGAATACCGGGCCTTCGCGTTTCTACCAGATGTTTGTGCTCGGCCCGAACAATTCCACCAAGTCGTTCTGGCAGATCTCGACCGACGGCAACCTGATGGAGAAGCCGGTTCAGGTCAACAGTGTCCGATTCGCGGTGGCCGAGCGGAACGACGTAATCGTTGATTTCACGGGTCAGGCCGGGAAGACGTTCTACCTTGAAAACCGTCTGGAGCAGGATGACGGTCGTGGTCCATCAGGAGACGTGCTGCCCGCAGGACAGGGTACCAAGATTCTCAAGATCATCGTCGATGGTCCGGTGGTGCCCGACAATAGCATTGACCCTGCGACCATCCCGGCGAATCAGCCGGTCTATTTCTACGGTTTCCCCAACACTGCAGATGCGCCACGGATCACGAGGACGTTCCGGTTCGAAAGGGGCAACGGTCAGTGGCAGATCAACGGTCAACTCGTTGGCAATTGCAATAACATCCGCTTCGCCATCAAGCGCAACAGCGTGGAGAAGTGGATCTTCCAGAACAACTCCGGCGGTTGGCAACACCCCATCCACATGCACTTTGAGGAATTCCAGACCCTTTTGATCAATGGACAGCCTCCCGCAAACTCGGGGTTGATTACCAAGGGTCGGAAGGACGTTTTCAGGTTAGAACACAATATGGAGGCAACTGTTTACTTTCGCTTCCGCGACTTTGTCGGGAAGTTTCCCCTGCACTGTCACAACGTGGTTCACGAAGACCACGCGATGATGGTCCTGGGCGTGATTGACGACGTGGGCGACAACAAGACCCAACCTTAAAGGCTGTTTCTATGCGAACATCTTTATAGCGACAAGCAGCATACGAACACACCCAGGCGGCATCTGGTGAAAGGATTGCTTTATGACCGACATGAATAGAAGAAGCTTGCTGACGGTCCTCGGGACAGCCCCGCTAGTCGGTGGTCTGATTACCCAGGCACAGACTCAGGAGTCTAGCTCCCGGTTCAAGCAAATATCTTCGCGGGAGAGGATCAGGCAGCGATACTTTCCGAATCTTGTCCTGACCACCCACGAGGGCCGAAAGGTCCGGTTCTACGATGATCTGATCAAGGACAAGATCGTGATCTTCAACATGATGTACGCGAAGTGCAACGGCGTCTGCATGCCGATCACCAGAAATCTGGTGAGCGTACAGAAGCTTCTCGGCGACCGGGTGGGCAAAGATATCTTCATGTATTCATTTACGCTCAAGCCGGAAGAAGATAGCGTGAGGGCCCTGAAACACTATGCTCACATGCACAGAGTGAAGCCAGGGTGGTCGTTTCTGACTGGTTCGATGGCCGATATGGAGTTAATCCGGCGCAAGCTCGGCTATGTCGATCCGGATCCGGAGGTGGACAAGGACAAGTCGAATCACATCGGGGTTGTCAAGTATGGAAACGAGCCGCTCGAAAGGTGGGGCGGATGCCCCGGGCTTTCATCGCCCGCGTGGATCGTAGAAACACTAAGCTGGGTGGATTGGCCCAAGGACATGAAGGTTCCAGCCGGAAAAGGAGGACAGTAATGCGAAAGAGTTCATTTGGATTAAGAATCCTTTTTACCGCTCTGGCTTTATTGATCGTGGGCGTTCTGGCGTCTAACGCGGCGCTGGTGCAGCAGGCCTCACAACCTACGAATGAGATTCCACTTGGCAGCGGTGGCGGCGCTCCTCCTGGAGGTGACGCTGTCGCCGGCGAGGCCGGTGGCGGCGCCGTCGCCTCGCCAGAATCTGGCGGCGGACCCGAGAGTCTTGCTTTTGACGGAACCTACATCTGGGTCACGAGGCAGTTTAAGGATGCAGTGGTAAGAATCCGCGCCAGTAATGGATTAAGCAGCGGATCATTCGCTGTGGGCAAATTGCCGGTGGCCCTCGTTGTTGCTGGGGCGAACGTCTGGGTTGCAAACCTTGGAAGTGACAATGTTATGAAGCTCCGAGCGAGCGACGGAGTCAAGCTCGGCACATATTCAGTGGGAGATGGCCCGGGAGGCTTGGCCTACGACGGAACTAACATCTGGGTCACGAACCGTAATAGCAACAATGTAAAAAAGGTACGTGCCAGCGATGGAGCTGTGCTTGACACTTATGCCGTCGGTCGCAGGCCAATCGGCGTCGTCACTCTCGGCGGCAATGTCTGGGTTGCGAATAACCTCGACGACACTATAGTCAAACTGCGGGCGAGTGATGGCGCCAAGCTCGGCACGTATGCTCTTGGTGATGGCCCATTCGGGGTGGCCACCGATGGAGCCAACATTTGGGTGACGAACTTTTTCAGCAAGAGCCTAACCAAGCTGCGAGCAACAGACGGCGCAGTGCTCGGCACATTTACCGTAGGTCACGACCCGGCGGGCATAAGCTTTGATGGAACATCCATCTGGATTGCCAACAGCGGCGAGAACACAGTAATGAAAGTGCAAATGGACGGCGCGATTCTTGCCACTTACAGCACGGGCAAGAGTCCATTTGGCGTGGTCTTCGATGGCACGAACGTGTGGAGCGCCAACTTTGGCAGCGACTCCGTCTCTACCTCCAATGCCGCGGCAGGTACCGCTCCGCCGGTGCAGTAGACTCTTTCAGCGAGCAACAACCGATCGTGTAGCAACGCCTCCGAAACTACTGCGCACAGTGATATTTTGCGGATTAGTGGAGGAGTTGATCTCTCCTCTGAACCGACCTCCCCCGTCGTTGGTCAGCGTGCCGAGCAACTGGCCGCTGGCAGCAATGAAAACCTGAAGGCTTACCTGACATTGTTGTGAGGATGTTTGCAATACTACTGTTTGCAATATTTCTTGACATTGGTCGCACCAGGTATTAGATTCCGCCAAATCGAAATTACTTCTAAGCTCAAGCCCTGACACTTGAGTTAATTTCCAACTCAGCGTTTTGTTTACTCCCAGGCCCAGAAGTTGGAGAGAGATCACCTTTTCACTTACTGGATCTCTCTTTTATGCCTGGTCGCCAACGTGGGCCTCAGTTTAGCCCTGCATTCGATCAGCGTTCTACGAGCAACGCCTTTCAAGTTGACATAGGCACTAGCGCACCTTTAGAGGGTGCTCCCACATGAAGTAACGAACCTTGTGTTCCTAAAAGAGGCCGCGTGGATCTCAGAGTACAAAAAATCCAGCAAATGATGCGAGACAATCTCGAACGAGAACTGTCTCTCGGGCAATTCGCGCACTCTGTAAACCTGTCCGCTTGGCGGCTTTGTCACGTTTTTAGATCCGACGTAGGTATGTCCCCAATCCAGTATTTGAGGTTTCTGAGGATGGAAAGAGCAAAACATCTGTTGGAAACTAGTTTCCTCAGCGTTAAAGAAATCGGACATCTGGTTGGTCTAAACGATGAAAGTCATTTCGTGCGGGATTTCAAGAAAGCGTATGGGGTGCCTCCGAAGCGTTATCGAATGCGCTTCAATGTTGGGCAGCCAAATGAATCTGACAACTGGCGTGACTCACAAGGCGATGTCCGACAAGGATTAACAGAAACTGCCAAACGATACATCTTGCCAGCACTGAACATCTTTACTTATTTAGTTGCTTTCTTTGAAGCAGGAGTTTGAGCGCAGGCGCGACGTGAAGATCGAAATCCCAGCGAATTAAAGTTCAGCAAAATCCGCCAACGAACAGCAAGAAAGGCCAAAAAATATCGCTTGTCATTAAATGTCTCACATCATACCTTAGCGCTTCCACTAAATCACTGCCAAGAACTTGAGAGTGATAAGTTTCCCCGACAATCCTTGATCGTTTTTTAGCTAGCCCAATGCCTTGCAGAACTTGTCGCCGCATTCGATCCAGCCGATTCGAGTAACCGGTTTCCAACGGTCCACATCAAGCTTTAACAGTCCTTCAAAGGGAATCAATCAGGTTCACCATCCAAGCCTTGGCTCGCAAACTCTTGCCAAGCATTCTCAAAGGAGAAATCCCCAATGGCTAATATCTCGAAAAGAAACAGGCGGCTCGAAAGAGAACGGTACAACGCATGTCGGAACCGCCGGGAAATAGTTGAAGCACAATTGAGCAGGCGAGAAATGATGAGAATGGGGCTGCTCACGAGTGCAGGTCTTCTGGTTGCCAAAAATGGCCTGAGTGTTCGCGCGCAAGATCCGGCCGTCGTGCCAGTGGGGGATGAAGCGAACGCGTCCGGTCAGACCGGCCAGTGTGTGAGCCCATTTACTGAACCATTTCGCGACGATTTTGTAAGAATGACCGTCAAGCAGCCGGAGACAGTAGCACTTGATCCAGTACCAATGATCGCGCCAAACAACGCAGCCGGTGAAGGCCGAACGCGCAATCACCAGGTCGTTACGTCTCCGTTTCCTCCCACAAAGCAATATAAAATCTTCCAACAGGAGGCATCGGTGTCGATCCACCAGGACCTCGATCCTATAACCATCTGGGGCTTCGACGGTACGTCCCCAGGTCCCCTTTACCACGCCTTTTATGGAGAGCCGATCCTCGTACGCAACGTCAACCAGCTACCATTCCCGCCGTTCGTGGATGGATTTGGCAACAGGGAGGTAACGACACACTTGCATAATGGCCATACGCCCTCGGAAAGTGACGGATTCCCTTGCGATTACTTTCCCAACCCCCAGGTTCCCGCAATTGCCAACGCCTTCTTCTATGACCACTACTATCCCAATATCCTTGCCGGATTCAGCACTCCGCCGTTTGCGCCACTGGGCGATCCCAACGAATCCATGAGCACTCTGTGGTACCACGACCATCGTGTGGATTTTACCGCTCAGAATGTCTACAAGGGACTGGCAGGGATGTATTCCTTGTTCAACAACAAGGACAATAACAACGAAAACGACCCAACCGGGTTCCGTCTTCCGAGTGGCGAGTTTGACGTGCCGATGATGCTTGCCGACAAATGCCTCGACCCATTGGACAACCAACTGTTTTTCGACCTGTTCAACTTTGACGGCATCCTGGGAGACAAGTTCCTTGTCAACGGCAAGATCCAGCCCGTGCTCCACGTTCGTCCTCGCAAGTACCGCTTCCGCTGGTTGAACAGCGGCCCGTCGCGTTTCTATCAAATCTTTATCACGAGGCTCAACCCGACCCAGACCAAGCAGTTCTGGCACATCGCGAATGACGGCAATCTCTTGCCCGCGCCCATCCAGGTCACGTCTGCCAAAATCGGCGTGGCGGAACGGATGGACGTGATTATCGACTTCAGCACGATGGCCGGCCAGACCGTGTATATGGAGAACCGCCTGGTGCAAACCAGCGGCCGAGGACCCAACTGCAACTTTAATAATCTTAAGGGCGCGGGACAGGGAGATAAGCTGATGAAAATTATCGTTGACCTTCCCTCGGTTCCCGACCCCAGCACGAACCCCGCCACCGCCGTTTTCTATGACCTCCCCTCTACGGCGGGTACGCCGTTGGTCACGCGCACTTTCACCTTTCAACTGACCCAAAACGGGCAATGGGTAATCAACGGCCAATTTAACGCCTGTGACCCGGCCCGCTTCAAGATAAAACAGAACTCGATAGAGCACTGGATATTCAAAAACACCCAGACTGCCTCTCCTTCGTGGGCGCATCCCATTCACATCCACTTCGAGGAATTCCAGTTTCTCCAGGGAGGCTTCAATGCGGACTGCTTCAACGCGCCGCCATCGTCAGTAGAGAACTCGCGAAAGGACGTGGTCAGGCTGAACGCCAACTCCGAGCGCAAGCTCTTCTTCCGCTTTAGGGATTTCCTCGGGCGGTATCCGATGCACTGTCACAACGTGGTTCACGAAGACCACGCCATGATGTTGAGATGGGATATCGATACGGTGGGAGATACAAACCCGAATCCGTAGGGCGCTGTGTCCGCACGTCTTCAGGGCGTGCGGACCGCCACGAAACGAGAAAGGAGAAGCCAAACCATGACAAGCAAAGCCAGAAGAAACTTGCTGAAAATGTTAGCGGCAGCCCCCTTCGCGGGCGGGCTTATGATGCAGTCGTTTGCCCAGGATTCGAAGCCGACCCAGAAAGTGAAAATATCGGCGCGCGAGAAGATAAGGCTGCGCTATTTCCCGAACTTTGTCTTAACCACCCACGAAGGCAAAAAGGTCCGCTTTTACGACGATCTGGTCAAGGACAAGATCGTGGTCATCAACTGGATGTATGCAAACTGTCAAGGGGTCTGCATGCCCATCACTATGAACCTTATGAAAGTGCAGAAACTGCTGGGGGACCGGGTGGGTCGAGATATTTTCTTTTACTCGATCACCGTCAAACCCGAGGAGGATACTCCCAAGGCGCTTAAACGCTATGCCAAGATGCACAGAGCGGGGCCGGGCTGGTTGTTCCTGACTGGAGATCCTAAGGAACTCGAGGTGTTACGGCGCAAGCTGGGCTTCGTCGATCCAAACCCGCAAGTGGATGCAGACAAGGCGCGGCATACGGGAATGCTTCGATTCGGGAACGAGCCGCTCACAATGTGGGCTGCCTGCCCCGCGCAGGCCAATGCCAAGTATGTGGCCCAGACAATTCTGTTTGTGGATGGGCCGAAACCCCCTAAGAAGGTTATCTAACCCTAGTTGATCAAAAGGGGAGCCTCACACGAAGCTCCCCTTTGATCCTTGGAAGCCAACCAGTATCGTGCCTGCTCAAGGTTTTGAAACAGATTCGGGTAGGCAAGAATCCCGACGCGATTATTTATGATCCTGCTTCCAAGTTTGTCTTCACTTGCAATGGAACGAGTCATGACGCGACTGCGATCGACGCGAAGAATGAAACCGTACAAGGGACTATCTCGTTGGAAGGGCGACCGGAATCAGCAGTCGCAGATGAGAGGGGATATGTTTACATCAATCTCGAAGACAAGAGCACGATTGCGGCAATTGATTCACGCAAACTGGCAGTCACAGCGCGATGGTCGCTTGCGCCCGGCGAGGAACCGACGGGCCTGGCAATGGATCGAAAACATCGCCGGCTATTTTCGGGCTGCAGTAACAAGTTGATGGTGGTGATGGATGCTGACAATGGTCACATTGTGGCCTCGATCCCAATAGGTGGCGGAGTAGATTCAACGGCCTTTGATCCCGTTAAGCAGCTTGCTTTCAGTTCCAATGGCGAGGGAACTCTCACGGTCATTCATGAGGATTCGCCGGACAAGTTCAGCGTCGTGGAAAACGTTGTAACTCAGAGAGGGGCACGCACGATGACGCTCGATCCAAAAACTCACAAAATATATCTTGATACTGCCGAATTTGGTCCGACACCCGCTCCCACTGCAGATCGACCGCGACCGCGACCGCCCGTTCTTCCCGGAACTTTCATGCTCCTGGTAGTCGATAGCGTTAGGTGATCGTGCTCTATCGGTGATGCGTCGCGTAATGTCGGGTTACCGCAAGCGCCGCTCAATCTTGCAGCAGACCGCCGCGGAAGAGAGGTTGGCCCGCGAGAGAAATATAGAAGCCGTAGATGGCCACGGCCAGTCCAATGGCGAGCGCGAAAAGAGTGACACCTGAGTACCAGGCTGAAAAATCGGAGGTCAATGGATACAGGACGCCCAGCAAGATAAAAAACTCCGCGAAGATACTTGCCAGCAGTCCGAACCGCACCAGGATGAAAAGGAAAATTGCGGACCCCAATGCGGCTTCGATGAGTCCGGTCGTTAAGTTAGTGCTCGCCAGTCCTTGAAAAGCAACTATCATTAGCCAGAACAAGGCAATTGCCAGACGTTCCTTTCTCAGCAAGATCGAAAAGAGAAGTAGTATCAGCGTGTAAACTGCCGGATTCACGAGAGAGCTAATTACGTGCGCCGAAAAAAAGGTAACCACGTGACGCGCGCCCAGAAGTGTCTCCAGGGGTACTGGCAACGGCATCGCAGGGGCGGGCCCGAGACGACTGGAAAGAGCATGCCAGCAGCAGGCGTTCAGGAGGATCAGTGTGCCGCCTAGCGCGCCGATGAGTATGTCTCTTCCGATTAACGGATCCCGCAGATCTCCGCTCAGAAGCCGGTTCCAGGAAATGATTCGGTGTGGCCAGCGACGACGCAGGAAAGGCTCGAGGGCAATATAGATAAGCCACATTACCATTGCCGCGGTGAGTGAGAGCGCAAGGTTTATAAAGAAGCTCTTAAACTCACCGCCAAAGGAAAAGACATGGTGAGCTCCGAAAAGCCAGGCGACCATTTGCAGAATAAAAATGAAAAGAGCCAGCTTGAAAGCGCCTTTTCGATCGCCGCGACCGAGCCGCAGATTGCGGCGGGCCAGCAGGAAGGCGCCCGTTAGCACAATTAGTGCGAGCACACCGGCCGCGATTAACAGAATTCGCAATCTCACTAGTTCTGTTTCTTGCTGCGCGCGGTATGGAGTGGTCCAGGGCTCAATGATTTCGAAATAGACTGGCTTGCCACGATACGCGGCTGCTTCAATGCGAACTGGGACCAGGGGCAGTCCTGCATACTGGCCCTCCCACGCCGCCCTCGCATCGCTATTGACCGGTGGCACCCAAGTGGATGTCACTGGTTTCAGCGCCGCCGGTTCAAAGCCTGCTTCGGTTAACAAAGGCGCCCAGTTCACTTCCACGCCGCTCCCCGAGGCCTGATCGATCTGGGGTGGCGCCCCGACAAACTTGCGCAATTGGCCACGAGTGTCGAGCAGTACACCCGACATGTTTGAGGGGATGGCAGGGTTGTCGATCGATACCGAGTCGAGGAATGGTTCGAAATAGCGCGGGCTCTGGTTGTACCAGAAACTGATGGCGGCAGCTGGACTGGTTCTCAGTCGTTGCCAGCGGCCCGGTGATTTGTCGTTCAGCAGGACATACCGCAAATAACTGTGGTTAAGAGTGAATCCGTAATCGCTATCAGTGGGTGGATCGGTGTAGCCGAACTTGTTAGTGAGAGTGAGCGCTCGTTCCGCGAGCGCTGTGGGCGATTTCTCCAGGGGGATTTGCCGGTGGAGCAAAACTTTCCCTGACAGCCACACCGTTGCTGCCAGGCCAATGACAATTGCGGCGAGCATCAAGGCAGCCACCGGCGGACGAAGCACGCCTTCCTTTGCGGCAGCCGCGACCATTTCCGGAGACGGTGTCTCACCCGCGGCAAGCGCGGCCGCGAGGGGATCACCACCGGGTAGAGCGGCGGCTACCAGCAGCGCCGATCCAGGTCTCTTTTCCGGATCCTTTTCGATGCAACGCAAGATCACTCGCTCGACGGTGGGATCGAGATCTTTCACCAGCAACGTCGGCAACGTGGGAGTGGCATCGCTTCTTCGGAGGTGCATCAGCTCCACTAACGAGCGCGCTTCAAACGCCTTCTTGCCAGTGAACAACTCGTAAAGAACCAGGCCAAGAGAGTAAAGATCGCTCTTTATGGTCAGCTCTCCACCTTCAATTTGTTCCGGTGACATGTAAGAGGGCGTTCCCGCCGTCACTTCTTCCGTCCGAATTTCTTCAGCGAGTCCGGCAATGCCAAAGTCTGTTATGCGAACATTCCCCTGGTTGTCGATCATGATGTTCCCAGGTTTGAGATCGCGGTGCAGGATGCCGGTATCATGCGCGGCTGCCAGGCCGGCGCAGAGTTGACGGGCAATCTCGCTTGCTTTGTCTGGCGGTAAACGTCCAATGCGCCTCATCAGAGATGCCAGCTCTTCCCCGCTGATGAATTCCATCGAGAGGAAGTGCTGACCGTCGATTTCACCGATGTCGTAAACGCGGCAGACGTTGCGGTGCGAGACCTGTCGCGAGACGCGCACTTCGCGATGAAAACGCGCCAAAGCCGCCCCGTCGGTTGCTAACACTTCAGGGAGAAACTTCAACGCCACAGGCTGGGCCAATTTCATATCGTCAGCGCGGTAAACCTCGCCCATGCCTCCGCGACCAAGCAGCCCTACTATGCGGTAGCGCTCAGCCAGGATCGTGCCTGGAACAAACCTCGCGTTATCGATTGAGTCGAATGATGAAGGGGAACGATGGCCTCGCTGCGAGGTGTGTTGGCCCGAGAGTTTAGACGATGATTTTTGAGAATCGGAAAGTCTCCGAGTTGCGTCAAAAAACTCATCGATTACAGTGCCGCACGCTGGACAAGAAATAAGGTCCGCGTCCATGTCCTTGTGGCAAGAGGGGCAACTGAGCATATGCGGCGGAATTGTATCACCTCTCAAGACTTCTAAGCGTTCCCTGTAAATACGATCAGTATGCGCAGGCTGTTTCAAGAACAAGGAAGGAAAAGCGGTGGGAAGCGACTGACCGACAAGGGCGGGATTGAGTCCCGCCATTCTCTCAACTACAAGCAACAAACGTCTGATTTGAACAATCCACCCACTGCGAATCTGCGAAAGAAAATTAGCCACAGATTAACCCGGGATGACACGGATCAGAACACAACCAAAACATTGGTCGGCTTCTTAAGTTCTTTTCTGTTCTGATCCGGTCATCTGCGTTAATCTGTGGCTAATTCTGCTATAAGAGCTGTTACCTTCGCTCGGATCAGGTCGCGCACTTTCCGAAACTCATCAGGAGGCAAGTGTCTCGGATCGGGAATGTCCCAGTCTTCGCGCCGTTTAGCGCGCACGAACGGGCATTCATCGCCGCAACCCATTGTGGCAACGAAATCAAACTCCACATCGGGAATCTCGGCAAGTGATTTCGAGTTATGGCCGGTCAGGTCGTAGTCCAACTCTCTCATCGCTTCGACGGCTTTGGGATTGATTTGACCGGTTGGCCGCGAGCCGGCGCTGAAGGCTTCGATTTTTCCCGCGCCATTGATATGCGCGAAGGCCTCAGCCATTTGGCTGCGGTTTGAATTTTCCACGCAGACAAAAAGCACTGTCTTTTTTGCTGAGACCATTGTTGCTATCTATTGACAAATGTCCGGCGGGGTACCAAGCGGGCCGGCCGCGCCGCGCTGTTGATTCTTCCGAACGTCAGAACAGCAGCCGGCAGGTTGAACACATCGGCAAAGAGGCACTGCCAGGGCCGCGCCAAACAGCGGAGCAGTAAGATAGATCCACAAGCCTGCAAAATGCTTCGAGAGAAGCGCAGGCGCCAAAGACCGGGCAGGATTCATCGATGCGCCTGAAATGGGCCCGCCGAAGAGGGCCGCCAGGGCGATCACTGCGCCGATCGCCATGGCCGCCGTAAGGCCTTTCTCGCTCGCCTGCGACGAGACGCTGAGGATCACGAACATCAGAATCCCGCTAAGGACTATCTCGAGGATAAACGAAAACACATTTGAGCCGGCGGGAATGGTTACTCCCAGCGTCTGATGGCGCATAAACATCACCCTTAGCGCTGCACTAGCAAGAATCGCGCCGGCAAATTGACTTGTGATGTAAGGCAGTACGAGCCGAGCCGGAAATCTGCGCGCCAGAAAGAAGCCAGCAGTTACTGCCGGATTTAGATGAGCGCCTGACACCGATCCCAACGCGCAGATCATCGCGAAAACAATCAATCCGAATGTCAGTGAAATGCCAACGTGCGTGATCGCTCCGCCGCTAAGGTCGTTGATGATGATCGCACCAGTGCCGGCGAATACAAGAGCGAATGTTCCCGCAAATTCCGCAGCAAGTTTTTTCATGACTCAGTTGGACGCAGAGTATAAGCCAATGAATGGTGGGACAGTAAGCACTTAACTAAGATTTAATCTGCAAGTAACGGCCAGTTAGCATTTCGCAGTCATCATCAGCCACAGGTACTCGTTACTGGCAGCCCGCGTAAGCGATACGTATGAGACGTAGTGGGTTGAATCTTCGCACCGCAGTCTGATTCAGGGGGAGTTAGTCCTGCGGTGAGGAAACCGGGGAGGAAATCGGCGCTGGTAGTGGGTATTCCCGCCAACAACCCCCGACGCTTCGGGTTGGCTGTATCACCCGAAGTGTTGCGGCCCTAACGCTCCTTTGCTTTCAGCCCCGGTTGTCTGCCGACCTGCCGGGGCTTTTCTTAAGCTCCTCTAGTTGCGCGGAGGGCGAGGCGTTGCCGGCGCTGCTCGGCGCACTACAGTTTTTCTGCGCAATTCTGCGCTGAGACTGTTTGCCTCCCAATCGGACCAGCGGGCGAGAGCGTTGCGAAAGTGTTTTGTGCGAAGCTTGACAAAGTGTGTCAGCAGCCAGACCAAGGCTGTTTCCCGGTGACTACTGACAGCGTCTTTCGTTTTTCTCGGACGCTTCCTTGCCGTTGCCAGGATCTCGCCAAAGTTATCAATCCAAAGGTCGCAGTCGTGAAGTTCTCCCAGCGACGATTGCAGCGCCGCAACCTTGCCCGCGAACACGGCGATGGGTTTCCCCCAACACTGCTCAAAAAGCTCTATCGCGTAGCGCAGGCGTTTGGCGGCAATGCGCATTTCGTGAAGTGGTTTGACAGTGAGCGGCTGGTAAAGGCTATAGCTCAACTTCTCCAACTCTTTGAGGCGTTCAAGTATCGTCGCCCGGGCGACCTCGCGATATGTAACGCCGACAGGGTCACGGGCGTTTTGTTCAGCACTCTCTTTACGGAGTGGCGCTTTGACTGCATTAACGAGGGCGCTGGTAAACTCTGACCTAAGTGCGGCGATACGAGACTCACTCACGATTTGCACCAACTCCTTACGTGCACGATCGCGTTTTGCTCGGCGGAGCTCAACGAACTCTTCAATACCCGGCACCACCTCGGTAGGCGCCTTTTCAATAACTCTCTCCAGAGCGATGATCGCCACGTCCTCGTCTCGCACTTGTCCCAATGCGTCGGCAAGGGTTTTTATTTCCCCCAATGCGGTTTCGAGCCGGCGCTTCCGCAGATAAGGCATAAAGTCTCGTAGCGCGCTACGCAAGCGACGCGACGCCACACGCATGTCGTGAACACCCTCAGGGTCGCCCCACTCTAAGGCCTTCTCGCGCAGCGCACACATCTCTTCCGATCTGCCGGTGAGCACCAGGCGAATTCCGTCTGCCGCCATGGCGTCACAATCAATTCCAGGGATTTCAGTTGCCTTGGCCATTTGAAAGGTCAAGCACGCTTTGTCTTCGACTGCCGCACATTGAAGTTAAGCGTACATTGGAAAGCCTGCTCAAACATTTCCCGCCTTCTTTCTGCTTCCAACAGTTCATTGTCGCAGTCAAGATCAGTTCTCATCTGAATATTCAACACGTCTCCATCGCGAGAGCAGCGTAGATCGTTCACGCGAGAGTCATGGCTTCTGTCCAGTGCATCGGCTATTCGGACGATAGCTCCCAGCTTGCAAACGCTTTCTCGATCTGCCGTGTTTAGTACGGCATACTCAAGGTGGCGCTCTTTCGGCGGCGAACCGCGATGATAGCGAGCTATGTTGGCGATGACCGCGCGTTCTGCTTCCGAGAAGCCTGTAAGCTCGGAGTTCTCAATCAAGTAAAGTGAATGTTTGTGATGTGATTCGTGAGCGATATGGTAACCGACGTCGTGCAACAGGGCTGCTGCCGACATCAGTATGCGTTGATGACGAGTGAGACCTTCTGTTTCAGCGAGGCTGTCGAAAATTTTTTCCGCCAACCTCGCCACCTGGTGCGAGTGGCTCTCCTCATATCCAAAGCGCCGGCCGACAGCATGTACGCCGAGCAGCTTCGGGTCGGTAAAGTCAGGCATCGGCGGGCGCGACTCGGATTCCATTTCGCGCAGTCGATCGATGATCACTCCTTCGCGCAAAGCCCAGTCGCAAGTTCGCAGCAGGTTTATTCCCAGCGCGCGCATTGCTCCTTCGAGTATCTGGCCGCCTGCAATAATAATCTCAGAGCGCTGCGAGCTTATTCCTGCCAAACTGCGTCGTTCTGCCGCCTCGATATTTGCCAGGGAGATGTTCAACCGCGAAAGCTGGCTGAGCACAATATCGGCCTCGGCCGGTTGCGCTGCCTGGGTCTTGCGCTCTGTTTCACTAGTTGTGCGCGAGCGGAGGGCGGCACCTACGGCCAGGACGGTGCCTGAAGTTCCGGTTGCCTGCTGCCACTTCTTTCCGCGCAGTTCACGGGCAGGTCGCTCAAACGCTGCGCGGATCTCGTTTCTCAGGTTGCTCAGCTCCCTCGATTTGGGTGGATCGGTGAGGATGAATCTTTCGGTCATCGCTACCGCGCCGATTCTTAGAGAGAACAGCAAACGAGGAACTCCATCGCGAAACAGCGAAATCTCGGTTGAGCCTCCGCCGATATCAATGTTGATGCTTGTCGCGCCGCGGAGCGCGCAGCCCTGGGAGGCGGCCAGCCCGATCAGTCTGGCTTCCTCGATTCCTGAGAGAACCTCGACGCGAATGCCCGTTTGTCGCTCAACTTCTCTTATGAACTCAGCGGAATTGTTTGCTTCGCGAACGGAAGCAGTGGCAATGGCGATGATGGTCTCGGCGCCGCGAGCCTCGGCTATCGAACGGAAATGTTTGAGACACTCAACAGCTCGTTCGATTGCCGAAGGTGCGAGATGGCTGTTTCGAAGAGTTTCATGTCCCAGCCTGACCACATCCTTTTCGCGTGTAAGCACCGCGAAAGAATCACTGGCGGCTGCATCTACAACTGCAAGCTTGATTGAATTCGATCCAATGTCTATGGCGGCGAGCTTCAATGACCTGCCGTTTTCTCGAGTTTCTCGTGAATTGAAACCAATGTCGCCTTCTGCTGTGGCTCGTTGGCGGGCTTACTTTTCGCAACAGGCTGGACCGTGCCTTCGCTCGCAGATACCGGTTCATCAATCACTTTTGCCACCGAGCGACGCAGGTCGGCTGCCACACTTCTCACGGATCGCGACGCATTCATCACATGAAAACCATACTCGCCACTCATGCGATCGAAGACCTTGAGCATACGGGTCTGATATTCGATGAAGCTGTCGTAAAAGTCTTCGCCAAGGTGCAGGTCCATTCCTGATTCCCAGTAGTCGAAACCTCGCCCGGAGGAAAGAACGCGCGTCACCAACTCCTGCGCCGACTGGATTCTAAGATAGAAAACCGCATCAGGCACGAGCGACATTCCATAGATCGAGCGCACCCACGCAGAGTCGATTCCTCGAACTTCTGCCCTTGCCATCGCGGAATAGATGTAGCGGTCGGTCAGGACAATGAAGCCTGATCGCAGTGCGGGCAGCATTTCGTTTTCCAGGCGATCGATGAAGTCGGTCGCATAAAAAAGCTGCATCGTCAAACGACCTAATGTGTGGCCGGTCTTTGCTTCTTTGATGCCTCTGCCGGCCAGGACAGATCGGGTCATGCCCGTGTCCAGCACGGCATGGCCACGCGACTCCAGCCAGGTACGCAAGAGGGCGATGTGAGTTGAGCGCCCGACACCGTCGGTGCCTTCAACCACGATCAATTTGCCGCTATATTGCTCTTCCTCAACTCCAGGCAGCGGCGTACCGTAATAAAGTTTGTCCTTAATGAGTTTTGAACCGCCTTTTCTTCAAATGCCGGCCAATAATGTTTCGCATTTCTTTTTGCTGGGCTTCAATCGAACGCGTTGCATCGATCAATGTAAGACCAAACTCATCAACCATGCGGTCATATTCATCGAGTATCTTGCCCTGAAAAGTAGTGAAGCTCTCCTCCGGATCGTCAGACCAACCCATGTCTAGACCCGCTTCATAGTATTTGAGATTGGGTCTGCCGGAAACGATGCGATCGATTGCCACGTTCAGCGGCGCCCTGAAGAAAAAGCCGACTGTAGGTTTGACAGCGAACTTGTAAACATCACGTACCCATTCGCGATCGCATCCGCGGGCAACGTCACGCGCAAAAGCGGTGTAGATGTAACGGTCCGCGAGAACGATCGCCCCTGCCTTTAATGGCGGAATGATGTCGCGTTCGGTACGGTCGGCAAAGTCGGTTGCATGAAGGAGCGAGAACGTGGCCGGAGTAAACAGATGTCGTTTCTTGGCGCGTTTCGTCGTATCCTTCACCAGAGGCGATGAATTCCATTCCGAGTAGAAAACGGGGTAACCCTCGGCTTTCAGCCACTGGTAAAGAAGCGCCAACTGTGTGGACTTACCGCTTCCATCGGTACCTTCTACGACAAAGAGCCGGCCCGGGAAGCGGTGATTTCCGTATGAAATCATTGGATTTAATATGCGCCCGGCGTGTTACAGCAGTGTAAACGCAGGTTGCCCGGTTGGTTTGTCACACATGAAAAGCCTATTCATTCTACGTCACGCCAAGTCTAGTTGGAAAGATTCCGCGCTTCAGGACTTTGATCGGCCTCTAAACGCTCGCGGCCGAAGAGCGGCAGAAGTTGTCGGCAGATTTATTCGACAACAGAAGATCGCACTTGATCTTATCTTGAGTTCTCCGGCCGTCAGAGCCCGCGAGACGATTGAGATAGTGATCAAGACAGCGAAGCTGACGACCGAACTTCGCTACGATCAGCGAATCTACGAAGCTGGGCCCCTTCGGTTGCTCGAAGTTATTTCTCAGATCGAAGAGGATAAAAGCAATGTCCTTCTCGTGGGGCACAACCCAGGGCTGGAGGAATTGCTCCAGATATTAACCGATAAGGCTGAGCGGATGAACACGGGGACACTGGCAAAGATTACTTTTGAAACGACTAAGTGGCGCAAAACTTTGGAGAAAAAGGGCAGCCTTGAATGGGTCGTGAAGCCTAAGGAACTAGAGAAGGAATAAGCACGGAAAGAGTTCTCAGCGTTCGCTTGCAAAGAGATTAGCGTCGCTTGTTCGCCTCTGCGAATTGAGCTGTTCATTTACGATTCGGTAGAAACACTGCAAGCACGTGCCAAAGGAATCCTCATCGCCGCCGCGGCGAATCTGCACCCCACACCAGACGCAAACAACATGGCAACTCTTTCTCGTTTGAGTTGGCTCTTCAATCATAACCTTCCTCCTTCATAAAATTCTCAACCCCAAAATACCTTGGGAAGGTTACGGGTAAGTGGCACACAGATTAAATGATGGTTTCAGAATCTTAACATCGCACGATAAAGGCACTCACTTACGGAACCGCGAGCCGTAGCGACCGGATGCTAGCATTCAACTGGCCCGCCAACTTGTGATCAAAAGAACTCCTAAGCCTTATTGAG
>JBOGOU010000409.1:0-2189 GCA_050748205.1 Pyrinomonadaceae bacterium | reverse complement strand
TGGTAGAGCCTTCGCCGTTGGCAGCGGAAATACTCAACGCTCGACCGTACGCTTTTCTGGATGATGCGCCTTTGGAGGAACGGCGCACACGTGCTGTCTTCCAGCGCCGCTGGCTTGATCCGGAAACTGCGTCAGATCTAGGGAAACTCGACCAGGCGGCAATCGATCGGGTGCGGGAAGAGGTGTGGCCTGAGCCACGGGACGTCGATGAGCTGCACGACGCGTTGGTGGAATTGGGATTTCTGACCCCGGTGGAAGGTTTTCAGTGGCAGGAGTTTTTTGGCCAACTGAAGCAGGATCGCCGTGCTGCCGTGCTTCAAGTTGATACTGGGATCGCGGGCGTCTCGCCCGCAATGAATGGGAAGGATGAAGAGTCCGGTGAATTCATAGCGATCTCTGATGCGACGCAGGCGGGCGAGACGCCCGCGGTCCCAGTGAAGAGCTTGAGTCTTTTAGTCGCCGCTGAGCGACTGCCCCAAATCAAGGCCATCTATCCCGCGGCGACACTCGACCCTCAAATCACAGCGCCGGCATCTCTTGCCCAAACTCAGTGGTCCTTTGAAGGCGCGCTTGTGGAAATCCTGCGCGGCCGGCTCGAAGGGCTTGGTCCGGTAACAGTCGCTGATCTTTCCCAATCGTGCGGGTTAACCACCAATGAAATCGAAGCGGGGTTGCTCAAACTTGAAGCCGAGGGCTTTGTGATTCGTGGAAAATTTACGCCGGGAATTCAAGAAACTGAATGGTGCGCTCGTCGCCTTCTGGCCCGTATTCATAGTTACACTCTCAACCGGCTCCGTCAGGAAATCGAGCCGGTTTCAAGCGCCGATTTCATGCGCTTTCTTTTATCGTGGCAAAAGATAGCGCCCGATCACCAAATGGAAGGACCACAGAGTCTGCTTGCGTTGATTGAGCAGCTCGAAGGCTTCGAAGCGCCGGCTGCTTCCTGGGAAGGTGAGATTTTTCCGAGCCGCCTGGTGGAATACGATCCCGCGTGGCTTGATGCCCTGTGTCTTTCCGGCGAAGTGGTTTGGGCAAGGCTGACGCCTGGCACACCGGCAAAGAACGGACAAGATAAATTGCGCGGCTCAGGGCCGGTACGAACAACACCCATCGCTTTGCTTAAGCGGAAGGATTTTGCGCTCTGGAATTGTGTCTTTCCGCGTCCCGTCGTTGAAGAAATGACATTCTCCACCGTGACTCAGGTTGTTTACGACTATTTGAAAAACCGGGGTGCTTCATTCTTCAGCGACATTGTTGAGAGCACAAGGCTATTACGTAATCAGGTGGAAGAGTCGCTTGCAGAATTGGTGGCTAACGGTTTGGTCGTATCAGACAGCTTTACCGGTCTGCGTGCGCTGCTCACACCTTCTCATCGAAAGACACAAGCGGCGGCCCGGCGGAAACATCGTCAAGCCGTTTACGACATGGCAAGTGCCGGTCGCTGGTCGATCCTTCGCCGTGAGGCCGGAGACGCGCAGTCAAACGCCGCTGCCCGAGGGAGTAGCCCGACCGTAAGGGGTGGCTTCGTCCATAACGAAACCGAGACCATCGAGCAGGTCGCTCGCGCGCTACTAAAACGGTATGGCGTTGTCTTCAAACGGTTATTGGAGCGCGAAGGAATCACTGTACCCTGGCGTGTGCTGCTCCGTACTTATCATCGGCTGGAAGCACGCGGTGAGATTCGCGGTGGACGGTTTGTTGCGGGCATTTCCGGTGAGCAGTTTGCCCTGCCGGAGGCTGTGGGGATGGTGCGCTCCATTCGTCGTGCGCCAGCCTTGGAAACTATGATATCGGTAAGCGCCGCGGATCCCCTGAACCTCGTGGGAATAATCACGCCAGGCAATCGTGTCACAGCCTATGCGGCGAACAGAATCCTCTATCGTGACGGTATCCCAGTCGCGGTTCTTGAATCAGGCGAGACCCGCTTCCTTGCTGAAATGAGCCGCTCAATGGAGTGGAAAGCGAAGAGTGCGCTCATGCGCAAAGCCACTCCACCGGTGCTGCGCTCGTACCTGCGAAGGCCTGCCTGATGTTCAGTGGCTGAGCGTTCAATTGGGCGAGGTTGTACGCGCTGAAAACTCGAAATGGTGACCAATGAGGTCAGTACCGTAACGCGGTAGCGTCGGGTCGATGATCCGCAGGTGGCCGTATCGCTAAAGCTAGTGCGGATTCCCCAGAATAGGCCAACG
>JBOGOU010000408.1:0-44436 GCA_050748205.1 Pyrinomonadaceae bacterium | reverse complement strand
GTCTTCAGCTCATCAAACTCATCGCGATCGTAGTAGTTTGAATGTGGATCGAGCGCGCGCAGCATCCCAATGATGGATGACTTAAAAACCGTGTTGTAATCCAGTTTTTTTCCTTCGACGTGATTGTCCTGGATAAGCTCCAGTGCCTCGTCGACATCTCTCTCAATCAATGGGATCGTATTTCCGGGCGTTGCACGAGAGCTACGTTTACCTGGTACCAGAACGCCGGTTGGCGGCCTGCCCGAAGACGTATCGCCAATAGAAGGTTGTCGCTGCTGTCTTTGCTGCGAGAAAACAAAACCGGGGGGTATGAGCGTGAAGATGAAGAGGGCAATTACAGCCCTTGCGAAAATCTTTTTCAAAACCTATGCCTCTGAATTCGAGCTAGTTAAGTCCCTGCCAGCCACTAAATCAGCTGTCATTCTGCAATACTAAAGGATGCGGTCAGACGGGGCAAGGTTGTGCAACGCCGTGGACCGCGCCGCTACTCGCCAGCGGTCATCCTGCTGAAACATAGAAACAGCCAATTCCTCAAAATGTTCATTTCCCCGAATTTGCGTATGGTTGTTCAATTTGCCGGCGACCGTAACCCGGCTTGACGGGCCTTTGAATGCATCCGTAGAATGAACTAACTGGTGGCAGAGAACGTAATTATCACATCAAGTCTGATCTAATGACCCTTAAGGAGCTTTTAGCTATGAGCAGCCCATATCAACGGGAAGAACAACAGGAATCCGAAACTGTAGATGATCTAATGCTTCGCAGCGACGACCCGGAAGTTGATTCCGATGATCGAGCGCGAACCGCATCCTCGGTCCGCGACATCGCTTCCCGTATCCCCGAATCGCTCAGCGCAATCGGACGTGACATCAGCCGGACTATTGAGCGAGCAATGTCTGCGAAGGATGATTACGTCGTTGCCGTTAAGATCTCCCCAGAGGCCCAGGACAAACTCGAGCAGCTGGTGCAGGCAGGGGTTTTTCGCAATCGTGCGGAGGCCGCCGGTTTCCTGATCGACGAAGGCATCAGAACGCAGGCAGCGCTCTTCGGACGGGTGGAGCAAAAGCTTGCCGAGATTGAACGCCTGCGCGCAGAGTTGCGCGGAATGATTAACGAAAAGCCGGCCTAAACTCCGGGCCTATCGACGACTTCCCCTGGTCCCCCACAACACAACGCTTTCTGCCACCAAGGGGAGGGCGCGCTCAAGAAGACGTTAGCGAATCGAGACAAACGTGGCAGAAACCTTTCAGCTCCCGCCGACTCAGATCCAACAATTTACTCTTCCAAATGGTCTTCGCGTCATGCTGAGCAAAGATCAATCTGTTCCCGTGGTGTCAGTCGCGGTGTACTACGATGTCGGCTCGCGCAACGAGAAAGGCGGGCGTACCGGGTTCGCTCATCTCTTCGAGCACATGATGTTTCAAGGATCCCAGAATGTACCGAAGGCTGCTCATTTTCAGTATATCTTCAACGCCGGCGGCACGATGAACGGCACGACATCGACTGAGCGCACCAACTATTTTGAGACTCTGCCGGCGAATTACCTCCCGCTTGCCCTCTGGCTGGAAAGCGATCGCATGCGCTCACTGAAAGTGACGCAGGACAATCTGGACAACCAGCGGAACGCGGTCCAGGAGGAGAAAAGGCTGCGTTACGATAATCAGCCTTACATTAACGCTTTTCTGCGCATCAACGAGCTGATCTTCAGGAACCCGGCCAATGCCCATTCGACCATTGGGTCGATGGAAGATCTCGACGCTGCGACGATCGATGACGTGCGCGAGTTCTTCCGAATTTATTATGCTCCGAACAATGCGGTGCTCAGTATCGTCGGCGATTTCGAGGAGTCTGAGGTTCTCGACCTGGTGAAGAAGTATTTTGAGGGAATTCCCCGACAGCCCGAGCCGCCGCCCGTGGATGTTAGCGAGCCGGGCGAGGTAGCTCGCACTCACGAGACCTATTACGACAAGCTCGCGCCTGCCCCGGCGTTCGTTCTGGGCTGGAAGATTCCCGCGCGCAGAACGAAAGACTACTATGCGCTCTCGCTCGCTGCTGATCTGCTCTTTGAGGGCGACAGTTCGCGACTCTATCAAAAGCTGGTTAAGGGCGATGAGTCTGTTGTCTCTATCCAGGGTGGCGTCGATGAGCGCCGCGGACCGTCTGCGTGGTACATTTTTGCTCTGCCAAAACCCGGCGAAGAGGTCGCAGCCATCCGCGAACAGATCTTCACCGAAATCAAGAGTCTTGCCACCTCAGGTCCAACAGCCGCGGAGATGGAAAAGTTGCGCAACTCGTTGTCTAACGACGCTGTTCGAGGACGGCAATCGACGATGTATCGCGCGCAACGCATTGCTGAGTACGCGCTCTACGACGGAGACCCCCACCTGGTCGATTCCGAACTGGAGCAGTATTTACGCATCACTGCGGACGAGATCAAGGCAGCGGTTGGTCGTTACCTCGATGTAGAGAATCGTGTGGTGCTCGACATCGTCCCTTCAGCCCTTGCGGAGGAAGAGACGGAAAAGGCTGTGGCCGCGTCACCGCAGCCACCTGGCGAAGCTAAACAACCAGTTGCCCCAGCCCCCCAAATAGCCGACCAGCCGGCACAACCAGCGTCGTCCACAAAGCCCCAGATGCCCGTAGTCGAATCTCCCCTTCCCGGCCAGGGACAACCATCGGACACTCTTAAACAAACGGAACCCGGCTCCGGACCGTTGCACCCGTAAACATGAAGACACAGGAATCCTTCCGTCAACAGGTACCGGCGCCGCTGCCTCCTAGACCCATCCAGATTCCGCGAGCATCTGAAACCACGCTGTCGAACGGCTTGACGGTGGTCGTAGTGGAAGACAATCGCTTGCCGCTTTTGAGTTATCGGTTGGCATTCCGCGCAGGGGACGCGCATGATCCGCCGGAACTTCCAGGTTTGACTGACCTGCTTACCGGACTCCTTACCGAGGGAACGGAATCGTTAACGAGCCGGCAGATTGCCGACGAAGTCGGAAGAATGGGCGCCACCTTGAGCGCCGGCGCGAATTCCGATTACACAACCGTTGCAGCCTCATCTTTAACGACTTTCGGCGACAATGTCCTCCAGTTGATTGCTGACGTAACTCGCAATCCCTCGTTTCCTGAAAACGAGGTCGAGCTGATCAGGCAAAACACTAAAGAGAGCCTCAGGCAACAAAGAGCGCAGCCATCATTTCTTGCGACGGAAATGGTTTCGCGTGTAATTTTCGGAAAACACCCTTACTCAGTGATAGCTCCTACACTGGAATCACTCGATGCAACGACGCGCGAACGAATCGTCGAGTTTCACCGCTCGATGTTCTTGCCAAACAATGCCGTGCTTTTCGTAGTGGGAGACGTGCAAACCGACAGTCTTCTCAAGAGAGTAGAGAGCTTGTTTGGGGATTGGCGGAAAGGCGAAGCGCCTGAGGACGATTTTCCTGATCTTCCAGAGCGTACCTCTCGCTCAGCGTATCTGGTGGATCGCCCGGGATCTGCCCAGTCAAATATCGTGATCGCTAACACTGGAATCACGCGAACCAGCCCAGACTACTTCCCTATGTTGCTTTTGCACACGGTGCTGGGTGCCAACGCCTCTTCGCGTCTTTTCATGAATCTGCGGGAGGAGAAAGGCTATACCTACGGGGCTTATTCCAGCCTCGATGCACGTCGTACCGCAGGCACTTTCCGCGCGAGCGCAGAAGTTCGGACCAGCGTCACTGGCGATTCGTTGAAGGAGTTCTTCCACGAGTTGGAACGGACCCGCAGGGAGCCTGTTTCCGATAAAGAGATTGCGGACGCGAAATCCTATCTGACCGGCGTATTTCCTCTGCGTCTAGAAACCCAGGAAGGTCTGATCGATCAGTTGGTGCAGATCAAAATGTTCGGCTTGCCCGATGATTACCTGCAAACCTACCGGCAGCGAATCCAGGAGGTGTCCGTTGAAGAGATTCAGGAAGTGGCAACGAAGTATATAAAGCCCGATAAAGCTGCAATTGTCATTGTCGGAGACGGGGCAGAGATTCTCGAACAGGTAAAAACCTACACTGACTCAATTGAGCTCTACAACACGTCAGGAAAGCGCAAAGAGAGGGCATCTGGCGCCGCGGTAGCCTCTCCGAACGATGCCGGCACTGGTGCTATCGCGGGAACTTGGGCGCTCGATATTCAAACACCCTTTGGCCAAAACATTCCTGCGACTCTCACAGTGGCACAGAAGGATGGCGGGTTGGTCGGAACCGTTGAATCCGAGATGGGAAATGCGAACATCGTTTCCGCCATGATGGACGGCAGTTCATTCACCGCCACGTTATCCTTCGAAATGGGCGGTCAGGGGTTCGAAGCGCACATCGCCGGCGAACTTGAAGGAACCCAGATAGACGGGAGTATCAGCCTGCAAGATTCATCGCCGCTGCCTTTCACCGGTAGTAAAACCGAGTAGTCTACGATTGACTCTGGGAACAGATCCATTTCCAAACCGGGTAGAAACCGACCTTTTCCGTCCAAAAAGAAAAAGCGCCCGGCACGTCTAACATGCCGGGCGAATTACAGGAGGAACCGAGTGTTATGGTAGCCGCTATAGCTTGCGGCCTGCCTAATAACCTCGCAGATTCAGATGAGTGGCGGCAGTCATCCGTTGCTTGCAGAACCTTTCCTTCTCTCCTTTGCGTCAAAAACCAAATTTCTGACTAAATACTCATCTTTCGTAGCGAAGGATGACGCCATTACCCCCAACAGCCCAGCCAACCTTCTTATTAAAATGGAGTGCATACAGGTTCGCCTTTACGGTGGAGTCCTGCTGAATCCAGGTTTGGCCACCATCATCGCTTCGCAAAATCGTGCCCCCGCGTCCCACGGCCCAACCGTCGTCATCATTAACAAACACAACACTGAGCAGCGTTGACCTAACGCCTGCGCTGACTGGCGCCCAGGTAGTCCCACCGTCCGTCGTTCTCAGAATCGTGCCACGTTCCCCAACCGCCCATCCCTTTTTGTCGTCGCGAAAATCTACGTGATAGAGAGTTTCCCTAATACTTGAAGTCTGTTTCGTCCACGTTTCGCCGCTATCGACAGTATTAAGAATTGTACCTCCTGCCCCAACTATCCACCCCCGACGGTCGTTGTCAAAATCAAGGTGAATAAGCTCTGAGCGACTCGGCGCGCGCCTCCGCTGCCATGTTTCTCCTCCGTCGACCGTAAACACGAGAATGCTATCAATCACCTCATTACGCCTACTTACGGAACCGACGACCCAGCCCTTTTTCTTGCTCGAGAAACGGACGCAGTAAAGTTCCACAGACGCACCATCAAACTCCCTGGGTAGGAAGCTCCGCGCCTCGGTCCACAGCGTTCCATTGTCATGCGTTACAAAGATCGTGTGACCCGCAATAAGGAACCCATCTTCCTTATCGCGGAAATAAACGTCGTTAATGGCCTCGGTAGTTCCGACGTTCTGACGGATCCACGTGCCGCCGCCATCATCGGTGCGACTCAGAAATCCGTTATCGCCCCCAACCCATCCTCGCTTACTATCCAGGAAGAACACTGTATTCAGATCCTGGTTCACAGCCGCTATCCGGGTCGACGTCCATCCTTGCTGCGCTGCGGTTCCTAACGCTGCGGCGAGAGGAACGAGTAGCGCTACCAAACATCTTGTTAACCCAAGTTTGTTTCGCCAGTTCATTTTCATACCCAGGTGAAATTTACGAGTCCTTTGTCAGACTACCGCACACAAGATTGGTCAGGGCGTCCATTCCTGCTCAACGTTTGGCGGTTTGTTTCTGGATTTGTACATTAGTTCATGCTCACAAGACAAGATGAAGCCACGCACCCATACATCATGAGTGCGTGGCCCACTGCAACCCGGAATCATTACGAAGTCGAGCTACCCAGAGGTTACACGATAGACTCGTCCTTCAAAGACAACCACGACTCGCTCGCCCAACGCGAAGAAATCTGCCAGTCGACGCTTTTGTTTTAGGACTGCAAAGTATTCATCGCTGCCGAATTTCAAAGTAGTCTCCGGTAACCGTGCCTCGGCCTTAAACTCAGCGTCAGTCCACACTCCTTCGCGCAGGTAAAAGGTCTTACCGCCGATAGTCTTCACCATGGACGATAAAGCATCCTTGTCGAACCGCGAAGCTTCCTGCTGTTCGCGTGAGCGTTTGCTCTGACGTACGCCCGCCATTCCGGTTGTAGCTCGCGCGTCGTCAGCTTTCATAGGTGCTGGCGGGGGTGCATTCGACGTTACTCTTACCTCACCCCTTACTCCGCCCGCACTTGGCTGGGCTACTATATTCTGGACCTGAGGGTTCGGCTCCAACGCCAGATATGACGTGTAAGGCGTGACAATGCCGTAGCGAGTTCCCAGGTCCACAATCTCGTCGCGCAATTCCGCCTGCTCTCCGTTGGTACGAATCTGTTCCATCAACCATCCGACGCGTCGCGTGGCCCACAGTCGCGGGAGAAAATCATTTGACTCCTCTCGCAGCGGGAAACGAAGGTTGTTGTACATGAAGTTTCTGTTGGCGCCTCCCGACTTGCCGATTAACTGCAATCTCACAAAATCCATGTCGATGCTATTTCTATAACGGCCGATAAGAGTGACCTGCGAACCGCGAAAAACATCGGGAAGCGCTCTCGGGTAAACAAGGTCGGTCTCCACACCGGCCATGTCGAGCCAGAGATCAGTAAGCACCGGGTAATTTACCTTGGCGAAGAAATTCGAGACTTTGACTTCGAGGTCTTCCTGCGGTTCCACGTACTCGGCAACACCTCCATTTTCCGCAGCCAGTTTATCCAACAAAGCGGTGTTGACGTTGTAACCAACGCCGAACGTGAAAATCCGCAGACCGGATATTCGAGCGGCGCGCGCGTTGTCGATGATTCTCCCAGGATTGGTCTCGCCTACAGTTGGCAACCCGTCAGTTAAGAAGACCAGGATTTTCGGGCGATTGCTGTCCGCGAACTGCCGCATCGAGGTGAGCAGAGCCTGATTGATGTTTGTTCCGCCCATAGGCCGCAGCGATTGAGCGAACCCTTCGCCGCGCTTGCGTCCCTGCTCATCGGCAGTAATCATCCCCGTCTCCATCACGCGATCTTCGCCCGCGAAGGAAATCACGTTGAACCGATCCTGAGGGCGCAGAATTCTAATGCCGTACAGTAAAGCCGCTCGCGCTTTTTCCATCTTTCCGTCCTCAGCCATCGAGCCCGAAGTATCCAGGACAAAGACAATGTCCTTAGCGGCGTACTCCTGTTCCGACCAATCATCTTTAGGCGAGATCATCAGGAGGAAGTAACCATCCTTACCAGCATCACGATAAGTCAGCAGTGTCAAACCAAAGTCCTCGTTCGAGCGGGTGTAGAAGAGTTGAAAATCCTGCGGATCGGCGCCGGCGCGAGTTTCGAACGAAACAACCGAACGGCGGTCACCACTTCGCTTAACCTCTACAACGTGAGTCGGTGAATAGATGTTGCGCTGGGGTTCCTTGCTTTCCAGCTCGATGCGTCCGGAGACGGACCCAATTTGACTCAACTGGTGACCCGTTCCGAGTGGATAGCGATACGCAACAGTGCCGGATTCAGCTTTGAGTACCTGACTGTAAGTCAGTTCAAGTTTCTTGTCTGAATGAGGCGAGATGGGAAAGATACTGGCTTGAAAAAGGTCCTTGCCGGCATACTCAAGCAATCCCGGATCGCGCTGGCGTCTGACGATCTCGTCATAAATGCGCCTTGCCTCTTCACGTGATCGCACTTCTCCTACCAAACGCCGGTCCCCATCCCAGATGGCAAACTCGACGATCGAAGCCGCCTCAGGGATCGGGAACAAATAAGTGCCTTCAAGCGTGGCGTCGGTATCGTTCCGGAAAATCTGCTCGAGGTGGGTTGTGGCCACCTGCGAGACGATCTTTGTTTCAATTTTGATGGACTTGATGGGCAGCGTCCGGGGCAACTGGATGGGACGACCCGGTCGAGGGCAACGCTCACAGGGACCCGGGACAATGACGCCCTGACCATGGGCCGTTAGGGCAGCTGTAAACAGAAATAAGAGGCTGAAAAACAAGAGTGTTTTGGTTCGCATAGTGTTCTCAACTCAAAGAAATTGTGGCGGTTAGGACCTACCCTACGTTTAGTAGAACGCATCGCGGGGACTTTCTTGCGGCGCCAGGACAGGTTCGGGTAACTACCGTAGTTCCCGCAGGCGTGCGTTAAGTAGTGCGACAGTGACAATGTAGAGGATGATTGCCAATCCGCCTGCCGCGAGTGTTTTTTGAACCCCATATCGCTGTGAGGCAGCTCCCGCCAGCAGATTTCCCAGCGGCATGGTGCCAATAAATGACAGAATGAACATACTCATTACCCGCCCGCGCATCTGATCCGTGACCAACTGTTGCAGCAAGGTGTTAGTCACAGCCACTGATATGACGATCGAAAATCCGATGCCAAAGAGAAAGAGCATTGAGGCGACCAGTTGAGTTGAGAGGCCAAAGCCAATTAAGCAAACTCCGAATGCGAAGGCGCCGCCCAGAACAGACCAGCCCTTTTTTTTGAAGTCGCCAAGATAGGCCAATAACAGCGCGCCAAAAAAGGCGCCTGCGCCTGCTGTCCCCATCATCCAGGCCAGGCCTCCCTCACCAAGACGGAAGATATCGCGCGCGAAAATCGGCACAAGCGTCAAATAAGGAGTTCCGAACAGGCTGATCACGGCGGAGATTGAAAGCAGGGAGAATACACGCGGACGATTCCGCACATAGCGAAAGCCGGCAATCAGGTCCTGCCAGAGCGCCCTGCGATCTCTAACCGTGTGAGCTGAAATGGTCCGTTTACTTTCATCGAAATGGACCATGCTCAGAGCAATGACCACAGCTATGAAGGAAATACCGTTGGCATAGAAGCATCCTGCCAGTCCAAAAACTTTGAAGCCCAAACCGGCCAGCATCGGTCCCACTACGCGTGAGAGTTGGAATTGCGTGGAGTTCAACGCAACAGCATTCGCGACGTCCTCGCGTCCTACAAGATCGAAAGTCATGGCCTGATAGGACGGGCCGGCCAGCGCCATGCAACAACCAGTTACGAACGAGAAACCGAGAATCATCCACACGTTTACGCGCTGCATGTCCACGAGAATCGCCAAACTAAATGCAGCCAGGCCGGCGACAACCTGCGTGTATAGAAGCAGACGACGGCGATCCAAAATATCGGCAAACACTCCACCGGCTAGAGTGAGGAAGAATCCGGGCGCCGTTGCCATGAAACCATCAAGACCCAACCAGAAGGCCGAGTTGGTGAGTTGGAGGACGAGCCAGCCCTGAGCCACGGCCTGCATCCAGGTGCCAACGTTGGACAGGAAAGCGCCCACCCAAAAGCGGCGATAGTTGGGATGTGAGAGCGCCCGAAACATCCCGGCCCTGCGACCGGGATCAGCCCTTGTCGTCTCCAATTGAAGGGGCATGCGGATAGTTCTTAACATTGTCGATCCACGAAGCCACACGAACAAACACGAAACTTTCTTTAGTGTTATTTCGTGACATTTCGTGGATCGTTTCGCCTCTTGCCTGGACCTCGTTCGAGCAGAGGTAAAGACTGAGATCCTATTCTCTCCGCCAGGCAGAGAGCGATCCACCCTGGCCGCCCCGACGCTTACCAACAATCTCGGCGAGAATAGCCAGCGCAACTTCTTCCGGCGTGATGGCGCCGATGTCCAAGCCTACCGGAGCATGCACATTGTTCAACTTTTCCTGATCGACGCCGGCTTCGCGAAGCCGATCAAGCACAATGTTTGTTCGTCGCTTGCTTCCGATCAATCCGACATAGTCTGGATTGGTGGCCATCACAGCACGCATGCACTCCTCATCTTCATTGTGTCCACGTGTAACTACCGCCACTGAAACGCCGCGACCATTGCCAATCGCCTGTTGCACTGCGTCAACCCAGCTTGTGGCGGCCACCAACTCGATGCGTTCCTCCGGGAAACGCTTGCGCGTAACAAACTCAGCGCGGTCGTCAACCAACGTCGCTTTGTAGCCAGTGAAATTTGCGAGTCGCGCGAGCGCTGCACCCACATGCCCCGCGCCACAGATTACCAGGCGTGGTTCTGGTTGCAGGCGCTCAAACAACACGCTGGCCGCGGCCCACTCCCTCAGTTCCGGGGCAAACTCGTCTACTCGAAACAAATGGGCCTCATCACGCGCTTCCAGGAACTTGGCAGCGCGTCTTGTTACCGCCTGATCAAGCGCAGCGTCACCCAGGCTGCCGGCTGTGGCGCGTGATTCTGCAATGAGTAGCTTGGCGCCGACATTCTTTTTCGCGCTGGTAAGTGTGGCGAGTGCCGCGATAGAGCCTTCGTCCAGCACACGTGCAATCGCGTCGAGTAATAGCGCGATTTGCGGTTCGTTCGACTCCGGCATTCAGGTGGGACGCTACTTGGCGACAGGTGACCTGGTAAAACCAATAGCCGCGGCGACGCGGCGGACAAGCCACAATGGGCCTACCAGTAGGTAAACAGGATTCTTGAAAAACGCTGGTTGATTGCCTTCAATCGCGTGGCCGACAAACTGGAGAATCCAGCCCGCGATAAAGAGCGCTAATGCCCAGCGCCAGTTGAAGAAGAAGATCGGCAACGAAATAACAATCATCGGAATGCCGATAGTGTGGCATAACCTGTTCAACGGGTGCTGATGCTTGGCTTTGTAGTTCTCTATGAGAGACTCAGACATGGTCGTTTTCGGAGTCATTCGTCACACGAGGGTTCAGGTGATATTTTCCATTTTCCATTTTTCATTTCTCATAATTTCTCATTTCTCAGTCGTCATTCCTTAACCGCGGGGATCGTAGTCAGATACTATGCCCGAAAGTCGCAACAACTCTCCCTGGTAAATGAAAAATGAAAACTGAGAAATGACAAATGGAAAATACTCTCACTCTTTACTCCTAACTAGCTCACCACATCAATAAAGATATCCATCGTTCCCCCGCAAACCATTCCCTCTTCACTAGCCTCCTCGGCCGTCAGGGAGAAATGATGCAAGGCTGACCGACCGGAACGCATTGCTTCACGCGCTTCACTCCAAACTTCAGCCTCGATGCAGCCGCCGCCTACGGTTCCCGCAACCTCGCCGTTTTCGAAAAATAGCATCTTTGCGCCACGGCGCTGCGGCGTTGAGCCGCGAGTGTGAGCGACCGTGGCGACGACAACGCGTTCACCACGCGAGTTAACGTCCCCAATCTTCTGATACAGATCGTGTTGCGAAATCGTCCCCATAGGTATCCACAGATTACACCGATTAACGAGATTAGAATAGAACCGAAACGTGAGATGACGGGTGAGAGCAAATTCATTCAAACCAAAAGCGACCAGTCGACTCTGAAAACCCGCAGTTGGGAAGGGGGCAAACGGCAGCGCGCCCCCGCTCAAGCCAGGTTGCCGCACAACCAGAACAGTAAATCAACTGAGTAAGTTTCTCATGAGTTCAGAGCCTTGCATCTTGAGCGGGGGGCGCGCTGCGCTTTGCCCTTCCCAACCGCGGGCTTTCAAAATTGATTGATTGGTCTCTGGTCCCGGATGAATTCTCCACCGATGACAAATGAAAAATCGGAAAGGGAAAATGGACCGATTCTACTGAGGTCGTTTCCGATTGCTGGATGGGCGCGACTCAGTGCGTGGAGGTGCGGAGCTATCTTCCTGGGCGCGCTGCTGCTCCAGCCGGCGACGCAACAAATCGACTTCCGCGTCTGCAGTCGCAACCGCTCCTTCCAGGCGCACTCTGCTGGTTTCCAAAATTTTGATCTGCGCCAGTAGTCGCGACCGTTCGTTGTCCAGTTGGCGCCGGCGCGCCTCTCGCGCTTCTTCCGGGCGGGTTGAACCATACGTTGCTTGTGCGCGTTCGATATTCTCAGGCTTCATTGAATACTCAACCACCTCCAGGCGCGACTGCAAGTCAGCCAATTTGCTTTCCACTTCAACCTGCTGGGACCGCAAGCTCTCTGCCCTTTGTTCAGCCCGCGTGAGACGTTCCATGTCCAACAGCGAACGGTCGTTTTCCTGCATCTGGCTCAGTTTATCCGTTAGCTTGTTTACCTGATTAGAGAGAGTATTGATGGTCTGCTGCATCTCTTGGTCGTCAGATGCCTTAGTGGCGGGCTTGGCCTTCTTAGCAGTTTCTGAGCTCTGAGCGGTTTCATCAGCATTCGCGCTCGCATCCGCACTCTCATCCGCAGTGCTGATTATCCTCTCTCCGCCGGCCGCGGGAGCCTGTTCTGAAGTGGGGGGATTTATGACTGGATTTGTGATGACAGGTCGGACGCGCCGGGTACGACGCTTCCGGCGCTGGGCGCTGGCGTCAACGAAACAAAGACTGATAGTTATGAAAACGGTAAGGAAAAGTGCCATCCAGCGAAAAAATTGACTCTGCATCAGAAGCTCCTCAGGGTTCTCTCTCAACTGCATTAAAGATACGCCTTGTCTGGCGATGCGTTCAAGCCCGCTAAGATGCTTCGAATTACACGCCAAGTTTGACCTTGGGTTCCCCAAAACACTTGCCGGATCGGTGTGATATGGCGCTACGAAGGCGCTATGGCTCGCGTATGGCAATTACTCGATAGAGAGCGTTCTTGAAAAACACGCGCTTCAGCCGGTCGCCCAGGTGGCGAATCGGCACTTTTCGGGATCTGGTCCTGGTCTCCGCGATGTCACTGCCCTCGCTGAGAATGCGAAGGGGCAAATTGTCAAAGAGTCGCCTCGCGCCGTTCCACGTAAGATGAGTTGTGTGATCTGCAAATGGTCCAATCTCATACGAAACGCCAAGGGAGTTCCAGGCCGCGTGCAAGTGAGAGGCCAGATTGTAAATGGGGTGGTGTATGTTCACAGTAAAGTAGAGCAAACCGCCCCTCGTTAGAATCCGAACCAACTCGGCAACAATACCGGCTGGAAATTCAGCGTGGTCGACTACGTTGTCACAGAGCACAACTTCAAAGCTCTGATCGGCAAAGGGCAGAGTCTCGCCAATGGCGGCCACGGTTGGTACGCGTTTCTGCCACATCGGAAACAACGTTGCGTAGTTGAGCGCCAGGGGATCTACAGCAACAGCATGTTTGGCGCCGAAGAAGAAGACGAGGCCGTGGGCTCCGCTCCCTACTTCCACCACTCGCGCCTCCGGGTCAATTGAGTGGAACTGATTCAGCGTGGTTCGCACGATCTCCGAGGACCTCTTCATCGCCTGGATTACATCGTGCTCGCGGCCATGAAGTTTTTTTGCTTTTTGTTCCTGGTAAGCAAGTTGCCGCGCTAACGCTCGCGCTGCTCTTTGCCGGCGCTTCGAAGCTCGCCATGTTTTCCAGGCATGACTGTTTGTTGCGGAGGCCAAGGATCTCTCACAGATCAGATACTAGAAGGGTTGGACATTAAAACCGATATGCATTGGCCGTGATGAATTCGTTAGCGCTCCGATGCTGATCATGTCAGCGCCCGCTTCGGCGAAAGCGCGAACGTTGTCCAGCGAGATTTTGCCTGAACAGTCTATTGTCACGTTCGGAGCGGTTTCCCGTGTGATCGCAACAAGAGAACTCACTTTCTCTGGCGACAAGTCTTCACACAATATGATGTCGGCGCCGGCCTCTAATGCCTCCCGCAGGTCACTTTCTCCTGAAACCTGAATCTCAATCTTGTGGAGGTGACCGACTTTTTCCCTCGCGCTCTTCACGGCTGCGGCGACTCCGCCGCCCACAGAAAGATGATTTGCTGTGATGACCACACCGTCATCGAGTCCGAACCGGTGATTACTCCCGCCACCTAACAACACAGCATATCTCTCAAGCATGCGCATGCCTGGCGTTGTCTCACGAGTGTCCACAATGGCAATGCCAGTGCCCTCGACGGCTCGCACAAACTGATTTGTAATCGTGGCGATCGCTGAGAGTCGCTGGAGCAGGTTCAGTGCAACTCGTTCACCCGCAAGCAACACATCCGCAAAGCCAATGACCCTGGCTATAACCTTCCCCGCCTCAATCTCCTCGCCGTCAGAAACAAATGCTTCCAGTTGCTGCTGAGGATCCAGGGTGAGAAAAACCTCCTCGGCTGCCTCCAGTCCGGCGACAATCATTTTTTCACCGGCCACGAAGCGCCCGCGAGCGCGTGTGTTGCGCGCGACAATCGACTGACTCGTGATGTCTCCGCGCCCAAGATCCTCGCGCAGGAATACGGCAATCTGGGAATAGAGTGCGCCTTCGTCAAGCCAGTTCATTTGAGTTCTGAAAGCAAATGTTCATTGTAGATTCTCGATACTCTGGTCTAGTTGCGCCAAGCGTTGGGCAATGTCGGCAATGCGCGTGCGAGCTTCATTAACTCTTTCGGCAGGTGCGCGTTCCGCAAACTGGGGATTGGCAAGTTGGGCTTCGAGCTTCGATGATTCCGCCGCAAGTTTGTCTTTCTCTTTTCGAAGCCTCTGTTTTTCCTGCTCAAAGTCAATCAGACCCTCCAAAGGCACAGCCACCTCGGCGCCACCAACAAGAACCGCCCGAGCCGATGCACGTGGGGCTTCCAGTTTTTCGCTGATGGAAACGTGGGATGCTCGTGCCAGCCGGCTGATCTGGTCCGTGTTGGCTGAAAACACCGAGCGCAATTTTTCATCGGGAGAGCCAATAATTATTTGCAGCCGCTCACTGGGCTTGATGTTCATTTCCGACCGGATGTTGCGCACCCGCGAAATCAGATCGATCACTGCCTTCATTTCCCATTCGGCCTGTTCGTCAATCATCTGAGCGGAGCTCTCGGGATACGCGGCAAGCATAATGGTCGGCGCAGCGCTTGCGTAAGACTCATGCAGCAATCTTGCGTCGGCGCCTGGCAAACGCTGCCAGAGTTCCTCCGTGATGTAAGGCATGAAGGGATGCAACAGGCGTAACGCCTGTTCAAGCACTGTCAGCAAGCGAGTGCGTGCTTCGGTTCGGCGCGGAGTCTCTTGTTCGCTGGTTACTTCCGCCTTGGTCAGCTCCAAATACCAGTCGCAAAAGTCGTCCCAGAAAAAGTGGTAAAGCGTTTGCACCGCCTCATGAAACTGATAGCCCTCGAGCGCGGCACGCACATCGCGTGTCGTCCGGTTCAAACGTGACAGAATCCAGCGATCGTGCAGGTCTGAACCGGCGCTCAGCAGCGCCTCTTGCTTAACAACTGCGCCCTCTGAGTTGAGCAGGCAAAAGCGCGCGGCATTCCATATTTTGTTGGCGAAGTTGCGATACGACTCAACCTGCTTCTCGTTCCAGCGGATGTCTGTGCTGCCCACTGAAGCCAGCATGATTCGCGTCGCATCAACTCCATACTTGTCGAAGACATCAATCGGGTCGACGCCATTTCCTTTCGTTTTGGACATGCGCTGGCCGTCTTTATCGAGAATCGTTCCTGTCACAAACACATCGGCGAACGGTTCACGGCCCATGAACTTTTGCCCCATCATCACCATCCGCGATACCCAAAGGAAGATGATGTCCCGGGCAGTCACCAGCACCGAGGTGGGGTAGAACACCTCCAGGTCTTTAGTCTGTTTGGGCCAGCCAAGTGTCGAGAAGGGCCAGAGCGCTGATGAGAACCATGTGTCCAGCACGTCGGGGTCCTGCGTTAGTTCGTCAGTACCTGCCTTGGCGCAAGCCTCTTCAAACGAACGCGCCACAACTACGTCTCCGCTCTTCGTGTACCAAGCGGGAATCTGGTGGCCCCACCAAAGTTGACGAGAGATGGTCCAGTCGCGCAGGTTCTCGAGCCAGCTCGTATAAACTCTCTCGTAGGGAACCTCTGGCACAAACCTTGGCTTCCTTTTCTTAGCCATCACGTCGAGCGCGAGGTCACGCAACTTGTCCATGCGGCAGAACCATTGCAGAGAAATCAAAGGCTCAACGACCGTCTTGCAGCGCTCACACTTGGAGATCGAAAACTCGTAGTCAACAACCTTCTCAAGCAGGCCCAGTTCCTCAAACCTCTCGACAACCTTGGCACGGGCCTTGTAACGATCCAGACCGGCAAAATCAACGCCCGCCGCTTCCGTCATCCGGGCCTGAGGATCGATGACAACAATCTGCGGAAGATTATGACGCAGGCCTATGTCGTAGTCGTTCGGGTCATGGGCAGGGGTAACCTTCACAGCGCCCGTTCCGAACGCCGGATCGACAAATTCATCTGCGACAACCGGAATCTCACGGCCAGTCAGCGGGAGCAAGAGTGTCGCGGAAACAAGATCTTGATAACGCTCGTCGTTCGGATTTACGGCGACTGCCGTATCACCCAGCATGGTCTCCGGCCGGGTTGTTGCGACCGTCACGCCGCCTTTACCGTTTTTTGCCGGGTAACGAAGATAGTAGAGCTTTCCTGCCAGCGGATCCTTTTGCACTTCCAGATCCGAAAGCACGGTTTGATCATTTGGACACCAGTTAACGATGCGATTACCACGATAGATCAGGCCCTCGTCATAAAGCCTCACAAAAACCTCGCGAACGGCGCGCGAGAGGTTCTCATCCATCGTAAACTTCTCGCGCGACCAATCTACTGAAGCACCTTCGCGACGCATCTGCTTTGTGATCTGACCGCCTGACTCAGCCTTCCATTTCCAAACTCGCTCAACAAATTTCACTCTGCCCAGGTCGAGACGCGATACGCCCTCCTTCTTTAGCTCGCGTGAGACCACGAGCTGGGTCGAGATTCCCGCATGATCCATTCCGGGCAACCAAAGAGTGCGGTAACCATTCATGCGTTTGTACCGCGTCAAAACATCCATCACCGTGTGTTGCAGCGCGTGGCCCATGTGCAAAGAGCCGGTAACGTTTGGTGGCGGAATCGCAATCGAGAAGACGGGCGCGTTCGGGTCATGGTTGATTTCAGGCGCAAAGTAGCCTTCTTTTTCCCAACGCGCGTAGTGATGTCGTTCGGCTTCCTTAGGGTCGTAGGTTTTAGGGATGTCGATCATTCGTCAATGGTCAGTGTCAGTGGTCAGTGGTCAGCGGTCAGTGGTCAGTGTCAGTGGTCAGCGGTCAGTTGTCAGTGGTCAGCGGTCAGTTGTCAGTGGTCAGTCATCCGGTTGTTGGGTTGTGTTTCGCGCCAATTAGGTAAATAGCCTGTTTCGAATAGGTCATTGTAAGGCAATAGTCGCGTGTTTTCATCTACCAGCGCGCCGCCGTGAATCAATTGACTATTAACAACTAACCACGGACAACTGACAACTGACACCGTCACAAAACAAATTGAGCAGGCAGTTGCGATCAACGCCTGCTCAATTGTTTATATCGCTATTCGGTTACTTATTTCGGCTGCGACTCTTTCTCTTCCAGCTTTCGCTTTATTAAAAGCTCCGCGAGCTGCGGGACGACTTCCCAGGCAATGTCCTGCACTACTCTTTCAGACAGATATTCGACTGCCCGCCGGGCGATAGCGTCAATTGCTTCCGGCGACAACTCGCCTGCCCCAATCTTACCGGTTGGCACGTCGCGTTCGACTTTAGATGGTTCATCCAAAACCCTTTCCAGCCGCTCTGACTTTTCTTTGGATCGTCCATATGCCGGCTTGGAGACTTCCGCCCGCGTTTCACCAGCGCCGAGTCCCGATCTGTCAACACTTGCCGGAGCGATCTTCGGCGCTGCGCTCTGGACGTCCCAGCCAACAACGGCTGGCTGCGAAATCTGAGGCTCAACAAACGCGTGCGGTTTGCCTGCGGACATGGCCTGAACGACTTCAGCCTCATCGACTTCCAGGTCTATGTCCAAAACAAAATCGTCTTCGTTGGTGTCCACTACCTCGTCGATGTCGCCCAGGTCCAACAGTACTTCGCCGGAATCCACCGAAGCTTCTGTTACGGGTTCGTTCATACGCCTATCCACCTTTTGATCTTCCCGAAATGTGTCTGCCACATACTCTCGTGAGATCGCCGCGGCAACCTTGTGTGCGGGCTCGTCGGGCGACTCCTCTGTTGGCAGCGGCTGCGTGTCTGCCGTAGTTATCTCTAACTCCTCGGTAGACAGTTTTTCCGGCTCCGCGGCCTCCTCTGCAACATGCGGCAGCTCAGCAGTTGGCTCTTCGTCGCTGGCTCTCTTGCCAGTAACGAGTCCGCCAACCTTGTCTATCAAGCGTCGAATCGATTTGAATGGCTTGGTCAAGGTATCGTCCGCGCCAACTCTGCGCGCCTCCGCTTCGTCGAAAGGCTCAAAGGAGCCTACCAGAAGCATAACAGGAATGTGCTTTAGCTTCGCATTTTGTTTTATGTACTCGCAAACCTCATAACCATTTGCGGGCGGCATGAAAACATCCGCGAGCACAATATCGGGCGTAACTTCTTCAAGTTTCTCAATCGCCTCATTGCCATTGCTCACAGTCACCACTTCGACGCCTTCGTCGGCAAAGGTGAGTGCTACAACTTTCTGGATTGTGATTGAGTCGTCGGCAAGAAGTAGTTTGCGCCCAGCTAACAAAGCCAAATTCCTTAGCTAAAGTGAGCGCCCAACTGGTGGCGTCTGGTGCGGGTTTCACAGTTGGCGCCAGGCATGTTGCCATGTAGCGTAGCGGCCCAGGGAGCGGGCCCAGTGAGAAACCTAACACCCGGGCCAAGACCCAGTCAAGAGTATATTTTACGGGGGGTTCCACCGTCCCGCGTTTAAGGGCCTGCCTCAGGCGACGAAGACCCGTCATCCGAAGTAACAGGTGCTGGGTTAGCAGACCTGGACGGAGCCCAGATTCAAACTGGAAGCCGAGAGCGAGCACGGCGCGTTCTGTGCGCTAGCGAGTCATGTAGGTTGATGCGCAGGCGGCAGGTGACCGTCGATCCTCGCTGCGATTTTCATCACTGGGGAGGGCTGCTTTGGGATCAGCAGACGAGGCTAGTTCTGCTTGCGAATTGCGGATTCCGGATTGACCGCTGTGCGCTCCGATTGCAAATTCGTTTTGGCTGAGAGTTTTGCGGAAGAGCCGCTGGCCGACGCACCCTTGCGCCTTAGTCACGTTATTCGGGGCTCCATTCTTCCGTAATTAGAGGCTCGTTCGAGTCGCCATACGTTTAGCTGGCAAGCACCGTCGTGTTGTCGTCCACTTTGACTTTCACGAGCCGATTCGCGGCGTCGTACTGAAAGCGTTGCCAGCCGCCGGCAGCCGCAAGCGCGCGCGTCTGATTTCCTGCTGCATCGTAAGCGAAACCAGCAGTGGTGATGCGATTTGTGGCCGCATCGTAGGAGAGATTGGCATGACCATCCAGCGGGATGGCTGTTGAGCCTGTGGCCTGCCACACCTTCACTTCAGCCAGCACCAAATACTGCGAAGCGGCCAATTGCACCCGCACATATCGTCCGCTGCGGTTGACATTGATCTTGAGTCAAGCAATCCCCTGTGCACGAAGGTCGTCCTCGAGTTCCGGGCCAAGCACTTTGGGTATACGAAACCACCAAGATCGTGGATCTTCCAGGCCTCGAAGTAGGGGCTGGCCAGTCGGCGATGTCGCCGCCTGGAATCTAAGGTCATAAGGTTCTAGGAGGGCAGATATTTTGTCACGAACGCTCGCCGGAACGTTTAGGAGAAGGCTCTCCAAGAGATCTCTCACAGAAAGATCATTCGTGTAGTCATAAACGGATTCCTTGTATCCTCGCTCTACCATGGAAACAAATTGATTCCAACCTTGCAGTAACTCGTTCAGAGAGAGATCTCGGTGTGTACTTTTCGAGAGCGTCGCCAGTGCCTTCTGTAGCTCGTGGATTTCTTCCGAAGAGAAATGCGTGCGAGGTCTCATAATTTACTTACCGCCCTGACCTATCCAATACTTTAAGCCTTCTCTGGGCTTGAAGAAAGTTCTGATATATCCATTTCCCCCGAGAACAGCGAACTCATTCCTGGCAACGTCGTAGAATAGTTGATCTCCACCCCGCAACATCGTTCGTATCCCAGATCTCCCAATTAAGCTCTGAGCTCCACGGAGATACTCCACGGATGTCTTATAGCCAAATTCCGCGCCATGTGACTGAAAATGCGAAAGCCATCTCCCCGGCGCAAAAGCTTTCTGGCCCAATTTTGC
Source organism: Pyrinomonadaceae bacterium (assembly GCA_050748205.1). Taxonomy (GTDB): domain Bacteria; phylum Acidobacteriota; class Blastocatellia; order Pyrinomonadales; family Pyrinomonadaceae; genus PSRF01. The sequence continues at coordinate 24,400 of JBOGOU010000408.1, read as the reverse complement.
GGCACCGCCGACTTGCCCGCCTCCGGGGATAACTAAGGTCCCAGCAAAAGCCGTCCATCGGCCAGCTTTATAACCAGTTGTATTCTCTTCTCCTCCTCCTCCCAACAGGCGTCTGTAGAAACTGCCAAACAGCATCCCTTCGTCAATCGCGCCTGCAGTGAAGTTCCGGGCTGCCTCGATGCCGCGCACCAGCTTCTTGAACCAGGAAGCACCTGGACAATTTAGACCATCAGGCAAAGGCCAGTTGTTCCTGCAGCTCGTGGTCGTTGTAATTACGTCTATTTCATCATCCCAGCCAAAGCCACCGAATCCGCGAGACCCGCGCGCATTTGGGTTCCAGGGAGGAGTACCTGATGTTAGTCCTCCGCTCAAGCCAGGAAATCCCGCAACAAATGAAATTCTTTTCTGCAGCCATTCTGGGCCCAAAGCCATGCCAAACATGATTCCGGAGGCTGCCAGTAGTTTCCATCCCGAAACTATAGCAGGAACGTAGCCCGTGAGAATCAGCACCGCGGCAACCGCTGCAACGACCGCCGCAACAACCAGCACCCACTTAACCACTTTCGCGAGAAACTTGAACAGCTTTTTGAAGAACAATCCCTCGGGATCGATGTGATTAATTGGATCGTTTCCGCAGTAGGCATACATGTTCAGTGATTGAGGATCATCAGGGCTCGCTGCGCCCATCCCTATAGGATCAACTTGGGTGAATCTTCCTTGCTGCGGGTCGTAATGGCGGTTGAGGGCGTAGTCCAGGCCGGTCATTGTCGAGCGGTCGTAGGATGTGAATCTCCGGTTCGTTGATCCTGTGGATTCCGCGTTCAACGCAGTGCCGAATGGCAAAGTGACTTGTTCGAACGAGGTTGTATCTTGCGCGTTTGTAACAAAGCGTGTGCCGAGTCGATCAGGGTGATGATATTGAACAGCTTCACCGCCCGAGCCATTGGGCGTTAAAGTCGAAAGCAAACGGCCGCCAAGGTAAATGTAGCTCTTGGACCACTGCGGTGTGGTGGAACTCCCACTTTCCGTATACTCCGCCTTGCCATCGCAAGCGTAATACGTCCGCAAGCCTCCTTCTTCGCCGATTAATCGTTCATTCGAATCGCCATAGCTGTAGCCGGCAATCACCGTCTGATTGTCATCTGTCTTGACTCTAACGAGCCGATTCGCGGCATCGTATTGGAAGCGTTGTGAGCCGCCAGCCGCCGCTAACGCACGCACCTGGTTGCCGGCGGCGTCGTAGGCGAAGCCAGCGGTTGTAATGCGGTTGGTCGCCGCATCGAAGGAAAGACTTGTATGACCATCCGGCGCCATCGGCAAAGATCCGAGCGCTTCCGTGACGCGCTGGCGCAGCTCCTGCACGTGCGCTGCCTTCACGGTCATGCCGGCGCTCAATGAAGGATCAGTGTAGTTTGCTGCCGGAAGTCCCAATGCGGCACGCGCTTCATCGAGCCGCCCGCGCAGCTCCACAATGGGCGCAGCCTTGACGACCACGCCCGCCCCTATTGCTTCTGCCCAGGAGGCGGCCGGAAGCCCGGCGCGTGCTCGCGCCTGGTTAACGGCATTGCGCAGCTCCGTAATGTGCACTGCCTTGATGACTGTTACTCCGGCCACTAACGGGTCGTCGGTGAAAACAGGTGAACCCTGTGGCGCTGATGTAACAGGCGGTGGGTTAGTGGGCTTAGAGCCTAGATTGAAACTGGAATCAGAGATGGGGCGAGGGGCGTCGACACGCAGTGAGTCGTGTAACTCGATGTCGGTCCTGGCGGCGAGCTGCTCGGGGGGCAGCATCACTTTGGGCGAAGCCGCTTCGCGCTGCGCGCTCATTGCGGGCGAGACGCCCGCGCTCCCAGTATTCGCGGTCCCAGTATTGGCGGTTCCAGTATTCACGCGCGCAACGTCAGAGGAACCCTCCCTTTCGGTCGGGCTACTGCCACGGTTCCTTGCCGAGGATCCGGTTGCTGATACACCCGTGCGGTTGCCGTAGCGGTCATAGCTGTAGGTTTGCGTCCAAAGCGAACCTGAGGGACCGCCCTTCGCCTGCGTCAAGCGGCCGAGAGCATCGTAGGAATAACTGCGATCCTTGTTGTTGTTCAGGTTGTTGACGATCTTTGTCAGTTGGCCCGTGCGCTTGCCGTTGGCGTTTGTATAATCGTAGCTGAGGCTGAGCAGGTTCGCCGCGCCGCCGCGCACCACCGTCTGATTATCGAGCAAACCAGTCTGCGTGTGGTACCCATAGTTCTCGGTGATCTGATTTGCGCCGCTGACTCCCACTTTCAACTGGGTTGTCTGGCTGGCGGCATTGTAGACAGCTTGCGAGGCATGGCTTTGACCATCCACAGTCAAGCCTGTCAGACGGCTGGCTACATCGTAATCATGATGGACGACCTTGCGCGGCTGCGTGCCATTCCCATATTCAGCCGAATAGCGCACGTCCTTAACGCGATCAAGCTCGTCGTAAATGTAATCGTTGACAAATGGATGAGACGGCCGGCTGGTCAGAGTCAGGGTCTTGCTGTTTACTCGCCCTTCGGAATCGAAGCTGTAGCTCTCGGTGCTGATCCCCGCCGTGGTCACACTCGAAAGCTGCGTCACATCCTTCAACTCGGTGGGACTACTCTTGGTTCGATACTGGTACGTGACAGTGGCCGACGGCAGAATGGGATTCGCCGTATCGCCGAAACCGCTCGTGTCCCACGAAGGTCAGTACTTGAGAAAAGAACCTGTGTGATTGATCCGGCCTGGTAGAAGGCGTTATCTCCAAGAAAAATGCGCCCATCCGCTAGCGTGGCGCCGCTGGTATATGTAAGAAACCCTTGAGGATTGTCGAACTTGCTTTTTACATTCGCCCAGCTCCGTTGGCTGACGCCAACATCTTTCGCTGTCAGGTTAGAACTGTACTTGTTGATCGTAGTTATAGAGAGCGCTTGGGCCAGCGTATTTGGCGTAGTTTGGAAGCCACTCTGGATTTGACCGCTCCGTCGTAGGCCTGCAAGGGTGTCATCGAAGAACTTCCGACACCTATCGCTGGTGATTTTGTCGTAGGCACGTCCCAGTCTTTCGGTCTCGGCTGCGTTGAATCCAAACCTTCCGATGAGGAAGTCGGTATTCTGCGGCACTCTTGGCTGAACCAATCGTAAGTCAGTTATAGCTGTGTGGCTGCGGGAGCTTCAGCGCGATCTTCCAACTTTCCCCGCCATTCTCCGTATAGTAGATGTTGTCCCGACCGACGAGCCATCCGTGTCGATTATCATAAAATAAAACTCTATTGAAGAAAGGTTCCTTACTGCCGATGTCATTCTCCGACCAATTGGTCCCACGATTGGATGTGTGCAGCACCACGCCCTCTCGGTCGTCTCCGAGACCCTTAGAACGCCACCCGACAGCCCATCCTTCGTTTCGATTAACGAAATGAACGGAGTTTAGATAGTTATCTTCAGGACTGAAAAACTGTTGGCGCCAAGTTGCTCCACGATCTTCAGTTAGATAGATACCGCCGTTGGGTCGGCCGATTAGCCAACCTGTAAGTTCATCGCTGAAGGCGATGTCGTGCACATCGGTTCGGTCAGAGGCTACCGCGAGCGTCTTCCACGTCTTGCCACCGTCGGTAGTTTGAATCACCAGGCCCGCACTTGAAGTCACCCATCCAACTGCTTGACTGATAAATACAGCGCGATATAAGCGACCAATTCTCTCTTCCAAGCTAGTTGAGACTGAAAACTGTTGTCCCCAAGTTTTGCCGCCGTCAACCGTTTGCCAAACCGAGAATAAACCAACTAGCCAGCCGTTCAGCTTGTCAACAAAAATCAACTGCTGCGGCAGATAGAAAGCGGGCGCTGGCTGCTCAGATGATGAAACCAACTGCCACGAATTCCCTCCATCGGATGTAGTCCAAGTCCGGCTCTTTCGATCAACCACGCAACCGTGCATTGAATCAATGAAACTGACGACCGCTACCTGTCCGGACTCGATATCCGCTTTTTGCTGTTGGCGTTGAGTGGAAATCAGTATCAAGTCCCCATGCGTCGTTACCACCCAACTCGAATCAGGACCAGCAGCGGAGATATCTGAGAATTGACTAGCATTTTTTAAGTCGCCCCGGTCCACTTCGGTTGCTTCTGGGACCGGTTCACCGCAAGCGGAAAGCTGGAAAGAAATCAGCGCAATGACTGAGAACAAGCTGATGAGGCGTGTTTGGCGACTCATCTTGACTGATTTTGGTGCGCACCAAGATTTCGTCGAACTGTTGGTTAAGCATATAGTAAGCATGTTCAAAGCCAATATCCTCGTCGGAAGTGAGACACAACAACAACCGCTAATAGCCACCGAAACAATCAGTGTGAATCCTGTCATTCATTCGCTTGTGTTCCTCGTCGTTAGCGTGACCGCCGCCTAAAGCATGAACCAGTTCGTGCAGAATCGTAGAAGCGAGGCTCTCAGCATAGGGGAGGCCATCCCTGTTGAGATTGGACATACCTAACTCTCCAAGAAAGAACCTATCAGTTAGCCTAATAGTGGTATTAATGCCAAAGCCTGTACCACTGGCTTGAGCTATCGCGCCGCGAATAACTGGAACATACACGAAACTATTTCTCTGACCGATTCCCTGCAAGACAGCCTTCGCACCCTTAGGTCCATCCCGATCCAGCACTCCCGCTAGTACAGAAATTGCTCCCAAGCAATTCGGATCACTAAGCTTGCTTAGCGCCAAGTTGTATCCTTTCAGAAAATTCTTCCATTGGTCTTCATCCATCCCCCCACGAGGCTTTTTCGTGGGGTCTGGACCTGGAACGGGTACGGGGTTCTGCGGCGAGACGAAATACTCAGCTCCACCAAAAATCGTCACGGTGTTTGTATTGAGATCAACGATGCCCGTGTCCTGCAGGTAAGCTGTTTGAATTCCCTGATACTCATCGAGTGTGGGATCTGTCAGTCTTTGCACCGCTCCGCTGCTGTAGGTCACTGTCACCGATCCAATAACGCGATTAAATTCGGGATCGTATCCGAGTCCCCCACTCATCCCAGGCAAATAGATCGACGAGTATCGCTCCTCTCCCTGCGCCGCCTCGTTTGCATTGCCCGGTAGGTCGTACCATCGGTAGCCGAAAAACGCTCGCATCTCGGCCTCCAGATTTGAATTAGACATCGGACCGCTGCAGGACGCCGCAACTCCTGCCGCTGAACAGCCGCTCGAAACATTGAAGAAGTCGGTCCACCGCGCGTCCATAATGCCTCCGAAGTGGCCAGCACCAATGTCTCCCTGATCTATGACAGGTGGCGGTTCGGGGGGCGCCGTCAAGCTGATGTCAGCTCCTAATGGATCGAATTCTGTTCGGCCTGCAACCGAAGTCGTGGAAGAGGTGTGGATTTCGGTTGTGGCAAGAGGTGTTGTCTGCTTCCATGCGACGTTGCCGTAAGACTGTACGGCCAGCTTTTTTCCACTGGGCAAGTATACATAGCCGATATTCTTTTGGCCGCTCGAGTTGATTTCTTCAATTATCTGGCCGCCCAGTACGCTCGATCGCAGATAGTATGTTGTTACTCCGGAAGCGGTTTCGCAAACCTTCGCGCCGTCGGCATCGTAAGCACTTGTCTGGCTGACGGTGATCTGATTGCCATTCCAAAGCACTTGAGGCGCAGTCATAAAAGTTTGACGTCCGGCGGCGTCGAATGTGTAGCTGCGCGCCTCAATGGAAGTGTTTCTGCCATCAGCATCATAGCCCCATCCCGCTCGCCTGTAGTTCGAATATGAAGCAACATCCCAGGCGGTAGTTTGCCAGTTCCAGGAGTCAGACTCGCGTGCCTTAAGATTGTCGAATGCGTCATAACCAAAGGTCTCAAAGTAGGGCATCTCCCCGTAATCGCCGCGAGCGTGACCTCCGGTGCGCGTCTCTATCAGCCTTCCAGCATGATCATAGAAGTAAGAGCGGTCGAAGTTTAGATCTGTCGCGCTGTGTACGAAACTGACGCGGCCGTCGTTGTAATAATCGTAGTTCTGACTAACGGCGGAGCCGCTCATCTCAAACTGCGACGGTCGCATCTTTGCATTATAGAGCACCGATGAGCTGTGGTTGCTCCCGTCAACCATCGATTTGAGTCCACCCCAAGCACGATACTGATAGTTATAAGCGTAGTTCGACACTCCCCCATAAAGATTATCCGAGCCAGTCACGCTGTTGAGCCTGCCAATACTGTCATAGCCATAATTAATGGTCATGTTTGTGGCATCCGTACTCCTCGTTAACCCTCCGGCTAGATTGTATCCGTAGGACAAAGTGTAATACTGACCGAGCACGCTGAAGTAGCGTGTCTCAGAAGTCATCCGCGAAAGCTGATCGTAGTCATAGCTCTTGCTGCCGAGACCGTCCGTCATCGAAGTTCGGTTGCCGGCGGCGTCATAGGCAAAGATGACATTGGCGGTCGGCGTCACGCCTGAAGGTGTGCTGTAATTTATTGAAGTGACTTGATGCCGTCCGTTGTATCCATAAGTCGCGCTCGCTCCCCGCGCATCAGTGACTGAGTAAAGAGTGTCATCAGAATTGTAGGAATAGTTTATCGCTGTGCCCGAGTTCTGCTGAGGTAGGTGTTTCGACAACGGCCTACCATATCCGTCATAAGTAATGCTTGTGTCCTGAAAGGCGCCGGTCGTATTGTCAGTTATGCGTGTGAGCGTTACCTGGTCAAGCGCATTGAACGTATTTGCAGTGATCGTATAGACGCTACCGCCGTTCATGACCTCCGTCTTCCACGGTCTCCCTAGAACATCTTCGTAGACCTTTCTTTGCCTTCCTACTTCATCCGTTATGGTGCCAATTTCACCGCCGGCGCAGCCGCAACCCTCGTAACTCGCATATCTCTGCGTGCCATCCTGATTCGTCGTTATTGCGGGACGGCCTTTCCAGTCATAGCTCTGCTGCGTATAAACAGCGCCCGCACCATCGTCACCATAAGGATTCCAGTAGCCATCGATTTCAGTAGGGTTTGACTGTTTCTTCACTCGACCCAGCGAGTCGTATTGGGTCCATTGCGCTTTGTACCCACCGGCACTACTAGGATTATTGTTAGCCACGGCTATGAGACGGCCTAACCCGTCAAAAATCCGGTTCGTATACAATTCATTACTTACGCTATTGACGGTTTGAAAGCTGCCCGTGTAGTTGGGTCCGTGCCAAAACACTGTGTAAGCGCCGTTGTTCACGGTCGTGATCGTGTCAATTCTCAGGGCCGCATCATATGTGAGGGTCTGGATCGAACCCTGCGGCTGGCCAGCCGGCGGTGGTCCCTGGGTACGTGTCTTCAAACCATAGTCGTAGTTGTACTGCACGTAAGATGAATAGCCATCGGCATCTGTGAAGGTCGTGGGATAAGCCAGAGTGTTGTGATTAACGCTGTCTGAGAAATTATCAGCATAGCCTATCGAACTTTGATGACCCACCACCGGCTCGGCAGTTGCAATCAGAGACCCCGTGGTGTTGTACTGCATAGTCCAAATTGTGTATTGACTGGTGTTGTTCACGTCGTAGCGATACACGCTAGAAAGATTAGCGCGTCCGGACACGAATCCTGAACCGTAGTTGCTCTCGTCATGCTGTATGGGAGAACCCTGGTATTGCGCCGACCCGGGCTCGTCATAATGAAAATCTGTCCGCGCCTTCAGATTGTTTCCGTCCTCATAAATTGACTGGCTTGAAAGCAGTCCCACAATACGGAGATTCGAATTCAGATAACTCGACGAAAGATTGTAGTCAGTATGCGACCGGCGTAACACGTTCACCGCATCACCCCAGTACTGGTAACCGTCGCTCGGCAGGCTGCAACTCGCACCGCTTGGCAGTGAGAACGTTTGATAACTAACGGTAGTCCGATTGCGGTTGCCGGCTCCGTCATAGATGTTCCTTTCCGTCACGCGCGGATTGGTTTGGTAACTTACACCAGTGTTGTCCTGGGTGTAGCTGAGCGTAGTCCACTTCTGACGCATACCTCCTGACCAGACTTCGCTCTGCGTCACCAATCCTTTCTGCCAGCCTGTGCCATAGAACTCTTTGTAAACGGTGCCATCAGGCGCCGTCATTTGGTGCGAGCCGTCGCCAGGCAAGCTGAACTGCGTGGCCACTTCCGTCGGCACTCCATTCACACCCGTCCAGTTCTCCGCCCAGACGCGCGTCTGTGTTATACGCGGACAATCATTATTCGGGTTGTCATAATCGTAAGCCATGTAAGAGCGCTGCACATTGTCATAGGTGTAGCGCCGAATCATGTTTACCTGAGCCGCGCCCGTGTACTCAAACGTGTAATAAGAGCCGTCGAGCAATCCCACCTGCCGCAGCACCGGAATTGACTCCCCCTGATAAGTACCGACTACTGCGACACCGGTGAGACTCGACACATTCATAATGTGACTCGCGCCCCAGCCAAAGCTCGCCATCGTGCGCCACCACCCGCTCCAGTTCTGGGTGATCGAATTCAGATTGTTGTTGACGTCGTAACTAAAGTAGAAGATCCGCCCGAGGGTGTCGGTGACCGTGTCGATATCGCCCCACCACTTGTAAACAACGGATATAAAGTTGCCGTTGCGATCTTTAATTTTGGTCGCCTGCCACTCGTTTTCGAACTTCTCATACGTCAACTGCGTGCCATCGGTGGAACGCACCAAAAGACTGCTGCCATTATCGATAAGTTGCAAATAAGAAGAATCGGCTGCTTCGTAGATGTTCGACGTGCCGACCTGCCTGAGTGCGACTCGCTGGCCTGACGAAGTGATCAGCATGAAGACGTTTCTTGCTGTCTCGGCGTCAAAATACTTCGGTTGCACGGCGGCAAAGCCCAAGCGAAAGCCGGGACTGGGCGAAGAGTTGTCTTCGTTGAAGTAGAGATACCCGCCGCCCGAAGATAATGCGGACCTGGTCCAGACCAGTGATGAATATGACAATCCCAAACCGAGATCGAGACCGGCACGACCCGGCAAACTCAACAATCCAATACTCCACTCGCAGTCGCGCGCCCGTAACTGATCGCCGGTCTTATTAAAGGGATCCACTCGAGCCGTTGTTAGTGATGATGCCGCGCTGGTGGCCGATCCATGTGGGATCAATGACGCTACAATGCCGGCGAACTCAGGGGCATCATCAAAGGCGTGGCGCACGTTTTCTCGTCCGATTGTGGGCACAAGGTTCTCCCAGTATGCCCAGCCACCGGCATCGGGTTCGCGCATCAGGTAAGTCTTATAGAGATCGTAAACATACCAGTGATTATTGCGATTTCGGGCGGCGTATTCGGCCGATTCAAACACAGTCATGCCCAATTCCCGATTCCCGTACAGTACCGAGCTCTGTCCCTGGGGAAATCCTTTGCGCAGAATGTCGGTCCAATAGGTGAGCTCTGCCGAGGTGGGAAATCTCAGGAGCGCCCAATAGAAGAAGCTCTGAACAAACTGGTCATCGTAAGTGCCGATTGGCGCCGCGTGGTGCGATCGGGTGCGCTTTTCCTTGATTGTGTTTGCGCCGATCGCCAGGGAGTCCCGGCTCGCCCGGTTCGTGACATATCTCGCCGAGTTTGTGGGCCGCCTCTTTTCGATCCTCCCTACTTCACCAGTCCTGCCCGGATCTCCCACCCTCCGGCCATTGCGTGACTCGATCGGCTTGCGCCGCGAGCGACCAAGCGAGGGAATCTCCGGTGGCGTTTCCGGCGTGGGTGGACGCCTCCTTTGGACATCGTTCAGATTGGGAAGACCTGAGAATGCAACTCCTCTTTCCAGCGGTGGAGGATTCACCTTTCGCGCCTTGTCATTTGGCGGATACTCTCTTCGCTGAGGCAGGATCGAATCTCTGTCGGCAAACGCCGGTTGGCTGGCCGCGAGCGAACTGACAACCAGGAGCAGACAAACAGACACACTGGTCCAGCGAACCAACGGCGGGTGAAGACGGCAAGCACGTTTCATCGGGAGCACTCCTCGATTGAGTTGTGTTTAACTCCTCGGCTGGAGTCGGTGAGTGATGCGAGGCTGCTAGGCTCGGGGAGAATTCAGCCGCTAAACGAAATGAGTGCGCACAATACTCCAGAAGCCGATCGCTGTCAATAGCACCAATTGGGATTGCACCAATTGGGATAGCACGAATTGGGATTTTTCTGGATGGCGCCTTTGTGAGAATGGGCTGTGGCGAAGCTATTGTGAGGAGTTGGTTACCACCAGGTCGTCTGGCGTACCTTCTTTGCCGTCCGGACCAGCGGAGCGCAAAGTAAAGTGGTCGCGCTCGCCGCGGTAAAGATAAGGTCTTTTCCAGGGGTCAACGCGAATTACATGCGGCAGGAACTGGGGATTAAGATGATCAATGAGGACTGTGTGTGAATCGGATTCCACATAGAAAAGGCGCTCCCGGCGAAACGTCTCCAGCGCATTAGCCATGGACTTAAGTTCGTAAAGCGCCCGCTCGCCCTTCCACGCGTTCGCTAAGCTAAGTACCTTTTCCGGATTGATCCAATCACTGCCAGCGCGCACACCGGTGATCGACCAATCGCCCTTGCCGTTGCGAGCAAACTGAAAGTCTAGTTCGATCAATGCTTCAACCAGGGCAGTGGGACGAGCGAGGGACAATCCGGGAGAAACAGACTTGATGCGGACGGCATCTGAAGGAGATTCGAGGTAAAGCAGACCAGCAATCAAGCAGCGCGCGCGTTTGGGGCTGGGGTCAGTCCCTGCTTTGGTACTCAGATTAGGTCCAGCACAAGCCCCGGTCAATTCTGTCAACCGCTCAACGCCAGGAACAAAGTCGAGCGGTTCCCACTGGCTCTCACCAGCGCGCATCTCCGCCACTCGCCATCGACCTTGCTCATCCTTCTCAAGTCTAAAAACTCCTTGAATTTCCGCCGTTGCCCCCGTTAATGACGTGTCCCTCGCAAAGATTCTTTTTACACGAACAGCGCTATTAGGAAGCTCCAAGCCCGCCATTCGGCTGATCAGTTTGCGCGCCTGCTTTGCGCTTAGGTCAGCTTTCGCATCAATGGACACAAGCACCAAAACGGCCAGGAAGGAAAAACGAAAGAAATAAGGAGTGCGCATTTTCAGAATAGAACCACCAGGCAGGGTCTATTCGCCTTTGCCGATCAGCATTTGCAGCATGATTAGCAACTGGGCGGTGGTGAACGGTTTTGGCAAGAATACGACGGCACCCGCGGCGAAACTATCTGACGACAGCTTGGGGTCCTGCTCCGCAGTCATCATCATCACGGGAATGCTCATCAATCTTTTTTCCGTCTTCATGAACCGTACTAGCTCGGGGCCAGAGATATGCGGCATCACCACGTCGAATATCGCCGCGGTGAAATTCTGATCATTCTGGATCAGCTTGTAAGCCTCTCGCCCATCGCGAGCAGTCATTACGGTGTACTTCTCTTTTTCCAGGACCGTCTTCACGAGCCGGAGGATTGCCGGATCATCATCAACAACCAGAATCCGGCGTGCGTGCCTCTGACTCAGCCGTGGTGATTTGTCTTTGTCACTGACCATTTGTACTCAAACTTCTACCGCGCGACTGCTCTCGCCGGCGCTGGTTGAGAGTTCTGCCGCCAACTTGATCGCCGCAAGCATGCTCGAATGTTCGGCGAGTCCCTTCCCCGCGATGTCAAACGCAGTGCCGTGATCGACGGAGGTGCGAATGAACGGCAAGCCCAAAGTAACATTGACGGCTTCGCCAAAGGAAAGACATTTTACAGGAATCATCGCCTGATCGTGATAACAGGCGATCACGGCGTCAAACTCTCCCCGTGACGCGCGCAGGAAGACTGTATCTGCGGGGAATGGCCCCCGAACATTGACGTCATCGACTCCGTGGGAGGCTTCGATGGCGGGAACGATCTCCGATGCCTCCTCGACGCCAAACAGTCCGCCTTCCGCACCATGAGGATTAAGCGCGGCCACCGCCAGGCGCGGACGTTCGATGCCCCAGCGACGGAGTTCACGATGAGTGAGATTGATCGTCCGCATGATGCGATCACGCTCCACCAGCCTGATGGCTTCCGCTAGCGGCACATGTGTGGAGAGCAACACAATTCGTAAATTCGCCGCTACGAAGGCCATTGCGCAATCTTCGCTGCCAGTGAGGTGCGCGAGAAACTCCGTGTGCCCCGGAAAGCTGTACCCACCGAGGAACAAGGCCCGTTTGTTGATAGGAGCGGTTGCGATTGCGTCAACACTTCCCGCAGCACACAACCCGACTGCGGCTTCGATGTATCCGGCGGCCGCTTTCCCAGCCGCGCCCGATTCGATTCCCGGTTCGATGAACCCGCCTATGTTGTCCAGGTGGAAAATAACGGGTTCCGAGAGGTCGTCGGGGATAGGTTCCCCCTGGCGAATAATATCGTAGCCGGATTGGAGGTCAAGAGTGCGTGCCGTATGGGCCAATAGCTGCGCGTCCCCAACAATCACAGGGACACACATCCGTCTGATTTCCTCTTCGGCAACTGCCTTCAGAACGACTTCTGGACCGATCCCCGCAGGATCACCCATCGTGATGGCGATCCGTGGCAACAAGCGCTTTGGTCGACCACCGACGTGCGAAGAGCTATTGGGGAACTGTCTCATGGGTTCAGGACGCCGCGCGTAAGGTGCGGGACGAAGGACGATGTAGGGAGTCAAACTGGTAAGTTCAACTAACTTACTCCGCCGCTTGCTCGACGCGTTCGTCGGCCTTGTACATGTATTTGATGTTCCGCTTCAGCACGAGAAGATTGGGCGCCGACTGGCGATTGACTTTTAGCGCGCCTCGGTCATACCACTCGATTGTGCCTTCGATCTCCTCACCATCCATCAAGACGATAACCATGGGAGTGTGCGCATCGATCTGTTTCTTGTAGTAGAAGATTTCAGCGTTAGTCTCAATGGGAGGGGGAGTGCGCTTGCGCACTTGAACCGCGGCCTGCTGCGCGGCACGTTGAGAGGCGTCCCTTCCGCCATCGCTGCTGGGACCGCGATGAGGACTGCCGTTTGTTCGCTCTCTGGGCTGAGGCGTTTCTCGTACTTTGCCTTTCACCTCTGCGAGTGTGGTTCTAATGAGTTTACGATTCACCTGATTCTTACCTCCAAAATCTAAGACGGGTTTAAGTCAATCGCGCCAGGCACAACAAGTGGATGGGATGAGCTGACACAGATCGACAATCAATACTCTCGCAGGCTGCGGCCATTCGAGGAGAGGGAAATTTTACCCGTAATGGAAATCCTGCAAGGAATGACCGACATGCTACACAACCGGAAAAGAAAAAGCAAAGTAGAAAACCAAAAACACCAGCATTCCGTGCAAAATAAAAGGAAGGCCTTGCCTCCGGGCCTTCCTGCGGAGCGCCATTTTGGACAGTGCCTGGCTAATCAGCCTTCTTTCGTATGAAGGTGGGAACGTCAAGGTCATCCGAGCGGGCATGGCTCATCATCGGGCGCGGCAGATCGTCTGGTGGCCGCGCGGTGAAGCGCGGCGCAGTTGCCGGTAGAGCCGTTGACGAACCGGCCGAAGCCACGGCAACGGCTTCTCGTTCAAAACCGGTGGCAATCACGGTAATCTTCATCTCGTCATGCATGTCCTCATCGATGACCGCACCGAAGATGATGTTCGCATCCTCATCGGCGGATTCGCGAATGATCGACGAAGCGGCATTCACTTCGTAGAGAGTCAGGTCAGCTCCACCCGTAATATTGATCAGCACGCCCTTCGCACCTTGAATTGATGCTTCTTCCAGAAGCGGTGAAGAAATAGCTTGCTGCGTCGCATCGATTGCGCGGTTTTCGCCACGGGCGTGGCCGGCGCCCATCAGTGCCATGCCCATTCCGGACATAATCGACTTGACGTCGGCAAAATCGAGATTGATTAAGCCAGGGACCGTAATCAAGTCGCTGATGCCCTGGACCGCCTGTCGCAACACATCGTCAGCAATTCTAAAGGAGTCTGGCAACGAAGCGCCCTTCTCTACCGTGTGCAGCAGGCGTTCATTGGGAATGGTGATGACTGTATCCACACATTCGCGCAACTCGCGCAGGCCATGTTCCGCCTGTTGCATTCTCCGGCGCCCCTCAAAATGAAACGGCTTAGTCACGACCGCGACCGTCAAGCAGTTTAATTCTGTCGCCAGCGACGCAATGATCGGAGCGCCGCCGGTGCCGGTGCCACCGCCCAGACCAGTGGTGACAAAAACCATGTCGGCGCCCTCCAGCACCTCGATGATCTTGTCGGTATCCTCCAGGGCAGCTTCGCGCCCGACGCCGGGGTCAGCGCCCGCCCCTAGCCCCTTGGTAAGCCTGCTTCCAAGTTGAATCTTGATGGGCGCGCGCGACCGCTTGAGAGCCTGCAGATCAGTGTTGGCAACGAGAAACTCTATTCCCTCGATGCCGGCTTCGATCATGCGGTTAACAGCATTGCCGCCGCCGCCGCCGATTCCGATGACTTTTATCCGCGCACCGGTGATCGGGGGATCATCATCGATGAAGATATTAATGCCTGTTCCAGGTTTACGAGCATCCGGTGCCATAGTTATTTCCTCTCTCCCAAAACGGGACGGCTTCCAAGGCCCTTTCCTTCTATATTGGGTAGCTCGCGCCATCGGCATCGATATCTTGCGGACAATATCTTGTGCAACCGGGGCGAGAGCATACAACAACTTGTCAAAAAATACTACTGAAACGATTTCGAAATCTCGAAACAAAATGCGTGAGCTTGCCAGTGGAGCCTCTGCGGCTCATACCTGATCGCATTTCGGTGGCCTGTGCTCGCGATGCTACCAGCGACAATCCGGTAGCGGCTGCCCAGGCAGGACTCTGAACATCCTCAACCAAGCCGCCGAAGCGATCTCGTTCCGGGAAACCCACTCGAACGGGAGCATCAAAAACCTGTTCGGCTATCTCAGTCATGCCGCTCAACAACGCTCCTCCACCGGTAAGCACTACGCCGCTTGAAAGCTGGCGCTCCCAACCAGAGTCTTTGATCTCGTCGGCAACGTGCATCAAGACCTCCTCGGCTCGCGGCTGAAGAATGTCACAGAGAATCTGTCGTGAGAGCTGCCGTGGCGCCCGTCCTCCGACTGACGGAACCTCTACGAGTTCACTGCGCTCCATCTCGCTTAACGAGGTACTGCAGGCACAGCCAACGGCGCGCTTTATCTTTTCTGCTTCGGGAATCGGCGTGCGCAGGCCAAACGCAATATCATTTGTGAAGTGGGAGCCTCCCAGGGGAAAGACCGCTGTGTGTTGCACCGCTCCGCGCTGGTAGATAACCAGCCCGGTGGTTTCCGCACCCACGTCTACCAGGGCGGCGCCAAACTCCTTGTCGTCTTCAGTAAGCGACGCTTCTGCGGCAGCAAGTTGCTCCAAAACCATATCCGCAACGATCAATCCTGCCCGATTGACCGCGTTGATGGCGTTCTGGCGCGCCGTGACTGGACTGGTAACAATGTGAACTTTGACCGCTAGCCGGGCGCCAATCATTCCTACCGGATCATTGATTCCATCTTGATCGTCAACAATGAACTCTTGCGGCAGGCGGTCAACTATCTCTCGGCCCGCCGGGAGTTGAATCGCACACGCAGAGTCGATTGCGCGTCTGACGTCTTCATGGGTGATCTCTCGATCGCGTCCGGAAACAGCAACTATGGCCTGGCCGTTAAATCCGAGAATGTGAGATCCGGCGAGATTGATGGTCACTTCTTCCGCATCAATGCCGCTCATTCTCTCAGCCTCCTCCACGGCCTTCTTGATGGCGTCGATGGCTGCATCGGGATTCACAATCACACCTTTACGAAGCCCTCGGGCCTCGGCCTCTCCGATCCCGACAATGTCGAGCAGGCCACCTTCACCCGGTTCGCCGGCGATACACGTCACCCTGCTGGTTCCTATGTCCAGACCGATCGTGTGATGGGTGCGCTTAGCCATCTAACTCTTGCTCCTTAAGGGGGACTGGCGACGATCTTTGTCGAAAGCCCGCAGCGATCACGCCTCGACGTTCTCAATCATTGCGACTCGCTTTGGCTTCTCGTTTCCTGGGTGTCTTGTCGTTCCGAGCGGCAGTAGCTGTCGACGCTTGACTCCTCCTCACAGTAGTCTCGCCCCTTCTGGTTTCCCCGGGCGATGGCCTCGCCGAAGAATCGACGCTATCGCTGAACGTGTGCGCACCTGACATAAAACCTATGACCGCGCGCTTGCCTTGACTAATATCGACATAACTTATGAAAGGTCCACGGGGTGTTTGACGATGCTCATCCAAGACATTGAGAGCGTTCTGAAGGCGCTTACGGAAATCCTGAGAGCCAAGTCGAATCTCAATCTGGGAATCGTCGCCCGCAAGTTGTGCCCGCACATCACGAATGTCGATGAGGTTCACTTCACTGACGCGCTCTGCCAAACCGGCCCCAATCCAATCCTGCTCCAATGTCAGAAACCTCTTGATGCGCTCGCTATTCTCTTTGCGCGCTGTCTCCCCTTCTTCTTCATTCCAGCCCCGCAGAAAAAACGGCGGCATCTGGTCCGTCGGCAGCATTTCGCCTAAGAGCACTGCATCCTCATCTACCCAAAGAAACCGGCCTGAGGACGTACGCACCACAGCGCGTGG
The DNA here is from genome assembly GCA_050748205.1 of Pyrinomonadaceae bacterium. Classification (GTDB taxonomy): domain Bacteria; phylum Acidobacteriota; class Blastocatellia; order Pyrinomonadales; family Pyrinomonadaceae; genus PSRF01. The sequence goes on along the minus strand of JBOGOU010000408.1, from coordinate 7,820 downwards.
TTGGCGTTCCAGGATGCGCACGCGAATGCCATCAGGCAGCACGCGCGAAACCATCGCAACTCGAATCCATGGAAGTCGCTCCAGCCGGGCGCCGATTTGTTTAAGATCGGCCTGCCAAACGCCGGCATTTCCGACGGAGCGCTGCACGAGGTTCTGCACGTCTTCGTTTGAAGTGCGCGCATTTCCTTGAATCTCAACCTTGCGAAGCTGAAAGAAGCTGGCGGCGACGGCGGCGCGATATCCCGCAAACAGTAGCCCTCCGACCGCTATCGCGAGAGCCAGCCTTAGAAGGACTGGAACGTAACTCAGCATTGCGCGCATACGCGCACTTAAAGTTCGGCCGGCATTCTCGCGATCACGTCGCAGGGGGCGCTGCGCCAGACTGCCTGAGCGACGCCTCGCTGCTATTCCAGTTCGATTGCCAACCTTCTGGGGGATTACTTGTTCTCTCACTTACCTACTCCTTGGCTGTCTCGTCCTCGTCAGGTTTTTCAGGTTTGTTGGCTCGCCAAAGCTCGACTTCGTATTCCAGCTCAATTCCCTGTTCGCGCCTTACTCGTTCCCGGATTTCTTCAGCCAATGCGAGCGCGTCTTCAGCGCGCGCGTTTTCTCCTTCGGTAACAATAAAATTCGCGTGAATGGGCGAAACCACGGCGGTACCTCGCCGCTCTCCCTTCATGCCCATTTCATCAATGATCTGCCCGGTCCCTATCGCTCCTTCGGGGGGATTCTTGAAGAAACAACCAGCGGAGCGGCCGCCGTGCGGCTGCGTAGCGAGCCTTCGGCTTTTCGCATCCTCCATGCGGGCCTGAATTTGTTCCGGATCGTCGGGCTTCAGCCGCAGCGTGGCACCTAGCAATAACTCGCCTTCGGCAAATGAAGTGTGGCGGTAGTTCCACTTGATCGCGCTTCCCGGAATTTCAGCCACGCTGCCCTCGCGGGCTACCCTAACGCTCTCTGTAACGGTTCCAATCTCGTGTCCATAGGCTCCGGCATTCATCCAAAGCGCGCCTCCCACGGTCCCAGGGATGCCGCCCAGCCCTTCAATGCCTGAGAGCCCCTGCCGCGCAACGTCAATGCACAGGCGTGGTAAGGAATAACCAGCGCTCACTTGGACGAGTTCGCCATCAAACCGCACCTCGCCCTTCAGATCCTTAAGACTCAAAACTACGTAGTGATGATCACCATCGTCAGCAAGCACATTGCTCCCTGACCCAAGCGCGCGCCAGCCAATTCCCGCTTTGTCCAGAGCCTCAACGATAGCGGCCGCCTGTTCTTCCGTTTCCGGGGATATGACCCAGTCAATGGCTCCTCCCACTCGCAGGCTGGTCAATTCAGCAAATCGTTTGCCTCGTTCGGCGCGCACTCCCAACCTCGCTGCGATCTCAGTTATCGCCGCATCGCGATCATTGATTTGTATGTCCTCATTTGGTTCTGACATCAAAAACTCAAACCGCCTTTGCTTCCCCTCGTTCCCGCAGAAGCGTGAGCAACTGTTCGCTGACGCGGCTCACTGTTCCAGCTCCCAGCGTAACCACCAGATCGTCAGGTTGAACGTGATCTCGCAATGTGGTGGCCGCATTTTCAAGCGGTCCGATATGGTGCGCGTCTTTGTGGCCAAAGCGTTTGATGGCTTCGGTCAACACTTCCGCCGTTACACCTTCGATCGGCTCCTCGCTGGCGGGATAAATGTCTGTAATAAACAGCGAATCAGCGTTATTAAATGAGCGCGCAAATTCTTCCATGAGATCGTGGGTGCGGCTGTAGCGATGTGGTTGAAAGAGTACGACGATCCGTCTGCCCCCCGAACCGATCTTGGCGGCCGCCAACGTCGCCTTGATCTCAGTGGGATGATGACCATAGTCGTCTATGACCAGCACGCCTCCCACCTCACCCTTATGCTGAAATCGCCTGCCCGCGCCCGCAAAACTGCCCAGGGCCTCTGCGATCTGGGCGAAGGGGACATCCAATTCCAAACCAACGGAGATCGCCGCCAGCGAGTTGTAAACATTGTGCAGGCCCGGCACGCGCAGGCTGATCTCGCCGATGGCAATTCCGCTCCGCCATACAATGAACGTCGACCCGAAACTGTGATCGTAACGGATTCCGTGGGCCGAGATATCGGCTTGCGCGCTCAACCCGTATGTCATCCTGCGGCGTTCGACGTGAGGGATGATCGCTTGCACGTTAGGATCGTCAAGGCAAAGCACTGAGGCGCCATAGAAAGGAACCTTGTTCACAAAACTTGTAAAGCACGTGCGCACGTCATCCATGTCGTGGTAATAGTCCATATGCTCACGGTCAATATTTGTCACCACAGCAATTGTTGGCGTGAGCATCAGGAACGAGCGGTCACTCTCATCAGCCTCGACAACCATCAAATCGCTTGTTCCAAGATGGGCATTCGATCCAAAAGCGCCGACCACCCCACCGACGACGATGGTTGGATCCAGCCCGGCATGACCGAGCACAGTCGCAACCATTGAGGTGGTAGTTGTTTTCCCATGCGAGCCTGCAACCGCCACCGAGTGTGGCTTGAGTCTCATCAGCTCGGCGAGCATCTCGGCTCTTGGGATTACTGGTATTGAGCGGCGATGGGCTTCAATGATCTCCGGATTGTCGTCGCGCACCGCAGTTGACCGCACAACCACTTGCGCGTCACCAACCTTCTCTCCTTTATGACCTTCGGTAAACTCAACACCCATCTGCTGCAAACGGTCCGTCACGCTTGATCGCTTCTGATCCGATCCGGATACACGGAAACCAAGATTGACCAGCACCTCCGCGATGCCGGACATACCTATTCCGCCGATGCCTACGAAATGAACGTGTTGAATTCTTCTGAACATGTCAGTGGTCGGTTGTCTTGTCAGTTGTCAGTTGTCAGTGGTCTTTGTGCTTTGTGCTTTGTGCTTTGTGCTTTGTGCTTTGTACTTTGTACTTTGCTTTTGTGCCTCCTGCCTCCTGCTCCTGCCTACCGTCTTCTGCTCCCCGCCAGTTCCTCAATCAAATCAACGGCCGCTGCCGCCGCGTCGCCGCGTGCCAGTTTTCTACTGGCCTCCTCCATCTTCGTTACTTCGTCGACCTCGCGAACAAGATTTTCGATTTCTCCCGCCAGCTTTGGTCCCGTTAGATCCTTTTGCAGGATCATTTTTGCCGCCCCTTTTGCTGCGAGTGCCTCCGCGTTCTTTCTCTGGTGGTCATCGGCAGCAAGGGGAAAGGGGATCATTATTGCTGCCTTGCCAGCCGCAACCAGCTCCGCCGTGGTCGTCGCGCCCGCCCTGCAAATAACCAGGTCAGCTTCCGCAAAACAAGCAACTATGTCATCGATGTATCGCATCACCGTCGCTTGTTCGCCCCAGCCGCCGTTCAAATATGCCTGGCGCACCACTTCAAAGTCTGCCTCGCCGGTTTGATGGGTGATCCGCAACACAGTGCGCAACCCTTCTAGTCGCGGCAAAGCCGCAACCATCGCTTCGTTGATGGCGTGCGCACCTTGCGACCCTCCAAACACCAGTAGCGAGAATCGCGTTGCTTCTCGCTGTCTGGCTGCTATTTCAAAGAACTCGCGTCGAACCGGATTTCCAGTGACAACACCCTTGCCGCGAAAGAAACCGAGCGACGCTTCAAAAGAAACTGCCGCCCTATCAACAAATCTAGCGAGCACCCGATTGGTCCAGCCCGGTAAGGCATTCGATTCCATTACGAGAGTCGGTAGACTCATCAGCGACGCTGTCAAAAGTACTGGACCTGAAACATAACCTCCCGCACCGATAACAACATCTGGCTGAAACTCTCGGATGACTTGCCTCGCCGCGCGAAAGCTCTTGGGCAATACAGCCAGCCCCCGCGCGCGCGCGCGTGCACCGACGTTCTTCAATCCCGCACTGTCAATGATCGAAAGTTCAAACCCTGCTTGAGGCACCAATTTCGTTTCGAGCCCGCGAGCCGTCCCAACAAATCTGACTACCGAGTGCGGATCGCGCCGCAGAATCTCTTTCGCGACGGCAATGCCCGGATAGATGTGGCCGCCAGTCCCCGCCGCGGCAATCAGTGCGCGCATCCTCTTACCCGAAACGCGATGAAGCGATCCGCGTCCCAGTCGCGACCCGCGGTTGTTCCAACCTTCGGCCCGCATGGGTAACCAATGATCTCAGCAACCCCTTGCCGATTGAACCAACTGACTGTTGCGAGATGTTAAGCAGAATGCCGACCGCGGCGAGGGTTGGTACCAGGGATGATCCGCCATACGAAATAAACGGCAGCGGAATGCCTTTTGTGGGCACCATCGACAGGACAACACTGATGTTGAAAAGTGCCTGCGCGACGATTCCCGTTACCAAGCCCAACGACAACAACATCCCAAATCGATCCGGTGCGAGAAGCGAGGTACGAATGCCCCGCCAAAGAAACAGAGCAAAAACTGCAACCACCGCCAGCGCCCCTACCAGTCCCAGTTCTTCACCGACAACTGCAAAAATGAAATCGGAATGGGCAAAGGGTAGAAACAGCATTTTCTGTTTGCCCTGCGCAAAGCCGAGCCCATTGGTGCCGCCGGAGCCCACGGCAATGAGCGACTGCACCACTTGAAAGCCGCTCCCTTGCGGATCAGCCCAGGGATCGAGAAAGGTGATCAGGCGCCGGATTCGAAAAGGAACAAAAATCATTAAGCCTGTCATCACTACTAGCGCCGGAACGGCGGCGATAGCCAGATGCTTAATACGCGCTCCCGCCGTATAGATCATGACTAAGAAAACTACACCAAGCATTGAGGCAGTCCCCAGATCGGGTTCGATCACAACCAGACCGGCAAAGAAAGCCGTTACAAAGGCGCAAGGCGCGAAAGTGGTCCAGAACTGCCGCTCTTCACCTGCCCTTCTTTCCAGGAAGTGTGCAAGAAAGATGACGAGGGCCAGCTTGGACAATTCTGAAGGCTGGATTGAGAACGCCTTGAGTTTGATCCAACGGTGTGCTCCGTTGACGCTGTTAAAGGCAAAAACCGAGATCAGTAACAGAGTCGTTAGCAGAAGAAGGCCATAGACCACCCGACGATTCCTCAGGTGCTTGTAGTCAACCTGCATTGTCCCGAGCATCACGATGAAACCGATGGTCGTCCACATTCCTTGTTTGATAACGTAATGAAACTGATTGCCATTGTCGCGCTGGGCCATCACGGCCGAAGCGCTGTAAACCATGACGACGCCAAAGAGGGCCAAACCCACCGTGGCGGCAAACAACCATTTGTCTGGATAAAGCCTTCGTGCCATTTGCTAAAAGCCTTCCAACGCCCAAGGTCCAAAGTCCAAGGTCAGCCAATCGGACGTTGGACCTTGGACTTTAGACATTGGACTTCCTCTTTGAAAACCCTGCCACGATGCTCAAAGCTTTCAAACATGTCGAAACTTGCACAAGCCGGGGCAAGCAGGACGATATCGCCCGGCCGCGCCGACTGAAACGAAACTCTGACTGCTTCTTGCATGTCACTCGCGCGGTGATTGGGCGCATCCTTTCCCAGTTCCGCGGCGATAACTTCCGCGTCTTCGCCAATCAAGACAAGCTGTCTGACTTTCTCTCGCACCAGATTGGAGAGCGGAGCGTAAGGCGCCTTTTTTCCTAAACCTCCTAGAATAAGCACTACCTTGCCGGGCTCTTCAGCAAACGCTTCCAGCGCCTTGACGGTCGCATCCACGCTTGTGGCTTTCGAGTCGTTGTAAAACTTGACCCTGTTGATCTCGGCAACCAACTCCAGACGGTGCTCAACCGGCTCAAAGTTCCTGATCGTCTTGCGCATCGATTCAAGATTGGCGCCACATGCGAGCCCGGCAGCAAGCGCCGCCAGAACATTCTCAACATTGTGCAGCCCGCGAAGTTTCATCTCGTCGCGCATCATGAGCACTCGTTCACCGTCTCCGGCGCGCGAGACAAGCTCGCGGCCGCGCAGGAAAAGACCTTCCGCCAATTCCCTTTGCACACTGAATTTCACAACGTGCGCCCGCAAGCCGTCGGCCCAGGACGAAACAACTTCGTCATCGCCATTCAGCACGGCCAGATCCGTGGGGCCCTGATTAGTAAAAATCCGGTGTTTGGCCGCGGCGTAATCCTTAAATGATTCGTAACGATCCATGTGATTCGGCGTAACGTTCAAAACGACGGCCACCGACGGGTGAAATTCCTTGATCGTCTCCAATTGAAAGCTCGATAGTTCCACAACCGTCCAGCCGTCATCCCTTGAATCTTCAACCAGCGAGATGAGCGGCGTGCCGATGTTCCCTCCCACTTGCACCGGCAATCCTGCGTCTCTAAACAAATCACCAATCAGCGCCGTGGTCGTGGTTTTACCGTTTGTTCCCGTAATGGCGACTATGCGCCCCTTCAAAAAGCGAGCTGCGAGCTCGACCTCCCCGATGATTTCCGCCCCTGCACGCTCCGCATACCTGATGGGAATGCTCTTCACCGGCACGCCGGGGCTGACGACCACCAGATCGATGTTCTCCAGCAACCAACCGGGCGCTTCGCCGGGAAGACAACCTATCCCCTCTTTGTTCAGGGCGAGCGCTTCGGGCCTCCATTTTTCAATCGGCTTCTGATCATTGAGAGCAACCGTGGCGCCATGCGCGACCAAAAATCTCGCGCAGGCAATCCCGCTACGCGCCGCACCAATGACTAAGACTTTCCTGCCAGTGAGTTCCAAACTTCATCTCAGCTTCAACGTCGAAAGACTCAACAGCGCAAAAAGAATTGCCAGGATTAGAAATCGAAATACGATTTTCGACTCTTTCCAATCCTGCATCTCAAAGTGATGGTGTAAGGGCGTCATCTTAAAAAGCCGCCTGCCAGTGCCCGTTGTCCTCTTGGTCATTTTGAAAACGCCTACTTGCAGCATCACCGACAAAGCCTCGAGCACAAAAACGCCGCCGACCATAACAAGCATGAATTCCTGTTTTGTGAGGATGCTCACGGTGCCGATAGCACCTCCGATTGCCAAACTTCCTACGTCTCCCATGAATACTTCAGCAGGTGGTGCGTTGTACCAAAGGAACCCCAGACTTGCTCCGGCCATCGCGCCACAAAACACCGTTAACTCCGCCGCCTCTGGACGATGAGTAAGCTCCAGGTATCTTGCCCAGCGAGCGTCGCTGCTCAGGTAGGTGAATCCTGTCATGGCAGTCATCGCTATGAAGGTCACGCTGATTGCGAGTCCGTCCAGGCCATCTGTCAGGTTCACGGCGTTTGACCAACCGAGCAGCACAATGACTATCAATCCCAGATATAGATATGGGCCAATGTAGCTGATACCTGTGGGCTCGGCCGTGGTCTTCACGAACGGGATGCTCACATTCCATGGGAACTTCGTCGAAACAAAAAGAACGATCCAGACACCGAGGGCAATCAGTAACTGGAACAACAACTTCTGCTTGCCCGTAAGACCCAGGCTTCGCTGTTTGGCCATCTTGGCGTAGTCATCCAAGAAGCCAATGGTCGCGAAGGCAACTGTCGCGATAATGACGGTCCAGATGTAAATATTTGTCAGGCGCGCCCAGAGCAGAGTTGAAATCAGCACAGAGCCGACGATGAGTACGCCGCCCATGGTCGGAGTGCCTCGTTTGGCCTTATGCGCTTGAGGGCCCTCCTCCCGAATCTGTTGTCCTATGTTCCATCTTCGTAATGCCTCGATTAACTTCCCGCCGAACATTAGCGATAGTAGCAGCGCTGTGATGGTGGCATATGCGGTGCGAAAAGTGACGTACTGAAAAACGTTCAGAGCTTTGATCAGAAACCAATCCTTCTCTTTGAAATGGTTATAGAGCAGCTCATATAAG